>JBJXGJ010000246.1:0-21695 GCA_046153805.1 Ferruginibacter sp. | reverse complement strand
TGCATTCGCGTGATTGTGATATTATTGGGGCCAACCCAATTAACAGCAATAGTAATACGGTGCGCTTAAGAACGTTGAGCCCCGGCAGCCATGCAGTAATTATATCGGAATACAGAATCAGTATTTTAGGCAGGCAGGTACCCAGGGTTATTTATAATTCCACAATTAATTTTAGAGCAGGTATAGAAACCACTTTAAATATTGATAATAACGGACAAGTTACTGTTACTGAAAAACAATTTAGTGGAAATGGTAATAATGGCAACAACGGCAAGGGAAAGAAAAATAAGAAAAATAAATATCCGCATGATAACCGCAACGGTGAAAAAGACAAAAACCATGGTCACGGTGATCATGATGACAATGATGGAAAAGATGATTAAATAAAAATGTAAAATAATAGCCCCGCTCTGTAAAAGATGCGGGACTTTTTTATTAATTGAATTATATTTTTCGCTATCGCAGAAAACGCAAGATTACTTTTTCATTGCTTCCGCCATCGTTTTTCCAATATCGGCAGGGCTAGCCACCACATGTATCCCACAAGCCGCCATAATTTTCATTTTTGCAGCAGCTGTGTCATCTTCTCCTCCTACAATTGCACCTGCATGGCCCATTCTACGACCTGGAGGCGCAGTTTGTCCTGCAATAAACCCAACAACCGGCTTTTTATTCCCAGTACTCTTTATATACTCAGCAGCTTCTGCTTCCATGCCACCACCAATTTCGCCAATCATTACAATAGCATCCGTTTCATCGTCATTCATAAACAGCTCAATAGCTTCTTTGGTAGTCGTGCCAATAATTGGGTCGCCACCTATACCAATAGCAGATGAAATTCCCAAGCCTGCCTTTGCTACTTGGTCAGCAGCCTCATAAGTTAGTGTACCGCTCTTGCTCACAATACCAATGCGACCTTTCTTGAAAATAAAGCCGGGCATAATACCAACTTTACATTCATCAGCGGTTATAACACCAGGACAGTTTGGACCTATTAGCCTGCTGCTGCTTCCAACTAAATAATTTTTCACTTTCACCATATCAGCCACCGGAATACCTTCTGTAATACAAACAATTAATGCAATGCCTGCTTCAGCAGCTTCCATAATTGCATCTGCTGCAAATGCAGGTGGCACAAAAATGATACTTACATTAGCACCGGTCGCTTTTACGGCATCTGCCACTGTATTAAAAACCGGACGCTCCAAATGCTGCGTTCCGCCCTTATTGGGCGTAACTCCACCTACTACATTTGTTCCGTATTCAATCATTTGCGTAGCATGAAAGCTACCTTCCGTACCGGTAAAACCCTGTACAATAATTTTTGAGCTTTTATTTACTAAAACTGACATGTTTATTTGTATAAGTTATAAATATGGTTGTTAAATTTCGGCAAAGATAAGGGGGAAAGGTTCAAGGTTCAAATGGGAAGATTTAGGTTTCGAGTTGCGGGTTTAGGGTTACGGGTTTGTACAGCTTTTATCAAATATAGTACATGCCAAGCTGATTTACTTAAAGTTTGGGGGCGTTATTTTCAGAATATATTTCGTCATTTGCCACGGCTATTCGTTATTACTCCGCCTCAAAACCTACCCACAAAGCTTCAGCGGGGTAGCCACTTCTATCCGCAGCCCGTTAAACATTTTATCTTTATTCAACTTTTATTATGCACTAGAAAAGAACTATTTTTTTGCAGCTACTTTTTTATTTTTCGCAGCAGCTGCAACAGTACCTTCCATAATATCTATCCACTGTTGCACAGTTACTTTCTTCGCCAATTCACCAATCAACTCAAAAGGAATTTCCTCAGGTTTTTTAAAACGTATACAACCTTTGCCCATATCAAGTTTCGCCGGAACTTTTTCATATTCTCCCACGAACCAATCCAAGAGATTGGTACTTGCATACACACCCATGTGGTGTACCACTATATAATTTTTTTGAGAACCAATATTTATAAAAGGCAACGGCAATTTTGGGTTGCAATGGTAGCCACTCGGGTAAATACTGTGCGGTACCACAAATCCTATCATTCCATAACTCATTACTTCTTCAAAACCTTTAGGCAAGTTTGCTTTTATAGTTTTTCTAAGTTTTGTAACTGCAGCTTTTCTTTCTTCAGGCAAAGAGTCGATATATTCATTTACGGTGGTGGCTGTGGTTGGCATGGTATAAGGGTTTAGTTAAATATTGTTGGTCGCATTATTTAAGTTGGACTATAAAAAATCACTAATACAAAAAGAACATAAACAATTATACATAAAAGGTTATGCATGATTACAATTCTCCGTAATGTCCATTCTTTATCTTTTCTTAAAATAAGAAATGGAAATCTAGGCATGAATGAGCCGGGTCCTACACTTGTTGTACTTGAATAGTTGCCCAGATCAATAGTATCACCACCTCGAATTCTAAATTGGTCATACTTACGATATAAAGCAGTTATTATAATGTTTAGTATAATTATTAATACCAATATCGTTAAAGAAAATTGAACCTCTGACATGAATGTGTTTTATGTATTGCGCCCAATATTCAAATATAAACAACTCAATTACACAAATGATTAATTTACCCCCTCACCTTATCGAAAAATTTTACACAATCTCCGCTTAAAACTATTCCACAATAAATATTGAAAAAAGATTTAATGCCCAAAGGCTGCGTGATGGGCAGTAGTAGCTGCCGAAATAATAAGACTTACATTATTTTAAACTTTGCTGCGGCACTACTACAGACAGTACGGACAAAAGTTGAGCTGAGAGCCACTGCCGAAAGCCCCAAACAAAAAAAGAGGAATAACTTTTCAGCTACTCCTCTTTCTTGTGTCTTGTATCTAATATCTTGCTTTACGCTCCTGCGCCATGGCAATTTTTAAACTTCTTTCCGCTACCGCAAGGGCAAGGTGCATTTCTACTGATCTTAGGTTCCTCGCGGGTTATAGGCATTTGCTTTACAGCTTCGCCGGCACCCGCACTTGGATCGTAATAATCATTTTGGTTGGCCGCATAATCATCCCCTGCTGCATCAATCTGCGCTTTATTCATGTTCATATTGCGCATATCTGTTTTTTGCTCTCTGCCTTCTTTAATTTGTCCTGCATTGGTTTGCTCCATCGGTATGCCTGCATGGCAAAGGAAACTTACAATATCCTTGTTCACTTTATCGTCCATTTCTTTAAATGCGGCAAAAGCTTCAATCTTATAAATTACCAAGGGATCTTTTTGCTCGTAACCCGCTGTCTGCACACTGTGGCGCAAATCGTCCATCGCTCTTAAATGCTCTTTCCATGCATCATCTATGGTTGATAGTGTGATGCTTCTTTCTAAAGCATTACCAAGCTCACCACCGTTTGTTGCAAGGTATTTATCCAAATTTGCCAATGCCATTATTCCCTTTTTGCCATCGGTAAATGGCACCTGCACATTTTCTATCTGGTTGCCCTGCTCTTTGCGAATTTTGCCGATAATTGGCATTGTTTGCTCACCCAAAGCCAACTTCTTTTTGTTGTAATGTGTAATGGCTTCGCTGTATAAATTTTCAGCCAAACTATTTAACGCCGTTTTTTCCAATGCTTCTTCCGTGATGGAAGTTTCCATCCCAAAATTTATAATAACAGCTAGCTTAAAACCTTCGTAGTCGTTAGCTTCTTTAAATGATGCAACAAGCCCTTCTGCAACGGAGTAAAAAGAATTGTCCAAATCAAGCGCAAGCCTTTCTCCAAATAAAGCATGGTTTCTTTTACCATAAATTACATTACGCTGCTTATTCATTACATCATCATATTCCAACAATCTTTTACGTGTACCAAAGTTATTTTCTTCCACTTTTTTCTGTGCACGTTCTATGCTTTTTGTAATCATGCTGTGTTGTATCACCTCGCCTTCTTTATACCCCATTCTATCCATCAGCCCTGCAATTCTTTCTGAGCCAAACATGCGCATCAAACTATCTTCCAGCGATACAAAAAAGATAGAACTTCCCGGATCTCCCTGTCTACCCGCACGCCCACGAAGCTGTCTGTCTACTCTCCTGCTCTCATGGCGTTCAGTACCCACAATTGCCAAACCACCTGCTTCCTTTACACCTGGCCCCAGCTTAATATCTGTACCACGACCAGCCATGTTTGTTGCTATCGTTACTGCACCTGCAAATCCTGCTTCCGCAACTACCTGGGCTTCCTTACTATGTTGTTTTGCATTTAATACATTATGCGGAATACCACGCTGGCGAAGTGTTCGGCTGATCAACTCACTTACATCTACCGAGGTTGTACCCACCAAAGTAGGACGACCTGCTGTACGATTTTTTTCTACCTCATCTATTACGGCCTTGTATTTTTCTCTGGTCGTTTTATAAACATAATCTTCTCCATCAATTCTCACAGCTTTTACGTTGGTAGGTATGCTTACCACATCCAGTTTATAAATGCTCCAAAGCTCTGCTGCTTCGGTTTCGGCAGTACCCGTCATGCCCGCAAGCTTGTGGTACATACGAAAGTAATTCTGCAAAGTTACCGTTGCATAAGTTTGTGTAGATGCTTCAATCTTTACGTTCTCTTTTGCTTCCAATGCCTGGTGCAAACCGTCTGAGTATCTGCGACCTTCCATTATACGACCAGTCTGTTCATCTACAATTTTTACTTCTTCTTCTATAACAACATACTCCACATCTTTTTCAAATAAAGTGTATGCCTTTAGTAACTGTTGTATGGTGTGAATGCGCTCCGATTTCATGGAGTATTCCGTCATCAAATTATCTTTGCGCTGTAATTTTTCTTCAGGCGTAAGATCAGTTTTTTCAATTGCTGCAATTTTTGTTGAAATATCGGGCAACACAAAAAACTCAGGATCCTCTCCGCTTCGGGTAATCAGGTTCAACCCATTATCAGTCAGTTCAACCTGGTTGTTTTTTTCATCAATGCTAAAGTAAAGTTCCTCATCAACTTTCGGCATTTGCTTTTGCTGGTCTGCGAGATAATAATTCTCAGATTTTTGTAATTTCACCCTGTTTCCGGCCTCACTTAAAAACTTAATAAGGGCACCGTTTTTGGGCAAGCCACGGTGGGCACGCATCAATGCCAAACCACCATCTTTTGGGTCATCGTTGCCTTCAGCAATTTTTTTCTTTGCTTCTATTAAAAAAGTATTTACAGCTTTTCTTTGTGCATCTACCAGTTTTTCTATACGAGGTTTTAAATCAAAAAACTGTTGTGTATTATCACTATGCCCAACAGGCCCTGAGATAATTAATGGTGTACGTGCATCATCAATTAATACGCTATCCACTTCATCTACCATAGCGAAATGATGTTTGCGCTGCACCATTTCATCTGGAGAGTGCACCATGTTGTCTCTTAAATAATCGAAACCAAATTCATTGTTGGTACCATAAGTAATATCCGCATTGTAGGCATTTCTGCGGGCATCGCTATTCGGTTCATGTTTATCAATACAATCTACCCTCAAGCCTAAAAATTCAAATATCGGACCGTTCCATTCGCTATCTCTTTTTGCGAGATAATCATTTACAGTAACTATGTGTACACCTTCGCCGGCAAGTGCATTTAAGTAAGCCGGCAGTGTGCTAACCAAGGTTTTACCTTCGCCGGTTGCCATTTCGGCAATTTTGCCTGAGTGTAATACGGCTCCGCCAATAAGCTGCACGTCATAATGTACCATATTCCAACTCACTGTTGTACCTGCGGCCGTCCAGCTGTTTTTATGTACGGCTTTGTCACCTTCAAGGAGAACATTTTGTTTTTTTGTGGCAAGTTCTCTATCAAAATCGGTGGCCATCACCGTTATACTTTCATTCTCTTTAAACCTTCTGCTGGTTTCCTTTACAACTGCAAAAGCCTCCGGCAAAATTTGTAACAAAACATCTTCTATTTTCTGATTGCGATCTTTTTGTAATTCATCTATTTCTTTGTAAATACCATCCCTTCCATCAATATCAGTAAGCGGAAGTAGTTCAGCACTGTCTTTTTTTTCCTGAATGGCAGCATCTGTAGGTGCAAGAAATTGTTTGATCCTATTTTTAAATTCAAATGTTTTAGCACGTAAATCGTCGTTGCTTAAAGTTGAATACGAAGCATAAAAAACCTTCGCCTTTTCTACATCAGGCATAATTTTTTTTACGTCTTTTTCACTCTTATTGCCACCAAACATTCTAGAAATAATTCCGAGCATAAATATGTTTTATTGAAATAGTTATAATGATAATATCAATGGTTTGTCAAATATGGTGCGCATAATATTTTTTAGCCAAAATGACAGCGAATAAACATTTGTAACCAAGGGGAGCAAATGTACAAATAAGTTTTTTTGAAACCCCAAAGGTTTAAACATGCTCAGGAGTTGTGAACTATAAGGCTTTTTCCTTACTTTTGCGCCCTCAAAACGAGATACTCATATAGTAAAAAAATTATAACATGAGCGGTGCATTAAAAGAGGTAAGAACAAGGATTAAAAGCGTACAGAGTACCCAACAAATTACAAAAGCCATGAAAATGGTAAGTGCAGCCAAATTGAGACGTGCGCAGGATGCAATAACCCAAATGCGTCCATACGCACAAAAATTACAGGAAGTGCTGGGCAATATTGTTAGCAGCGCTGAAGGTGAATTGGGAATGGCTCTTGCCACAGAAAGATTTGTAGAAAAAGTTTTAATCATTGTTGTTACAAGCGATCGTGGATTATGTGGAGGTTACAACAGCAACCTTATCAAACTAACCAAAACAGTAATTAAAGAAAAATATTCAACACAGCTGGCTAGTGGAAATGTGACCATACTACCGATTGGTAAAAAAGGGTACGAACATTTTGCAAAGAACGGATACAAGGTTGTAGATACTTACTGGAGTATTTTTACAGGGCTAAGTTTTGAAAAAGTACAGTCTGCCGCTAAATATGCGATGGATGCTTTTGCAAATGGGGAATACGACAAGATAGAACTTGTGTTTAGTGAATTTAAAAATGCAGCTACCCAGCAATATATAGCAGAACAGTTTTTGCCGGTTAGAAGAACTTCTGAAACGGTATCGAAAGTAAATGCAGATTTTATATTCGAGCCAAGCAAAGAGGTGTTGATTGCTGAATTGATGCCTAAAATACTGAACACTCAATTGTACAAAGCAGTGCTTGATGGCAATGCAAGTGAGCACGGTGCCCGTATGACTGCAATGGATAAAGCTAGTGACAATGCGAACGAATTATTAAAATCATTGAAAATTAGTTACAACCGTGCAAGGCAAGCAGCTATTACAACAGAATTGAGTGAGATTGTGAGCGGCGCTGCGGCATTGAATGGTTAAGCAGTTGGCAATGGGCAGTTGCCAATGTTGCACTTTGCTAAGTAAATAGATATTCCTTTTTTAAATATTTTATTTCGATTAAAAATTATAAAATCAAATTTTGCGATTTGCCAATTGCCCTTTGCAAATTGCGAACTGTTTCATGGAAATTTCCCAAATCATACCACACATTGAAGCGCTAATTTTTGCAAGCGATAAAGCATTATCTGCAGCAGAAATTACGGAGCTTATAAACTCCGCCCTGGGTTTTATAGAAGACCGTGCAGATACCGACCAGGTAGATGCTGCCATAAATGGTATAAAAGAAAAATACGATTCAGAATTTTACGCTTTCGAATTAAAGCAAAGTGGTGGCGGCTGGCAGTTTCTTACAAAACCTGAGTACCATAAAACAGTCGCACTTATTAACGGAGATAAATTTATAAAAAGATTATCTACCGCATCGCTGGAAACCTTGAGCATTATTGCATACAAGCAACCCATTACAAAAAGCGAAATTGAAAGCATACGAGGCGTTAGCTGCGATTATGCTGTGCAGAAATTACTGGAAAAAGATCTCGTAATCATAAGTGGTAGAAATGAAGATGCCGTTGGCAAACCACTCATATATGCAACCTCTAAATCTTTTATGGATTATTTTGGTATAAACAGTGCAGCGGAATTACCAAAAATTAACGAGGTATATTTGAATGAAATTGTAAAAGCTACTGAGGTGAGTAGTATGGAAATGCGGGGCGAAGAAATAGTTCACGAACATGAAGTGACGGGTGGTGAAATGGGAACATTGCACATTGTTGAAAATGAAGTACCTACTCATATTCATGCAGAAACCCACCATGAAACAGATACCGAACTAATAAAAGTTACCGAAACGACCGTTTTAGAAACGATCGAAATGGAAAAAGAATCTCAAATAAAACAGGATAAACAGAAAGAAACTGACACCGAGGAAGCGTCTTAAAATATCAACATACAAAGATTTTTTACAGAAAGCATTTCTCAAAAGGAAATGCCTTTTTATTTTACAATAATTTTAAATACCGTTAACAATTTAATCAACAAAAAATGAATCAACAGCTCTCACATGAATCGTTAAAAAGCCTTGCAGACCAATACGGTTCGTCATTGTATGTTTATTATGCAGACAGCATAAAACAGCAATATGAAAAACTTACACATGCATTTAGCAATTGCAATGCAAAAATGTTTTATGCCTGCAAATCGCTTACCAACATTAATGTGCTGCGTTACATACACAGCTTAGGCGCTGCGCTTGATTGTGTAAGTGTTAACGAAGTAAAACTTGGGTTAATGGCAGGTTTTGAAAAAGAAAACATCCTATACACGCCAAATTGTGTTGATTTTGAAGAGATACTGGAAGCCAAAGAATTAGGGGTAAATATCAATATAGATAATATTTCTATTCTTGAACAATTCGGAAACCGTTTTGGTAATTCGTACCCTATTTGCATTCGCTTAAACCCGCATATTTTAGCAGGGGGGAATTATAAAATTTCTACCGGGCATATAGACAGTAAATTTGGTATTTCCATACACCAGCTTCGTCATATAGAGCGCATAGTTAAGGCCACAGGTCTGCATGTAGAAGGCATACACATGCACACCGGCAGTGAGATAAAAGACATCAATGTTTTTCTGGAAGGGCTTGATGTTATGTTTAGCATGGCAACCCATTTTCCTGAATTAAAGTACATTGATTTGGGCAGCGGTTTTAAAGTGCCATACCAACCAGGGGAAAAAGAAACCGACGTAAATTTATTGGGCGAAAAAGTAGCCGAAGCGTTTAAGGTTTTTGAAGCTGAGACTGGAAAGAATTTACAGGTTTGGTTTGAGCCAGGTAAATACCTGGTGAGCCAATGCGGTTATCTTATCGTAAAAGCAAACGTAATTAAACAAACTACTTCGGCCGTTTTTGTTGGTGTAGATAGTGGTTTTAATCATCTTATTCGCCCCATGATGTACGATGCATACCATCACATTGAAAATGTAAGCAACAGCAATGGAACCTCACGCATTTATACAATTGTTGGCAACATATGTGAGACGGATACATTTGCCTGGGATCGTGCCTTACCCGAAGTGCGTGAGGGAGATTATCTGGTTTTTTATAATGCCGGTGCTTACGGTTTTGAAATGTCATCCAATTTTAACAGCCGCCTAAAACCAGCTGAAATTTTAATTGAAAACGGTGATGCAAGAATTATAAGAAGAAGAGAAGTGTTTGAAGATTTGTTGAGGGGGCAGGAGATATAGCATTAAAAGGACCTCAAATAAAATTTTGGGGTCCTTTAAAATATGCTAAAAGCTATTTCATTTTCATTTGTGCAAAATAAGGATGGTCGGGGTTTACAATTAGTTCTTGGCGTCGTGGGTGGATTAAAATATCCATATCTTCCATTGGAATAGCGCCAAGCAAAGGTTCATTATCTCCTGGTAAAACCATAGCATCTATTGAGCATCGCCTATTCTTAAACTTCACTTCAATTGGCCCAACTACATCATATTCTTGAATACTTCCATCGGCCATTTGCGCTTTTCTTCTCTCCTTTACATCAAGTTTTAATTGCTCCTGTATCGACTCATTTATTGCCATCATGTAAGCACCGCTGTCAGCTAGCATAGTTACTGTCATTTGCTTAATCTCTTCTTCACCTATAATATTTCTTTTGGCCAAGATCAAATCTTCACCATTTATCAAAGTTATATCTGCGTAGACTAATCCCATTAAAATCGTTTTTATGAAGGTAATATTTTATTCCCTTTTAAACTAAAAGCACATTATTATTCTATTGTAATTTACTAGTGTGCTAGATTAAAATTTTATTGCCTTCCCTTTAGTAAACAAATACTATTATAATCCATTAAAAATTTCGATACTTTATTTTGTAACCCAGTTATTTCATATTATATTTCTTTTTTTAACTATATAAATTTAATTATGGAGATTATTCAAAGTATTCAAAACAGAATTTATGAGCTGAGACGAGAAATGGTAATGCTTGATAGGGATTTGGCGATATTGTATGAAATTGAAACTCGCGTACTTAATCAGTCAGTTAAAAGAAATATTAAACGATTTCCAGATGATTTTATGTTTCAGCTTACCCAATTTGAATCTGAGCAAATAAAGTCTCAATTGGAGCAAACTTCAAATTAGATGTCATCATAAATTGTGATGACATCAGTTAATAAAAGACCGAATTCATCTTTACCCTATGCATTTACCGAACAAGGCGTGGCTATGCTAAGCGGAATCATAAATTCAGATAAAGCAATAAAGATGAATATTGCCATTATGCGGGCTTTTGTAGATGTAAGAAAAATTCTGATAAAACAAACAGACTTTAAAGAACAACTCAAAGAAATAAAAGCAAGGATGGGTGAACATGATGCACAACTGAATCAAATTTACGATGCAATGGAAAACCTACTCGATGAAAAAGCTGCGCAGCGCAAGTGGGATGATAGGGTGAGAATTTGGTTTAAATAATTATAATGAACTGTTTACATGATAGCCATTTATCAAAAATTATCTATTTTTACTATCAAATATGTGCGATAATGAAACAAGAAGAAAACTACAAAATATCATTAGCGGAATTATCATTGAAGAGCAAAGCTGTAATTGCACAAATGCCCGCAACTACTTATGCCAAAGCTTTAGCGCAAGTACAACAGTTAAAAAAGAATTCGACTACAGAGCAATGCTCAAAAAAAAGCAGGCTGACCTATTAAAAAAATATGCTGATGATAATAATTTAATGTTTAAGAAAATCCCTGATAGTAGCCGCTACTTAGCAGAAGGAGGAGAAGCTAAAATTTATTTAACTGATGACAATAGAACTGTAATAAAAATTAATGATGGTATTTATTACAATACATGGTTAGATTTTTTAAACAGTGTTCTAATACACAATTTATTATTTTCAAAAACAGCGTACGAATTATTGGGCTTTATTGAAGAAGATACAATTTTAAAAGCTGTAATAAAACAACCCTATATAACCTCGGATGCGAAAGTGAATTTATCAAATGTGAAAACATTATTGGCATTCAATGGCTTTGAAAATACTAAGCGAAATGATTATTACAACAAAGAATTAGGTTTAATTCTTGAAGATATCCACGATGAAAATGTCATCACCAATTCCAATATTTTATTTTTTATTGATACAGTTTTTTATATCAACTTGGCTAGCGATGAATTTTAGCGCTCCCTATTCCTTAATATTTTCCTAATTCACTTCCTACACAAAAAAATCTTTTGCGCATATCAAAAAATAATATAACATTTAGGTAAGCAATTTTATTGCACTCATCATTTCACAAACCAATCACCATGTTATCGCATTCTTTTTTAAAATCTCGCAATCATTTTGCGCAGACATTTTTATGCTTTGTCGCACTTGTTTTCCTTTCTAATTCCTGCAAAAACAACAACACCCAAAAATGGTTTGATGTTGACCCTGCTTTTGCAAAATATGTGGAAGCTTATACCACAGGCGTTGTTTCTAAAACGAGCAGTGTTAAGGTACAGCTAGCCGCAGACGCAGCTACAACGCATACTGTAGGGCAACCTGTAAATGATAAAATGTTTGAACTTTCCCCGGCTGTAAAAGGAAAAGCTACATGGGTAGATGCCAGAACAATTGAATTTAAACCGGAGAAAAATCTGGCTCCTGATGAATTATACACAGTAAAATTTAATCTCGGTAAAGCCACAAAAGTTCCCTCGAAATTTGAAGAACTTAAATTTAATTTTCAAACGGTAAAACCATCTTTTAAAGTAACGAATAATGGGTTGCGCAGCAGCGGCACAAAAGATAAAATGTTTTTAAATGGCGAAATAACAACCGCTGATGCAGAAGATAGCAAAGCAATTGAAAAATTATTAACCGCAAAACAAAACAGCAAAAATTATACAATTGTTTGGCAACATGCAGATGCAGGAAGATCCCACTCTTACGCGATCAATGGACTAGAACGAAGCAAAGAAACAGAAACACCCTTGCTCTTAAAATGGAATGGCAGCAGTATGAATATTAGAATTGAAGGTGAGCAAACCCTTGCTGTACCTGCAATAGGCGATTTTAAAGTTTTAGATGTGATGCCTGTAAACGATGCCCAACAATACACATCTATACAGTTCAGCCAGCCAATTGCAGTTGGGCAAGACCTTACAGGTTTGGTAAGCATCAGCAATGAACCTGATGTTTCTTATTCGATTAATGGCAGCGAAGTAAAATTATTTTCAGGAAAATCATTGGAAGGGAATTACAGCATAAATATAAACACAGGTATAAAAGACACTTGGGGCGAAAACTTAAATACCGGCTTTCAAGCAAACATCATTTTCGAAAATAAAAAACCGTCAGTAAAAATTTTAGGTAAAGGAAATATTTTGCCAACCTCGGGTAAATTGGTCTTACCATTTGATGCTATTAACTTAAGTGCAGTTGACATCAGTATCATCAAAATATTTGAAAACAATGTACCACAGTTTTTACAGCAAAACGAAATGGATGGTGAGCAGGATCTTAGGCGGGTAGCAAAACCAATTGTACAAAAAACCTTGAGATTAGATGATGATAAAACGCTCGATCTTCATACCAAACAACGCTTTAGTTTAGATATAGATAAATTTCTAAAAACCGAGCCAGGCGCCATTTACAGAGTTACCATCGGCTTTCGCCCCACCTATTCGCTCTATACGAAAATGGCGAGCGATACAACTGAAGCAGAAGAAAATAGCAGCAATGATTATTATGAAGATGAAGAGAACTATTATGGCAACAGCACAGGTAAAGATGACTATGACGAGTTTTGGGACAACTACGATAACTACTACCCACGTGGCTATAACTGGGAGAAAAAAGATGATCCCGCGAGCAACTCCTATTTTAATAAAGACCGTTGGGCATCCAGAAATATCTTGGCAAGTAATATTGGATTAACCGTAAAAAAAGGAAACGATAATTCAATAAATGTGGCAGTAAGCAGCATCATTTCTACCGAACCTATGACTGGCGTAGATTTATTTGTGATGGATTACCAGAATCAGGTAATTGCAAAAAGCAGCAGTGACGGGGATGGTTTCGCAACCGTACAAATGAAACAAAAACCCTACCTGCTTATTGCAAAAAAGGGTGATGAAAGAGGGTATTTAAAACTGGATGATGGAAGTTCATTACCACTTAGCAGATTTGATGTTAGTGGCGAAGATATAAAGAACGGTATTAAAGGATTTATTTTTGGTGAACGGGGCGTTTGGCGCCCTGGTGATAGTCTTTTTATAAACTGTATTGTTGAAGATAAAACAGGCAATCTTCCGCAAGATATGCCGTTGGAGTTCAACCTCATTTCCCCGCAGGGACAACTCTATAAAAAATTAATACAAACCAATGGTGTAGATGGTTTCAATATTTTTAAAACGAAAACCGATCAGTCTTCTCCCACAGGCAATTGGATGGCACGTATAAAGGTTGGTGGCGCCGTTTTTGAAAAGACAATCAAGATAGAGACGGTAATGCCAAACCGCTTAAAAATAAATATTGATTTTGGAAAAGATGCCATTCTTGGGGTAAACAGCACAAATACCGGAACGTTAAATTCGATGTGGTTATTTGGAAGCCCCGGTAAAAATTTGCAGGCAAAAATTGACGCTTCTTTATACGCACGCAAAACGGTTTTCTCTAAGTTTCCAGATTATAATTTTGATAATCCGGCAGCAAACTATAGTACACAAACCAAAACAATTTTTGATGGCACGTTGGATGAAACTGGAAACGCAACCATCAAACCAGATTTCCAGATTGATGGTGCTGCGCCGGGTATGCTTACCGCAAATTTACTTACCAAAGTTTTTGAACCGGGCGGCAGTTTTAGCATAGATAATTTGAGTGTTCAATACAGCCCATATAAATCTTACGCAGGTTTAAAATTGCCCGAAGGCGAAAAGCCATTCAATTATCTATTAACCGGAAAAGAGCACACAGTACAACTCGTAAATGTTGATACAAAAGGAAATTTATTGGGTGGCTCGCAAGGCGTTGAAGTACAGTTTTACAAAATACAATGGCGCTGGTGGTGGGATGCGGGCGGCGATAACCTAAGCAATTTTACACAAGATGAATACAATAAGCTTATCAGGAAAGATGACGTAACACTGAGCAACGGCAAGGGTTCTTGGAGTTTTAAAACCAGTGTAAATGATTGGGGAAGGTATTTAATTCTGGTTAAAGATAAATTGAGTGGACATACAACGGGCAGCACAATTTATGTAGATGAACCTGGCTGGCAAAGTCGCTCAGGCAATGAAGATGCAACTGCAGCAAGCATGTTGTCATTCAGCAGTGATAGAGATAAATACAATGTTGGTGACGAAATAAGTCTAAAAATTCCCTCAGCAAAAGGCGGAAGAATACTGGTAAGTTTAGAAAGTGGCAGCAAAGTTTTAAAAACTTTTTGGCAGGAAACAACGCAAGGCCAAACAGTAGTAAAATTTAAAGCAGAGGCAACGATGGCGCCAAATATTTATGCTACC
The DNA here is from genome assembly GCA_046153805.1 of Ferruginibacter sp. Classification (GTDB taxonomy): domain Bacteria; phylum Bacteroidota; class Bacteroidia; order Chitinophagales; family Chitinophagaceae; genus Ferruginibacter. The sequence goes on along the minus strand of JBJXGJ010000246.1, from coordinate 6,816 downwards.
ATCAGCTTATTACAACCTCATGCACAAACGGTAAATGATTTGCCCATTCGCATGTACGGCTCTATCCCACTTTTTATTGAAGATAAAAATACCGTTCTCACACCGCAGATAAACATGCCGGCGAGTGTTCGACCCGAAACAAATGTGAGCATAAAAGTGAGTGAAAAAAACGGAAAAGAAATGACTTATTGCATAGCCGTTGTAGATGATGGCTTACTGGATCTTACCCGTTTTAAAACACCAAATCCGCATGCTGCATTTTATGCAAGAGAAGCGTTGGGCGTAAAAAGCTTTGACATGTTTGACCAGGTAATTGGTGCTTGGGGTGGCGATTTAGAAAGAATTCTTACCATTGGTGGTGATGAAGATGCCGGACCTGTAAAACAAAAAACCGCCAACCGTTTTAAACCAGTGGTGAAATATATTGGTCCGTTTACATTGCGCAGCGGGCAAACACAAACGCAAACTTTTATGATGCCAAATTATATTGGCTCTGTAAGAACCATGGTGGTGGCTGCACGCAGCGGCAGTTATGGCTTTGCAGAAAAAACAGTAACAGTAAAAAAACCTTTGATGGTGTTAGCTACCATCCCCCGAGTACTGGCACCCGGCGAAACGATCAAACTTCCGGTAACCGTTTTTGCCATGGAAAATAATATTAAAAATGTAACTGTTTCTATGCAGCCAAACAATTTTATGCAGGTTGTTGGAGCAAGCACGCAGACACTCACTTTTAATAAACCCGGGGAACAATTGGCCTACTTTGATGTGTTGGTAAAAAATACTACTGGTATTGGCAAAATGAAAGTAAGTGTGAGCGGCGGTGCAGAAAAAGCCACAGACGAAATTGAGTTGGACGTCCGAAATCCAAATCCTGTAATAACAAATGTGCAACAAATAACTTTGCAACCAGGGCAAAAATGGGATGCCGCTGTATTGCCTATTGGTGTTGCATCTTCAGGTACAAGCGTAATGGAAGTTTCCAGCATTCCATCTATGAATTTACAAAAGCGGTTGAGCTATTTAATCGAATATCCGCATGGCTGTATTGAGCAAACAACGTCTTCGGCATTTCCACAACTGCTGTTGAACCAGTTAACAGATTTATCTGAATTTCAAAAGGCAAGCGTTGATAGAAATGTAAAAATGGCAATTGCAAAAATTCAAAATTTTCAAAGAACAGATGGCGGTTTTGGCTACTGGCAAGGAGCCAATGAAAGTGATGACTGGGGTACAACTTATGCCGGGCATTTTTTAATAGAAGCACAATACAATGGTTTTGTTGTAAGTGATAATTTATTAAACCAGTGGAAAAACTACCAGCGTGCAAAAGCAAATGCATGGGTACCAAGCACCAGCAATTTTTATGGTGGAGATCTTTCACAAGCGTACAGACTTTATACGCTGGCATTATCAAAATCTGCTGAGATGGGCGCTATGAATAGGTTACGTGAGTTTAAATATTTATCTGCACAAGCAAAATGGCGCTTGGCTGTAGCTTATAAATTGGCTGGACAAGATAACATAGCTGTAGATTTAATTGCAGGTTTACCTGTTACTTTTCCAACGGTTACAAATTATGGTTTTACGTATGGCTCCAATTTAAGAGACGAAGCGATGGTGCTGGAAACGCTGACACTTCTAGGCAGAAAAAACCAGGCTGCAGGCGTATTAAACAATGTGGCTGCAAAACTTTCAGAAGACAGCTGGTACAGTACACAAACAACAGCGTACAGTTTGCTGGCCATTGCAAAATATTGTGGTAAAAATGCAAGTGGTGCAAAAATTATTGCCGCTGCAAACCTTGCAGGCAAAGCAACAGACATAAATGCAGCGTCGCATTTAAAACAGTTACCCATTGTTCTCAAAGATGGCAGCAACGACGTTTCCATCACAAACAGAGGCTCTAACATTTTGTATGTGAAAGTTATAACGCAGGGCCAACCGCTTACGGGCGATACCATAAAAACGGCCAATAACTCCGGCGCCTTAAGCATGACAGTGGAGTATATTTCTCAAAATAAAACGGCTGTAAATTTTGCGCAGCTGGAGCAGGGTATCGATTTTATTGCAAAGGTTACGGTAAAAAATACCGGCAATAAATATTATTTAAATATGGCATTGACACAAATTTTTCCAAGCGGTTGGGAAATACTAAACCCGCGCATGAATGATGGCGAAGGCGCTTTTAAATCTTCGCCGAGTACTTACCAAGATGTGCGTGACGACCGGGTTTACACTTATTTCAATATAAGAGCAGGCGAAACATTTACTTATTATGTTCAGCTAAATGCATCGTACCCCGGCAGGTATTTTCTTGCGGCTACAGATTGCCGGGCTATGTACGATAATACCATTTCGGCAGCTACCAATGGTAAATGGGTGCAGGTTGTTGGCGGGAAATAGTTTTTAATTCTTTTAAAATACGGATGCCAACTTTTTGAAAGTTGGCATCCGTATTTTTACATACTTTTTAATAAATGTGTTGGGCTTTTCCGCTTCAATATATATCAACTAATATGCGGCTGTCTGTAATAGTGCCGCATAAATCTTTAGTATAATTTATACAACTTTATTTGCGGCAGCTACTACTGCCCATCCGCCACCGTGTACCTTACATCCTTGTCGGGAGCCATTCAACAGTTGAATATCTGTTTAGCTTTTATCGCCATCATCTGGGGTATCACAGAACATACAAGTTGCTTACCATTCAAAATACTTCCTATCAAAATCCCCTACTGTTTATGTAAATTTGCACACATGATTAAACCAAAAATGAAAAGAATATTTGCAATAGCATTCAGTATTATTTTAATGACGGCACTTGTTTCCTGCGAAGAAGAAAAACAGGAAGACTTAATCAATGAAGTAAATAAAAATGGCTCTGTAGAAAGCAGTGTTACCGTAGATCATTTAGACAGTGTGAATGACATTTTAATTACCAAACATGCAGTATGGGTAAAAGGAAACAAGATAAAAGATATTGAACACAGAGATACGGTACCTTCATTGGGCATCGAAAACACAACAGCAGAAAACAGCGAGGGAGATACAAAAAGCGTAGCAGTTCAAAAAGACTACGAAATATTTATAACAGTGAAATGATGATGTGAATTGTCAATAGTGAATGGTGAACTGAAAAAAATACAAAATGAAAAAGTCAAAAACAATACAACTCATTTTAATAACTGCGGCGCTTGCAAGTTGCCAGGAAAAAAAGAAAGAACCTGAATGGGGCAGCGGTAACAAAACCTATGTGCGTGGAGACAGTACTGCACCTTACACAAGAACCCATCACGGCAGTGGACTGCTTGGCGTAGCGCTTTGGTACTATGCTTTTAGGCCCTATGGAAATTACAACAATGGGAGCTATAGCAGGGCAGGTTATTATTCAGGCGCCATACCTACTGGCTCCAACATTGGCAGCAACGCCTATAAAGGCAACGTAACAAGGGGCGGCTTTGGCAGAGGCGGGTACAGTGTAGGGAGTTAGTGTTGTTAATGGTGAATTGGTAATTGTGAATGTTGTAGTAGATAATTTAAGCCTAATGGCAAATAGTAAATAATAAATAGTAAACATTTTCTTTCAAATGGATCGCATAAAAACATCCGCCAGAAATAACTGGCAAGCATTAGTCGAAAATCTTGGTTTTGGTTTCCATACAACCGATGTACCGTATTGGGATGAAAGTGCTTACTACAGTTTTAGCTTAACAGAAATTGAACAAATAGAAACTGCGACAAATACGCTGTGGGACCTTTGTTTAAAGGCAGTACAACACGTTATAGATAATAAATTGTACAGCAAATTTCACATTCCCGAAAATTATATTCCTCACATAGAAAAAACATGGAATGAAGAGCATCCATCCATTTACGGCAGGTTTGATTTATGTTTTAAGAATGGCAAAATAAAAATGCTGGAGTTTAACGCAGATACACCAACGAGCCTATTCGAAGCAGGAATTGTACAGTGGTTTTGGCTGCAAGATTTTGATAAAAGCAAAGATCAGTTTAATAGCATTCATGAAAAATTAATTGCATACTGGAAATATTTAAAAGTCTATTTACAACCGGGCAAATTGCATTTTACCTGCCTTAAAGAAACGCTAGAAGATCTTACAAATACAGAATATATGCGGGACTGCGCCATACAGGCAGGATTAGAAACAAAACTTGTTTTTATAGATGATATTGGCTGGGACAATGACAACAGCCAATTTGTAGATGCGGAAGACGAAACCATCAGAAACATTTTTAAGCTTTACCCATGGGAATGGCTTGCAGCGGACAATTTTGGAAAGAACATTTTACAGGATACCAATAACAGCTTCTGGATAGAACCATCATGGAAAATGATTTTATCGAACAAGGCAATTTTACCCATTTTGTGGGAGCTAAATCCAAATTGTGAGTATTTATTGCCAGCCTATTTTGATGAAAATGGCATGAAAGATTATGTAAAAAAACCGATCCTTTCCCGTGAAGGTGGCAATATAGAAATGGTTAAACATTATGGCACCATTGAGCAAACTACAGGAGAATATGGGCAGGAAGGTTTTGTGTACCAGCAACTTTTTGAACTGCCGGACTTCGATGATAATTACCCTGTAGTAGGCAGTTGGATTATTGGGCAAGAGGCAGCAGGCATAGGTATTAGAGAAGCGAATAACTTAATAACCGATAATAAGAGCAGGTTTGTACCACATTTAATTGAATAATTTTTAAAATAAAAAATAATTTTTTATTTCTTTGGTATTTTTTTTTGTATTATTATAATCTAAAATTAATTAGTATGCTGTTTACGAAAAGAAAATTTTCCATTTTTACACTGTTGGCTTTAGCCGTGTTGCTTTCTGCTGTTGGATGCGAAAGCAAAAACGACAAAAAAGTTGAAGAAAAAACTGTTGTTGTAAAAGACACCATCAAATCAACTATTGACACTACTGCCGTTGCAAGGCCAAGGCAGCCCGGCCAGTAGCCAACTCTTTTACTACAAAAAATTCATAAAAAACTTTCTGGCTCAAGCTAGGAGGTTTTTTTTATTTTAAGTCTTTGCCTTTTAATTTTAATGTTTCCCGCTACATTTTTTAGGGTAAGTTTTTCTATCAACCAATGTTCTATTCGATGATGGGTTGGAATAATTAGAGCTGCAATGGTTACAAAAATCAACATTTCAAAAAACGGCGTATGGTTTGTAAGTTCCACAACAATCGGGTGAAGAAGCAGCGTCAAGTATTCAAATAAAATCAACAAAGAGAGAATGCCTAAAAATCTAACTATTCTTACCGGTACTTTAACTCTACTTAATAAAAGTGTAACAAGAAATAGTGATGGAATAAACAACCCGATGAGCAATAACTGTAATTGCTGGTTTCGTTCTTTTTTCATTTTCTTTGCTTTTGCCACAATTTCTTCTTGCCTTATTTGCTCATCAATTGTTATAATTTGATACTCACGTATTTTTTCTTTGCTGTTTATAGAATCACCAATAATTTTTACCTGTTGCAGATACGCCAAGGCACTATCGTTGTTGGTTTTCATCTCACTAAATGCCTGCGTTAAAAAATTGGCAGCATCCAGTTGCCTGGCTTGAAACCCGGCTCGTTGGGCTATTATAAACGAGGAGCGAGCAAACCAAATTGCAGAATCTTTATTACCTATTTCTTTATACAGGCTAGCCAAACCTAAGGCAGCTTCACAAAAAATATCGTCATTATTTGCAACCTTTAAATAACCAAGCCCCTCTTGGTAATATTGAAGCGATTGTGAGTACTGCTGTTGTTCTAAATTGGTGTGGCCCAAGCCTGTCATTGCCATACCAATACGGTTCTGGTCTTCCATTTTTTTCGCAATTTGAAGTGCTCCATTAAAATAAAAGAAAGCCGAATCAGTATTATGCTTTTTGTCGAAGACGTCGCCAATATTTAGTTTTATATTGTACTCAAGCTTTTTTATTTTGTGTACGGTAATAAGCGAGTCAGCCCTACGTAAATAGTATAAACCCTTGTCAAAATCTTCCTCATATACGTACACAAGACCAATGTTCATTGTTGCGCTGGCAAGGTTGTAAGGGTTGTTTCTTTTTTCTTCGATCTGTAATTTTTGGATATAAAACTCGAGCGCACGAGTATTGTTTCCTATGCTTAAAAAGCCATTTGCCATTTGTCCTAACGACATAGATTGTCCTTCAATATACTTTATTTGTTTAGATAGAATAAGCCCCTGCTGGGCAATAAGTATGGCAGAATCGGGGGCATAACTGTATTGATAGTCTGCTTTTTGCCACATGAATTTAATTTTATTGGTATCCAATTTTTCTACTGATAATAATTTTGATACACTATCAGCTTTCTGCCTTTGCCCATACAGCATCACTGCAAAAAGGAAAAAGAAGATTGACGACAAATATTTTTTCATCATACTTTTTGAAATTTAGAAATTCAACCGTTTCAATAAATTTTATATTTTAAAATTTTGATGAAGATTGGTTGCATATTTTATTGCACCTACAATTAAATGCTAATGTACGGTTTCATATATTAAATAAAATCATCGCATTTTAGGTATAAAAGCCTACTTTTGAAATGGTATTATTCAGGAAAATTTAATAAAACGCTTATGAAAATTAAACTTTTTCTCATTCTGATATTTGTAATTTGTATTTCCATTTCTTCCAAGAGTCAGTCCCTCTTTTATATGCAGTATCGCTTTACATCCATCGCTGATACTACATTGTATCATGTGTTTTTAGTAAGTTACGAAGATGGAACAGGGTTTTACCGGGTTACATTTTATGATCAATTAACACACGGT
>JBJXGJ010000244.1:0-13242 GCA_046153805.1 Ferruginibacter sp. | reverse complement strand
GGCATTCGCTTTTAAACTTTCATAATTCTTTCTCTATATTCAACATTACTCATGGCTTTCATCATTTTCCTTTTCTTTGATATTTTTTTTACATCTTTTTTTCTTTCCAAAAGAGTTAGTGCAATTTATTTTCGATTACGCAATGCTCTCTAATACACTCATTCATTTTTTAGCCGTAGGGTTACATCTGCTTATACAATACCTTGTTTCAAAAGAGCCTTTAACTGTTGCTTTTACATACCTTTTTGTGTCTATTTTAATGAGTGATTGGCAATTTTTCCATTCATCTTTTTGGCTAAAAAGAATGAGGCCTGTAAGCACACTTGCAACCCTTTCTCCACTCTGCCGTGATTTATTTCATGTGTTTTGTTTTTGCTAACAGATGCCAATTTTGATGCAAAAATATCCACTATCTCATCTGATAAATATTGCTGGTTCTCATTTACTGCCAATATATAATTAGCCCCTTTGGAAACTATTTTGGTCGCAATTTCTTTTTAACAGCCCATGGCATCAATGCCTACAATGGCTTCTACAATTTCAATTGAATTTAACAATACCGGAATAGCTGTAATTTCATTGCTCTTTTCTTCTGTGGCTACCTTACCTATGCATATTTCTTGCGATGATAAATATGCCGATACAATTTGGCTGGCAAGGCTTTCTGTTTTCGTATCGTAAAAGCCACGAATTCTTTTTCCATCTATGGTTGTTAATTCATCCTCAGTAAGTTGATAAAATTGTTTAGCCCAATGCATAAAGCAATTTGAAAATTCGGAGTAATCAATTTTTTGAAACAATTTACCAATAACATCATGCCAACAGGTGCCATTGGCATAAGGGTACTACTTCCGAAGCCACTCAATTTGTAATACTCCAAATTCTTCTATGCACTGAAAATTTGAATATCCACACAGAATGGATGACACTGCTTGAAATAGAATTTCTACTAATGGGTATTTAATATTTCCTTTTGGCGTTCTTAGTGGGTCTTTTATAGTTTTAAAATAGGCAGTGAAAAGATCTGAGTAATCTCTCTGGGATTGAGTTGTAGTCATTTTTTTTATTAGGCTCATACTCTCCCCTAATAAAGGATGAACCTAAAATATAAGATTTTTTTAAAAGCGATTGCCTAGAATTAAATGGTAAGATTACCATTCCGTGATTTTTATTGACTAAATATGGCAATTAAAAGACAGACTTTCTGACCAGTTTTTTTCTATTTAAAGACCAGTTTCTTTTAATACAGCATCAATTCTACCTCTCAAAGTTTCATAATCTGTATAGCCTCGTGCGACCATATTAAATTTTGTATCAGATGTTTGTACAAATACACATGGGTAACCTGTAACCTGCAATTGTTTCATCAGCGAAAATTCATAATAAGCCATATCCTTGTATGCTGAGCTTTTCAATTTCTCATAAAATATTTCCGGTTGTATACTGTATTTTTCAAGCAGGTGTCGGTAGGCTTCGTCATCTGTTAAATCTCTTCCTTCAACATACAAAGCGTATTGTAAATCCGCAGCAAATTCTACTGATCGTTCCGGATAAAATTCTTTAAAAATGCACATCGCTATTGCGGGTTTTTCAGAGCTTGGATGCCAGTCGCTGTCCTCAGCATTTTTTAAATGCCACAAATAATCTTCACCAAATTTTACGCCCGTAAGTTCCTCTACATTTTTATAAGCGCCTAAAATATAATTCGCGGAAACGCTGATGTGTGTGGGCTTTTCCGGTAAAACTATACCGCCACTAATCACTTCTGTGGGCATTATTATCTTGTACTCCTCTGCTATTTTTTTTATAACATTACTAAAACCAAAGCACCATCCACAGTATGCATCGTAACAGTAGATAATGTTATTGAGTATTGAGATGTTAGTATTGAGATGATTTTCTGCCATTGAAAAACTATTTAAACTTTATTATACGAACAAAAGCACATTTTAAAAAACGAACAGAAAAAAGAAAGAGGTATAAAAATATTGATATTTAAGCCTTTAAACATCATGTTCATTATAATGATCGGATCGCAATACTAAATACTCACATCTTAATACGCCTAGTGTGCCTCAAGCCAATTATCTCCACTGCCCAATTCTGCCTCAACAGGTACTTCATTCTCTAATACCAATGCAGTTTTCATATTCTCCAATATCACGGGTTTGATAGCTTCCAGCTCTTCTTTCAACACATCAAAAACCAATTCATCATGTACCTGTAAAATCATTTTGCTTTTGAAATTTCCTTCTTTCAATGCTACGCTTATCTTTATCATGGCAAGTTTTATCATATCTGCCGCAGTACCTTGTATGGGTGAATTTATGGCGTTTCTTTCCGCAAAACCACGTACCGTAAAGTTGGCACTGTTAATATCTTTCAACCATCTTTTACGACCCATCAAAGTTTCTACATAACCGTTTTCTTTGCAAAAATTAATGGTGTCATCCATGTATTTTTGTATGCCTGGAAATTCTTTTTTATAGTTGTCGATAATTTCTTTTGCCTCTGCTCTTGGTATAGATAAATTTTCTGAAAGCCCGAATGCTCCTTGCCCATAAATAATACCAAAGTTTACACTCTTGGCTTTATAACGCATTTCTTTTGTTACCTCACTTTCTTCAACGCCAAATACTTTTGCGGCTGTGGCGGTATGAATATCTTTCCCTGTTTTAAAAGCCTCACACATATTTACATCACCGCTAATAGCCGCTACTACCCTCAGTTCTATCTGAGAATAATCTGCCGATACCAATACATGGTTTTCATCTCTCGGTATAAAAGCTTTGCGTATTTCTCTTCCTTTTTCTGTACGAATAGGAATGTTTTGCAGGTTGGGATTTGTGCTGCTCAACCTGCCCGTAACAGCAACGGCTTGTGCATAATTTGTATGTACCCGACCGGTGCGTGCATTCATCAAAACCGGGAATGCATCTACGTACGTGCTCCGTAGTTTTGTCAATTCTCTAAAGCTTAAAATTTGGTCGCAAATAGGATTGGTGTTTGCCAGCTTTGCCAAAATATCCTCACCTGTTGCATACTGGCCTGTCTTCGTTTTTTTCGCTTTAGGATCCAGTTTCATTTTCTCAAAAAGCACTTCGCCCAATTGCTTTGGACTAGCCAAATTAAAACGAACGCCAGCCAATTCATATACTCTTTCTTCAGCAATTTTTGCCTCAATATCCAAATCTTTTGAATAAGATTTTAAAAAATCCATATCAATACGAACACCTTCAAATTCCATATCCGTTAGTATTCTTACAAGCGGATTTTCTACTTCGTAAAAAACTCTTTCTACTTCTTTTGTTTTTAATGATGGGAGAAAAGTATTCTTTAACTGCAAAGTTATATCTGCATCTTCCACTGCATATTCTTTTGCTTCGTCAATGGCCACATCTCTCATCGTGCCTTGGGTTTTACCTTTTTTGCCAATGAGCGAAGTGATGCTAACCGGTGTGTAGCCAAGGTACTTTGCACTCAATAAATCCATGTTTCTTTTACCATCAGGTTCGGTAACATAATGCGCCAGCATTGTATCAAAAATATTTCCTTTTAATACAAAGCCGTACCATCTAAGCATGAGCATATCATACTTTAAATTTTGCCCGATCCAGGTTTTGGTTTCGTCTTCAAATAAGGATGTAAACTTCTCTAAAATTGCCAAGGTTTTTTCTTTATTGTCTGGGCAAGGCACATACCATCCTTCTGTAGGTTTTACTGCAAAGCTAAGTCCAACAAGGTCTGCACAGTTTGCATCTATATGTGTGGTTTCAGTATCAAAGCTTATTTCTTCGTGCTTATTTAACTCCTCCAATAAGTTTTTTATTTCATCATCGGTTTGTACAAGCAGATAATTATGGGGGGTGTTTTCAATATTTTTGTCTGCTACTAATGGTAAATCTTCTTCCGCTGTTTCTTCAACATGCACTGTTGCTTCAGGTGCTATATTGCCAAACAAATCCATTTGACCCGTCTTTACGATAGGGGCTGTTGCCACCTGCCCACTTGCAACTATTGACTGTATTCTTGTCCCCAAAATCCGATCTCCCATTGTTTTAAATTCCAGCTCTGAAAATACCTCCAACAAGACTTCTTTGTTCATCGGGTCCAGCTGAAAATCTTCCTCATGAAAAATCACCGGCACATCTAAAATAATTGTGGCCAGTTGTTTGCTTATAATAGCATTTTCTTTTCCGTTGCGAATTTTTTCGCCCAAAGCACCTTTAATGCTATCTGCATTTGCGAGAATGTTTTCGATGGTGTCAAATTCCTTCAACAATTTCGCTGCAGTTTTTTCGCCCACACCGGCAATGCCCGGAATATTATCTACCGCATCGCCCATCAATCCTAGGATATCTATTACCTGATCCACTCTTTCAATTCCCCATTTTGCACACACTTCTTTTGGGCCCATTATTTCTACACTGCCACCCTGGTAACCGGGTTTGTAAATTTTTATTTTTTCAGAAACCAATTGCCCATAATCTTTATCTGGCGTAACCATAAAAACTTCGTAACCTGCTTTCTCTGCTTGCTTTGCCAATGCACCGATTATATCATCTGCTTCGTAGCCATCCAGTTCAATGCATGGAATATTAAATCCTTTTATGATTCTTTTTATATCTGGTATTGCCGATAAGATATCTTCTGGTGTTTCTTGTCTGTTGGCTTTATAATCTGCAAAACTGGTATGGCGTTCTGTAGGCGCATGCGTGTCAAAACATACCGCTATATGGGTAGGTTTTTGGTTATTGATGAGTTCTGCAAGCGTATTGGTAAAACCAAATTGTGCATTGGTATTGCGGCCTTTGCTGGTTATGCGTGGGCTACGTACGAGAGAATAATATGCACGGAAAACCAATGCCATTGCATCTAATAAAAAGAGTTTTTTTTCTTCCATTGGGTAAAGGTAATTAAAGTAATATTTTAATATTGGCATTCCTTATGGTAGCACGGGCCAAAAGTAAATTGCCTAGGTTGCACAATAAAAGATGATTGAAAATAGGTGTTCATGCTCCAAGCTTCCTACCTAAAAACCTTACTAAGATTTGAATGTTGGACCTTACGAAATATTTATGCAAAGAAAAATGTATGAGAAAAGAAGTTGCAGCTATTTTTCTTCTGCGACGCTAATTAAAAAATCTTTAATACCTGCTACAATTTTATCAGCCATTTTTTGTTGAAATGCGGCGTCAAGTATCAATTCTTCTTCAGCAGGGTTGCTTAAGAATAATGTTTCGACAAGTGCATTTGGGTATTCAGTCGGGCTGTTTAACATAAAATTAAATGAGCCAATATTACCATACTCTTTTAAGCCTAGTTGCAACATTCTTTTGTTGATAGCGGCGCTTAAGCCTCTAAAGCCAATGTACCTGTAAAGGGAACTTGTGCCGCCTGCACGAAAAGGATCTGCAGAAGAATTTAAATGAATACTTATTAAAAGGTCGGGCTGGTTATCTCTGTAAATTAGAATTCGCTCTTTGTTGTCTACAAACTTTTCGGTGGTACGTGTCATAATGGTTTTAGCACCTTCGTTTTGCAAAGCCTTTTGCAGTTTTAATGAAACCGCCAGCGCTAGTTCCTTTTCTAAAACGCCTGTAGGTCCACCTGCGCCGGTGTTGCTGCCACCATGCCCGGCATCTATTGCAATGGTTAAATTACGGAGAGATAGACTTTTTGGTTGTTGTTTAATTCTAATTATCAGATTATTCCCTCTATAATAAATACTGTGTCCCCAATGTTGCTTATGCTTTAAAAAAATGCTGATGCGAAAAATGCCATCTTGTATTTGCTCATATTGTACATTTTTTATTTCTTTTACATTTTGTAACTGGGTTATCCAGTTGGTATTATTTGTAGCACCAAAAACATCTACTACAATTTTTGAAGGATTAATTTCCTGCGTGGATTGGTAAGGAAGTTTGGCTGTGAGCCCAACCGTCACATAATCATACAGACTATCGCCATAAACCTGCCACCGGTCGGTAAGTGCATAGCCTGCAAATGTGCCTTTGGGTGCAAGTGTAACCACCTCGTCTGGAATATAGGCAGTACGATTAGGCGATAATAAAACTTTAAAATGTTCACCTACTTTCCCAATAATTTTTAACGGAATCAAACTATCAAGATAGCCCATTTTTGCACCACCAAGCCTGTCATCGCCCAAGCCGTATTCCAAATGCGCCAGCCTCCCTTTTGTAATAGCAACATCTGAACTTAACGGCGACATTACCGAGAAACTGCTCACCGTTTCTTTTGTTATTTTTATACCATCGGCACCGGTAATTGTTACAGGTATTTTTATTGCTGAAAAATTATCAGTTGCCTTTACGATGTACTCGCCTTGGTAAATGCCAACCATTCCCTCTGTTTGTGCAACGGGTATTTCGTAGAGGTTTGTGTTGTTGAATACCTGAACATTTGCCCCTGGAAAAGCTTTTACCTTAAACTGTATTTTATCGCCGGGCATTAATATTAAATTTCCTTCAGGGAAAGTTTGAATGTTTTCTATACCCAAGGCTTTTATCGGCTCTGTAGGTTTTGGAATGCTATATGAAAAACGCACCGTTTTAGTAACGCTTTTACCGGCTGAATTGCTGGCAATCATTACAAAACTGCTATCGCCCTCTTTTAAATTTAGTTCGTAGGCCAACGCACCGGTTGAGTAAACTCTAACAGGAACAGCATTAATATTTATGGTGCAGGTTCTACAAGTACTTCCGATTATGAATTGGCGGGATGTTGATACTGTGTTAGTAAGCTTTGTAGGGTTTACAAGCTTTATGAAAGGGGCTTCCTGTGTGAAACAAAAGACATAGCTTAAAAAAGATACTTGTAATAAAAGGTATTTCTTCATTTTATCTCTCACCGTTTTTGGATAACTAGCGAAATAATATTTTACTCACTGATTCTGCTGATTTTCACAGAAAGGATTAATTAAAAAATTATAATTGCTCACGGATTTTACTGACTTGTGCGGATTTTAATTTAACTAATCTGTGAAAATCCTTTTAAATCTGTGAGCAAACATCTCTGTGAAACAGAAAATAAAATCTGTGAGCATTTATTCATTCAATTCCAACCATCTCAATTCCTTCTTGTCCAGCGCTGCAATAATTTCATTTACCCGCAGCGCTAATTTTTGTATTTCATCGTACGAAATATCGCTGCTCATTTTTATTTCAAGTTCCTCTTTTTCTTTTTGTAAAATGGGAATTTCATTATCAAGATTTTCCAGCTCCGTTTTTTCTTTATAGGATAATTTTTTTGCATCCCCATTATTTACAGTTGCTGCAACCGGCTTCTGTTCTGCTTTTTCAGCCACGCTTCCCATTACCATTTTACCATCATCTTTTCTGGTTCCAGCTTCTATCGCTTTTACGTAAGCACGGTATTGTGTGTAGTTGCCTGGGTAGTCTTTAATAACACCCTCGCCTTCAAAAGCAAATAGATGCTCCACCATCCTATCCATAAAATAGCGATCGTGGCTTACTATTAAAATGCAGCCGGGGTATTCCAGTAAAAATTCTTCCAGCGTTCTCAGCGTTTGTAAATCCAAGTCGTTGGTAGGCTCATCCAATATTAAAAAATTAGGGTTTAAAAAAAGTACACTCATTAAATGCAGCCTTCTTTTTTCGCCACCACTCAGTTTACTTAATGGTGTAAACTGTTGCTGTGCATTAAAACCAAACTTTTCCATAAACATGCTGGCACTTAATTTTGTACCATCTGCCAGTGGAAAATATTCTGCCATATCTTTTACATATTCAATGGCACGTTTATCTTCTTTATACGATAATCCTTCTTGGTTAAAATTGCCAAATACTACCGTGTCACCATGCGTTATTTTACCGGTATCCGGTAATTCCTGCTGCAGGGCAATTTTTAAAAAGGTAGATTTTCCAACCCCGTTTTTTCCAACAACACCGATTCTTTCACCTCTTTTAAATGTGTAATCAAATCCCTTCATGATCACTTTATCACCAAAAGATTTGTTCACCTTTTTCATTTCCAAGATCTTACCGCCAAGTCTTGTCATTTTTACCTGGAGGCTCACTTCAGCATCTTCTTTTTTCACCGATACTCTTTCTTCCACATCTTTAAAAGCATCTTGTCTGCTTTTACTTTTTGTGGTACGTGCTTTTGGTTGCTTGCGCATCCACTCCAGTTCTTTTCTAAAAATATTTTTGTCTTTTTGAAACTCGCTCGCCTCAATTTCCTGCCTCAAACTTTTCTGCTCTAAAAAATAATCGTAGTCACCTTTGTAAATGAACAATTTTTCTTCATCCATTTCTATTATTTCGTTGCACACGGCATCTAAGAAATAGCGATCATGCGTTACCAATAAAATGGTCATTTTATGGGTACTCAAAAAATCTTCCAGCCATTCGATCATACTTACATCTAAATGGTTGGTAGGTTCATCCAAAATAAGCAAACACCGGCCTTCGTGTAATTGCGCTTCTATGAGTGATTGCGCCAGTGCAACTCTCTTCCGTTGCCCACCACTGAGGGTATTCATTTTTGCCTCCAGGTCGTGCAGGTTCAGTTTGCCTAAAATCTGCTTCATCTCACTTTCAAAACCCCAGGCACTTAGTTCTTCCATTTTACCCATAATTTCAGTAAGCAGGTCCATGTCTTCTTTGCCTTCATCAAGGTATTCTTCGTAGGCACTCACTGTTTTCACCACTTCATTGTCTAACCTCAGTACATTTTCCCTGATGCTTTTCTCTTCCATAAAGGGCGTATCCTGCTGCAGCATAATCACTTTTACATCTTTATGTACCCAAAGTGTACCATCATCGGCAGTATCAAGCCCTGCGAATATTTTAAGAAGTGTAGATTTTCCTGTACCATTTCGGGCAACAAAGGCAATTTTATCCCCTTCTTCTACATAAAAGGAAATGTTTTTAAACAAAGTTCTTATTCCGTAAGACTTACTGATGTTTTCTACTGAAGCGTAATGCATATTGGGCAAAGATAGGGCGGGGAGAATTGATGAAGGAGTATTAGCAAAGTATGTGAACGGAAATTTTAAATTCTTAGGGTTAATAAACAAAGGTATTATCATTAGAAACAAATAATTTTGCGCACATTTTTATTTGGACTACGCATTGTAATGATGTGTATTAAAAGTATTTAATAATTAAAGAAGTACAATTTGCTTAAATCAGAATCATATAGAAAAGGAGTTATAAACTCCAGCCTTCTTAATATATTGGCTAAAGGCCTTGTTTTTTTAAATGCAATAATTATATCATATTATTTTGGAACTACTAACAATACGGATATTTATTTTTATATAGTAGCTGTTGCTGCGTTATTATGTGGTGCAATTAATGGAATTGATTATTTAGTTTTAGTCCCAGAAGCTATCAATATAAGAACCAACCAGTCAGATTTGGAATCTAAGAAATTTTTTAATTTTTTCTTTTTCTTATATTTATTCATAGGCTTCATAATATTAACTTTTTCCTATATAATTCCTATAGCTTTTTTTAATGCATTTTCTAAGTTTGACGTAAATATTTTAAAGGGTTTTAAGGAGGTTTTATTAATGGGCTCCTTTATAATTTTTTTCCAGATTGTTAATAACTTAATGATTGCAATTCTTACATCTTATAAGTATTTTACTATTGCGATATTTTCATCATTTATTAATAGTTTATTATCTATTATTTTAACGGTTATTTTTCATAGCAAATGGGGCATCAGTGGTTCAGTTTTCGGATTGCTCATTGGATATATTATTAATTTCATAATTCTAATATTCACATTAAAAGCAAAACTCAAATGGTCTTTTAAAAAGGTAAAAATTTTGAAAGAGAAAAATATTTGGAAAAATATTTTTTTTATGCAAATAAATATTGTTCCAGTTTGGGTAAAAAATTATATTATTCTACTGCTGATAAGTGGAATGATTGCTGGAACACTTTCAGCATATAATCTTGGAAACAATATTGCCATAATACCTGAAGTTTTTATAATAGCCCAAATTTTAAATGTGGCAGGTATTAAATTTTCAGAACTTTATGCCTTAAAATTTGAAAATGAAACAAAGGAACTTTTTTATAAAATTTTAGATAGTCTTTTAATAATTATTTTTCCTATAACAATAATATTGTCGGTATGCTCAACAGATATAATTGAAATAATTTTTTTACGAGGTAAATTTTCTGCTGAAAATGTCCATGTAACATCAAAGTGTCTTTTTTTTATTTCATTGTTATTACCAATAAAAGTATATGATTTGTTATGTACGAGATTATTTACAAGTAACCAACTTTATAGTTACACAGTATTAATAGCTACTTTAATTCATTTAAGTTTTACTGCATTTACTTATTACCTTAGTACAAAATACCAGTTAGACGGACTTCTTTATTCCTTTCTTATTGGAAATTATATTTTTCTATTGGCAGGGTTCTCATTTATAATTTTAAAAAAATGCCCTTTTATAATTGATAAACAAAGATTAGTACAAATAGTAATACTGATATGCTTTAGTATTTTGGTATTTATAGTAAGTTTCTATTTGCATAGTGTGTTTAGAGGGTTCAATAATTTTATAAAATTATGTGCAATAATCTTTATTGTTTTATTGCTTTATGGGTTATTTATATTTAAACAAAAATCAAATTATCTTTTCTTTAAAAATATTTTAATTAATAAATAAAATGCTGAATGTAACTGAATCTTTTTTGCCTCCATTTGAGGAATATAGTGCTATTTTAAAGAGAGCATGGGATAAAAAATGGCTAACAAATAACGGAGAACTTGTACAAGAATTAGAGCAAAAATTAAAGGATTATTTGGGTGTTAAACATTGCTTATTTACAACCAATGGAACGATTGTGTTGCAAATGGCTTTAAAATGCTTAAAAGCACCGGCAGGGAGCGAAGTCATAACTACGCCATTTAGTTATGTTGCTACTACAAACAGTATTTTATGGGAAGGATTGACACCAGTATTTGTCGATATAAATAATAAGGATTTTTGCATAGATAGCGAGTTGATTGAATCGGCTATTACGGAAAAAACGGTAGCAATATTAGCCACGCATGTTTATGGCAACCCTTGTGCAATTGAAAAGATTGAAGCTATTGGTAAAAAATATAATATTAAAATTATCTACGATGCTGCACATGCATTTGGTGCAACTTACAAGGACAGACAAATTTTGAGTTATGGAAATATTGTAACATGTAGTTTTCATGCGACCAAAGTTTTTCATACTGTAGAAGGTGGTTGTATTATTACAAATGATGATGAAATTGCAAATGAACTTTATTTAATGAGGCAATTTGGTCATATTGGAGATGATTATTTTTCTGTAGGAATTAATGGAAAAAATTCGGAATTTCACGCAGCAATGGGGCTTGCCAATTTAAAATATGTAGATGAGATCATTGAGAAAAGAAAAGCAGTGTCTAAACTTTATGATGAATTTCTTTCTGATTTGTTTATTAGACCTATAATTAAAAATCAAACAATATATAATTATGCGTATTACCCGATATTTTTTGAAAATGAAGTACAACTTTTAGATGGAAAACTTCTTTTGGCGAAAAAGGAAATATTTGCAAGGAGATATTTTTACCCCTCTTTAAATAAATTGCCTTTTATATTAAATAATTTTACTTGCAGTATCAGTGAAGATTATAGTCGAAGAGCTTTAACTCTGCCATTATCAACAAATACTTCCAAAGAAGAAGTCATAAACATTTGTAACATTTTAAATAATATTTTATGCTAATTATAGGTGCAAAAGGTTTTGCAAAAGAAGTATTAGAAATACTTTTTCAAAAAAATAGTTTAGAAAATATATTTTTTTATGATGATATAAATCAAGATATAGATAGATTGATTTATGATAAGTTCCCAGTTCTAAATAGCTTAGAACAAGCTGAAAAGTTATTTAAAGATGATCCTAATTTTACTATTGGTATTGGGGGACCATATGTTAGAAAACAAATCTGTGAAAAATTTACTTCAATTGGAGGAAAATTTACATCTGTAGTTAGCCCATTAGCACATATTGGTCATTTTGAAACATTGATTGAAAATGGTTGCAACATTATGACAGGTTCAGTTGTAACCAATAGCGTTACAATTGGAACAGGAAACTTATTAAATTTGAACTGTACCATAGGACATGATTGCGTAATTGGCGATTTTTGTGAATTTTCTCCTGGAGTTCATATCTCTGGAAATTGTACAATAGGTACTGCTTGTTTATTTGGAACAGGTGCCGTGGTTTTACCAAAAATAAAAATTGGGAATAATGTAATAGTAGGAGCAGGTTCAGTTGTAACTAAAGATGTGCCTGATAACTTAACTGTGGTAGGAATACCTGCAAAAGCCATAATTAAAAATTAGATGATTGAGGTAAGTGTGTGTGTTATCACATACAATCAAGAAAAATTTATTGCTAAGACATTAGATTCAATTTTACAGCAAAAAACAAATTTTAAATTTGAAATTGTTGTAGGAGAAGATTTCAGTTCAGATAAAACAAGATCTATTGTTCAAAGTTATATAAATAGGTACCCAGAAATTGTAAGATTTAATGGCGCTACAAAAAACTTAGGAATAATTCCTAATTTAATTTTTACTCTGAATAATTGCAAAGGTGAATATATAGCAATCTGCGATGGAGATGATTATTGGCTTGGTACACAAAAACTACAAATGCAATTTGATACATTGGAGCTTAATCACCAATTCTGTATGTGTGTCCATAAGCATATAATTCAAAAAGGAAATAAATTAATTAAAATTGATCTAAGAGAAAATAAAAATAAAAAAGTATTAAATATCGAGGATGTATTGCTAAAACTTAGCTTTCATACATCATCTTTTTTCTTCCGCTCAAAATATGTACGCATGTTACCCAAGTGGTACGAAAATGTGCATGGTGGGGATCAATTTCTAACATTTTGTATTTCGAAGGATGGTGATGGTATTTATTACATTGAAGATTATATGAGTGTATACAATATAAATTTAGGAAGCATTTCGCATAATTCTAAAGCGAAAAGTATCTTAGACAATACCATATTGCATCTTAAATATTTCGATAGTTTTAGTGGATATAGATATTCGACAGTAATTAGAAAACGTATTTTAATTGAAACGTTATTAATGTCAAATTTTTTTGAAAATAGAAGAAAAATTGTTCCTTGTGTGATTTGTGTGTGTCGTGCGACAAATTCGATAGAATTCCAAAAATAACCCAG
>JBJXGJ010000236.1:0-11212 GCA_046153805.1 Ferruginibacter sp. | reverse complement strand
TCATTTGATTTATTGCCGTAGCTTCTAAAAATAACCCTGCACATTGTGCAATTAAATTTTGCACAAGATCCTGTTTATCTTTCGTCATAAAAGAATTAAACTCGAGGTAGGTTTTTGAAAGCGCTTCTAAATCATTTATAGATTTTTGAGGATTTGAAAAATCATATTTCTTAATAATATCCTTCACCATGCTAAAATATTCTGTTGCTTTCGCTGTCTTAAACGCAGCAGAATCAATTCCGTCCAGCAAATCGGTTGTAGGTTTCTCCCCTTTAACAGTAGTAAAATATTCAAAAGATTTACCTCGTTGTGCGGGCACACCAAAGCCCTGGCTTTTATGCCTGCTGCGACTTTCGGCAGCTATTTCGCCATAACTTTTTCCGAGTACAGGATTGTAAACGCCACAATCAATTTTAAACTGGTCTTCTCTTGTGGTGTTATTTCCGCCAAAATTAAAGGTATTCCACAGCAATCTTTTTGCCTGCCATACCTTTACAAATTGTAACTGCTCAGGAAATTTAGCGGGGTCTGCTGCAGCATTAAATGCCTCACCCGCAAGTATAGCCGACGCTGTGTGGTGACCATGACCACCTTCTCCCGTTGTTGGAAATCTTGTAATAATTACATCAGGTCTAAATTTTCTTATTACCCAAACTACATCTGCAAGTATTTTGTCGTGGTCCCAAATGCGCATCGCCTCTTCAGGGCTTTTGCTAAACCCAAAATCAAAAGCACGTGTAAAAAATTGTTCTGCTCCATCTATTCTACGAGCGCTTAATAACTCCTGTGTACGAATCAATCCAAGGTCAATTCCTTGTTCATCGCCTATTAAATTTTGCCCTCCATCGCCTCTTGTAAGGCTTAAATAACCAGTACGAAATTTTCTTTCATTCGCTAGGTACGCGAGCAATCTTGTATTTTCATCATCGGGGTGCGCAGCCACATAAAGCACACTGCCAAACACTTCCAGCTTTTTCATTTGCTGCAAAATATCAGCAGAAGAATAGCTAGCAGGCGATTGTGCTTTTACATTTATTAACAAACTACAGCACATTAAAAGAGAAAAAAAATATTTGTTCATTACACTTATTTAAAACTTATCTATTAATATTTATTACAGCTTTTATTGCCCTACAAAAAATACTGCATTGCAAAAAAGCATTTTTCCATTTTCCCAAAAACTTCTAAAAAGTGGGTTATCTGCAAAGAAAACAACGGAACCTCTTCCCATTGGGAGGTCCCCTAATAACACAGCATCTTTTAAATTATTTTTTACAACATTGCCTACAAAGCCAGCCACAGGTTCTGTCTTTTTTATCACACCTACATTCCATCCATCTCTTAAAAACTCGTAGGCATTGTCATTTAATTTAAGTGTATAATAAAAATTTGGATAGCCAAAACCCAGGGGATGGGTATTGTCTATTTCCATTTTATAAATAGCACCAGGAATATTATTGGTTACACTTTCCTTTTCTCTGTCTGCATATTTCTTAAGGGCACTGTATCCTAATGCAGTATCGGTTTTATCTTCCTGAGCTTTCTTTATTTTGAGGCCCCAATCCAAACCGGCTATTTGTTTAACTGAATTTTCCAAAGCAATCAACCTTCCACCATCTTTAATCCATTGTCTCAATCCTGCTGCAGCATCTTTGTTATTTAAAAACTTATAATTTCCATCAGGAAGAATGATGGTGTTAAAATCTTTAAAGTCGGTATTATCAAATTCCGACGCGTTTACCAGCGTAATTTTTTTATTTAATTCCTGTTCAAAAAAGTGCCACACTTCCCCGGCTCCTGTTGATGATACACCTTCCCCTGTAATCAAGGCAACTCTTGGATTCTTTACAAAATGGACTCTATCCGAACCCGCATCAAAACCCCTTTGCGAAAACCCTGAAGACAACGTGCCTACCCTCGAATTAAATTTGCGGAATAATTTATTTATTTTATCAAGTTTCTCCTCATTTCCTTTGCGGAAAACCAACAAACTTCCCTCATTGTAGGTAACTTCTTCATTTACAAAAGCAGATTCTGCAAACCTTAGTTTTACATTTTCATCTAACAAGGCACTCATCAACTTTGTATCACTTAAACTGTTATAAGGCACCACATATCCAAATGCATTACTATCTAATTCAGCGTTTGCAACACCCATGATTTGAAAATTTGATGAAGCAATAACTTCTTTACTTGCATAAGTTTGCAGCCCATAGGCGTAAGGCAAAGCCCAGGCAGTTATATCGTAAGTGGCACTATCACTCAATTTTGGCTGTGGCTCAAACAAAACTTTTAGCAGTGCGGCTTTTGGCTGGGCAGCATTTATTACCAAATCATTTTTTTGAATTGTAAAGGTTTCTTCTTTCTGAGTAAAATAGTTATACCCCCTTGCATTGCCGTAAGCCTTAGGATCTGCAAAATAAAATTGAATTTTATTCTTTTGTAAAAGAAGCTTAAGAGCTAAAATATTACCGTTTCCAGCATTTTTCACAACATAGCTTTTATAAACATTGTTTGTACCAGCATTACTTTCGTCAAAATAATTTTTAAAATTTGATACTAATTTATTTGCATTCAAAGATGCGATTTCAATGGTACTAATGCTTGTTGAAAAATGATGCGCAATTCTATCTTCTAATGTAAGTGTATCGCCGTTTTCTAACGCAATTGCAACGCCACCTCCTGGCCCACCAGCCTGTTCATATGTCATTCCAATACTCCCGTTAAATAAAGGATAGGTATCACCATAAGAAGGATAGAACAAATCAAAATATTGTTTTGTAAAAAATAACCAACCATTTGCATCAAAATACTTTGCGTGGTTTTTACCCACAGTAACCTGAAAATCTTTCTGCCACTGCGTTACAGCCTCGTGCACAGGCTCTGCAGCGGGTGCAAAATAGTAAGGAGAATTAGGAGACTGTTCATGAAAATCGCAATGTATTTGTGGCATCCACTGCTGGTATTTATAAAGGCGTGTCTGAGATTCCACTTGGGTTTGCCAAGCCCAGTCACGGTTCAAATCATAATTGTAATGATTACTTCTCCCGCCCGGCCAAGGCTCATCATGTTCTCTTGCGTTTACATCCGCATTTGGAAATTTTCCACTCACTTGCCTAAGCCAGTTTACATATCTATCACGGCCATCAGGATTTAAACATGGGTCAATAATTACCACTGTATTTTTCATCCATTCATTTAAAGAAGTATTTTTTCCACTCAGTAACTCGTACAATACTTTCATTGAAACTTCAGAAGAACTTGTTTCATTGCCATGCACATTGTAACTAAGCCAAACAATTACAGGCCCACTCACATCACCCGGAGCATCTTGAAGCAAACCTGTCAGTCGTAAATTATTTTTTCTAACATCTTCTATCCGATTCATGTTTTCCCTAGAAGCTATTATAGCCATAAGTAATGGTCTGCCCTCACTTGTTTCACCATACTTTTCCAGTTTTATTTGTTGTGGCAGGGCATTGGCTGCAGCTTCAAAATAGGTAACAATTTTATGATGGGCTGTAAACTTTGAACCAAGTCTATATCCAAGAAAAACATCAGGACTCAAAAGCGTTTGAGCATGTGCAAATGTTGCAAATCCCAATAAAATAAAGAGCAGCAGTCTGGTTTTCAGCATATATAAAATTATAACTGTGAAATTATATGGTAAATGGCTAAAAATCGATTTTATTTTATGAACGTAAAAGCTATGTTTGAATCTCGTTTTTGCTAGTTATTAGGGTAATAAGGAGCAGGGGCGGCGGATAAAGCCAAACATTTGTATCCGGCTTTTCGCTGCAAGTCCTCGCTGCGCTGCGGGCTTTTCGCTGCAATCCGGGCTAGCATCAGCAGTATATCTTTTCTCAACTTTCATTGTGCACTATCAGTCTTTTGAAGATGACATCACATGATTCTTTTGAAAATCAAAAAATTAAAATGCTTCACTATAATAACTCAACTAATTTTTCTCATTGCGAAATAACATCTAAAAGAAAGTTAGATCTTCCAGATATTAACCAAAATTTTGCGCCACCCAATCTTAGCACCAAAAATGCTAAGCAACCTTCCTCTTAAATGAAAAAGAAAACATTAAATTCGGCGATGAAAATAATTTCCGTTCTTATACCTTGCATTATTGCGACCACAATCAATGGGCAAACCAATCATTTTAATTACACCAACACCAAAAATATAATTGTAAAAAATGCCGCAGTTGTATCTGCACACACGCTCGCAAGCAATGCCGGTTTGGAGGTTTTAAAAAAAGGTGGTAATGCTTTTGATGCTGCAATTGCTACCCAACTTGCCCTTGCAGTAGTGTATCCCGGAGCAGGTAATTTGGGAGGCGGTGGCTTTATGGTAGCACATACCAGCAAAGGAAAAAATATTGCCTTGGATTACAGAGAGGCAGCACCCGCAAAAGCGAGCAGAGATATGTACCTGGATAGTGCCAAAAACTCCATCACAATATTGAGCATGGAGGGCAGGCTTGCCAGTGGGGTACCCGGTACGGTTGCAGGGTTATTTGCTACATTAAAATATGCGAAGCTTCCGTTTAAAACATTGATAGCCGAAGCTATAAGTCTTGCCGAAAATGGCTTTGCAATAACCCAAGCGCAGGCGCAGGACTTTAATAACAGTCGTGCTGTATTTTTAAGAAACAATAAAAACACAGTAGCTTTTGTAAAAGATACGCCATGGAAAAAAGGCGACACACTGCTGCAACCATAGCTTAGCCGCACACTGAAAAGAATTAGAGACAATGGAATGAAAGGGTTTTATGAAGGGGAAACGGCAGCCCTTATTGCAGCAGAAATGAGCAGTGGAAATGGTATTATTACAACCAACGATCTTAAAAATTATAAAGTAAGGGAAAGAGTAGCCATGCAATTTCAATACAAAGAATGTGAAATAATTACAATGCCTTTACCAAGTAGTGGTGGTATAATTTTGCAGCAGTTATTAAAAATGAAAGCACAAAAAAAGCTCGCAACTTTTCCTTTTCATTCTGCAGAAAGTATTCAGTTAATGGTAGAGGCAGAAAGACGGGCATTTGCAGACCGATCAGAATTTATGGGTGATGAAGATTTTGTAAAAGTGCCTGTAGAAACACTGGTTAGCAATGCTTATCTGCAAAATAGAATGGCAGATTATGTTGTAAGACAGGCAGGCAAAAGCAGCAATGTAAAACCAGGGCAAATAAAAGAAAGTGAAGAAACAACGCACATCAGCATTACAGATGCAGAGGGTAACACCGTATCAGTAACGACCACGTTAAATGATCATTTTGGCAGTAAAACAATTATAAGCGGAGCAGGCTTTGTAATGAACAACGAGATGGATGACTTTAATGTAAAGCCAGGCGTACCCAATATGTATGGAGCCACAGGAAATGAAAAAAATGCCATTGCGCCCGGCAAGCGAATGCTGAGCAGCATGACACCGGCCATCGTTTTAAAAAACAATAAACCGTTTATAGTTGTGGGTACACCGGGCGGTACAACCATACCCACAAGTGTTTTTCAAAGTATTGTAAACATTGTTGATTATAAAATGAATACAGATGATGCAGTAAATAAACCTAAGTTTCACCACCCATGGCTGCCAGATGTTGTTTATGTCGAAAAGGATTTTGATAAAAATACCAAGGTAAAACTCGAAGCAATGGGCTATAAAATAATTGAACGAGCTGCGATTGGCAGAACAGAATTAATACATATTCAAAATAAAAAAATAATTGCGGTGGCAGATAAACGGGGTGATGATGATGCTAAAGGTTATTAATTTTTTTGAACCTATGGAGGCGTACAATTCTTTTTCTATTTTATCTTTCTTTGCAATATTCTAAAATAAGTATCCAATAAGTCGTATACTTCCACACTGCTAAACGAGTAATGCCACCACACGGTAGCGAGGCTTTTAAAGCCAAATTTTTCCATCGTTGTTTTTAGCAATTCTCTGTTGGCACTAAGTTGTGGCGGCAATTGTTTTGTAAAAGAATGATGGGCACTATCTGCAAAATTATCGAAAGCGGTCCCCGTATCGAGTGCCTCTCCGGTGTCAATATTGGTAAGTGTAAGATCAATTGCTATGCCTCTGTTATGTCCGCTTCCATTGGCCAGGTTTGCAACGTAGCGTTCATCATGTATCATGTCCCACATTAATTTGGTGGCGCTGTAGGGTCTGTAGGCATCAAAAATTTTTAACCCTATACCCTGATGTTGTCAAAAAGATGCAACCTGCGATAAAGCCATTGCAGCATCTTTTCGCAAATAAGTTGTATTGATATGGGGGTACGACTTAACCCTTGTAAAATTATCTTTGGTACTGCATTTTAAATCAAACTGAAGCATGGGAATGAGTGACTTTAAACTTACCATTGTATTTTTATCATTTTTGCAAACACTTTGCTGATAGGCTTTGTAACTATTGACAATATGAATTTTTTGAGCACTTGCTTGGTATTGATAAAAAACAGTAATAGAAAAAAGCAGACAGGTAATTAATTTCATGTAAGTTTAAATTTTTTAAAAGGAAGTTTTATCGCCAGTCGCTTTTAACCAAAAATGAAGGTTAATCTTCTAAAATAGTATAGAATGATTTGACGGACTGAGTGACTAACTTTAAAGATATTTAATTCTCAAACAACAAGTAAATAATGGCAGAAAAGTTAGAAAATAACGGAATTGAAATAAGGTTAATAAATACCCCTGACAGTTTACAAGCACTTTCAACAATTTTAAAACAAAGAAAGGAATTTGGTTTTGATACAGAGTTTGACAGATTTTGCAGAGAATATGGATTTAAACTTTTTCTTTTACAAATATTCGATGGCGATATTTGTTACCTCGTAGATCCGTTAGCATTCAAGGACCTGTCGCCGTTATGGGAAGCATTTGAAGACCCAAAAATTTGCAAAGTAGTTTATTCATCATCCGAAGATGTGCAACTTTTAAAACTAAACGGTTGTGATATTAAAAATGTTTACGACCTACAAATAGCAGCAAAGTTGTGCAATTACGATGCAAATTCATTTTCTGATATTATAAAACTGATGTTTGATGTTACGCTAGATAAATCTATGCAGCGGTCTAACTGGCGCCCACGCCCACTAAGCAGTGCGCAACAAATCTATGCGAGCCACGATGTAATTTGGCTGCTGCAACTTAAATCTATCTTTGAAAAAACTGCTTTGCAAAATGGCGTAACCGCCATTATTGAGGAAGAAAATACATATTGCGAGAATGTGCCCGTTACATCATACATAGTAAAGCTTACTGCAAAACAAAAAGCAAGCTTTAGTGCTTACCATCAGAAAATATTACTCAACCTGTTGCACATTCGCAATAAAGTAGCAGAAGCCTACAACATGCCTCCCTTTTATATTGTAGCAGATGCTACGCTGGAAGAAATTGTGATCAACAAAAAGAATTTCATCAACGAGCCCTTCAAAAAAGGGTTTTGTTCAAGACTGATAAATGATGAAACATTTAAAATGCTTTTCTTTAATGAGATAGCTGCTATAGATGAAGCGAAGGAGAATATTCCGGCAAAAAAAACTTACGACAATACAATAGAAAGAAAATTCTACAACCCACCATCAAAAGAAATAGTAGAGGAAAATTGTAAAAAACTCCAACATGCACTGCAGACAGAATATGGACCAAACGCTGCTGAATTCATTTTGCGTGGGCTTAAAAAATCGTTGTTGCAAATGCCTTTTAACGAAATAAAATTAAGAGACTACCAACAAGATATTATTACATCTACATCTAAAAATTTGAATATAGCCTTGTAATAACTTCAACAAAACGATTTACTCATCTCTATGAAAAAAGCCTTAAAGCATCTTTATAAAAAAGATACCATTTTTAAAAAGATTGTTGATCAATTTGGAGTTCCACAAATTCCTTCGAGGCCGCAGGGCTTTGCAACCCTTGTGCTGCTTATATTAGAGCAGCAGGTTTCTATTAATTCCGCGAAAGCGACTTTTATAAAATTAAAAAATGCGGTGGCGGAAATGACTCCACAATTCCTGTTGAACTGGCCCGATGAAAATTTTAAGGCAGCAGGAGTTAGCCGGCAAAAAACAAGCTATGTAAAAGAGTTATCAGCGGCAGTTTTAACTGAAAAATTAAACATTGAAAGCCTTGCAAATAAAACTGCTGCAGAAGTACGATGCGAACTGATTCAGATTAAAGGCATAGGAAACTGGACGATAGATGTGTACCTTATGTTTTGTTTAAACGCTGAAGATATTATTCCCCTCGGTGATATTGCAATAGTAAACACCATAAAAGAATTGCTTCACATTACAGATAGATCCGCCATGGAAAACCGGGCAGCCCTATGGAGCCCTCACAGAAGTTTGGCTACTTTTTTATTGTGGCATTACTATTTACGAAAGAGAAACCGCACAGTTGAGTATTAGTTTACAAACCACCATCTTATTCCAAACCTTATGAGAAGACCCTGCGTTGGGTAATGCGGTGCTGCAAAATTATTGTCTACAAAGCCAAAGCCGTTTTTAAAACTGACTGTATTTAAATTTTCTGCACGCAGATATGTAGAAAATCCTTTTATTCTAAAATTTAGGAAAGCCGTAACATCGGGTCTGTTTTTTATAGTGATTGTATCCTGCGGACTAAACTGACCAACTAACGGGGAATAATTATTTGCTTTGTATGCAGTGTAATAGCGAATTTCGACACCGGTGCTTAGCCTTAAATTTTTAAACAAACTTCCTTCATAAGAAAACCTGCTTCTTGTAAAAATAAAAGGAATATTAATGGGGGCTGCATTATCAGTCTGTTGCAAAGTGGCATCAGCATAATAAAAAAGATTCTTTTTTAACGTTATCTTTTTAGATGCGAAAAACTGTAAAACATTTATTGGTTTATTGTACTGATCCGTCTGGTAATAATTTTTAAAATAACTATAATTTGTAAG
This sequence comes from Ferruginibacter sp., assembly GCA_046153805.1. GTDB lineage: Bacteria > Bacteroidota > Bacteroidia > Chitinophagales > Chitinophagaceae > Ferruginibacter. The sequence continues at coordinate 2,263 of JBJXGJ010000236.1, read as the reverse complement.
CAGGTAATTATTAAAACCAAATGTTATGAACGGCGTTGTTGCCGTAGCACCAAAGGAAGTAATATTTTCTTTTTTATAGTTGTTTATATTACCAAGGTTGAAAGACGACCGGTTATCAAAAATGAAAGATGGGGTTCTGTTTACATTCGTAAAATAAAAATTTACATCGCCCAATTTTTTATTAATATACCTGCTGATACTCCCTTGGGCGCTATAATCACCACCGTTGAGGCCATTCAAATAAAACTCACCTTTTAATAATAAATCCCACAGTTTATTACGGGTTCTGTTTCTATATTCGCCGTGTAACAAAACATTGTAAAAATTATAATTGCCTGTTTTAAGATCTGCCTTTATGGTTTGTAGGCTGGCACCTGCAAGAAAAAACTGGGAAGCATTTTTTGTATCCGGAAACTGTACCAACGAAAAATCATTGGTCATTGTTCGCCATTTTTCATACAACTCAAAAGTATCTGATCTGCCCGGGAAGTTTATACCATACCAATTTTTATAAAGCATAGAATCTGCCACTGCATCTTTAAACTGGAAGCTGTTGGTTTTAACCGTGAGCGTGTGTTGCATCCTGAGTTTCGGATAAAATAAATACTCAGTGGTAGAATCATTTACAGCAATGGAATCTCGTTTACCGAGATCGTAACTCTGTCTTAAAAAAAATATTTTTTCTTTATAAATATTACCGGTTTTTACCGAAGCCTGAAAGGGATTAGGCTCATAAGGTAAAGCACCACCCAAATTTACCGGTATGCTAAACCTCGATTTTCTATTTGGATCTAACAGTTGGTCATCGCCAATAATACCACCATTTTCAGATGCTTTCAATGCATTGGATATGTAAACAAGCGAGCCGTTGTAACGCTTTCTTTTGCCTTGGTAATTTCCAAAAAGCCGCACATTATTGTGATTCGTGTTTTGAGTAACAAAAAAGCCCGGCGCACTTATCAATCTGTATTCAAAACCAACATTAATATTTGGCCTTGGGCTTTGTGTATGCAGAGCCTGTATCATTTGCTCCTTGCCACTTGCAAGCTGGTATGCGAGTAACGAAAAAGGGCCTGTAGTTTTGTACAGCTTTGTCTCTTCCAGTTTAAATTTATATACATCAAAAGCATGAAAACCTGCATCCCACCCTGCTTTATTAAATGGTTTAAAAATAAGTGGGAACGCGGCCTGCCCGTTGTTACCAAGGTATTGGTAAGAAGTTGGAACCGAATAATATTTATCAAAATCATTTACAGAAGAATCTATCGGATACCTTCTGGTAGAATCTAAATATTTGTAACTGATGGTTAAAGTGTCATCAACCCTGTGCTCAAAACCAAGTGTATCCAGTTTGTTGTTAGTTTTCCTTTTAGTGGTATCAGATCCTCGGGAGTTTGATGATGGTCTCTTTGCATCTAAAATATCTTTTATGCGACCGCCCGGCAACTGGCAAAAAGCCATTGCTGCCATAAAAAACACAACGAATACTAAGCCTATCTTTTTCATTAATTATAATGCGCCTATCAATTCTTTAAAAATATGGGTGAGCTTTGGCTCTGCATCCTTGGCGGCTTGCAAAACTTCTTCGTGTGTAATCGTATTTTCTTCTTCTCTAATGCCAATATCAGTTATAACACTCATGGCAAAAACGGGTAATCCCACATGAACAGCCGCTATCACTTCCTGTACAGTGCTCATACCAACCGCATCGCCACCTAAAATATGAAGCATTTTATATTCGGCACGGGTTTCGAAAGTGGGGCCTGTTACGCCTACATACACACCCTGCTTCACTTCATAATTTGCTGATGCAGCGATGGAAATGGCCTTATCAATCAAATCTTTTTTATAAGGCTCACTCATATCTGGAAACCTAGTACCAAACGCTGTTTCATTTTTACCTATCAAAGGGTTGATAGTGAGTGTGCTGATGTGGTCATTGATGATCATTAAATCGCCTACTTTAAAACCCACGTTCATTCCGCCTGCAGCATTGCTGATAAGCAGCGTTGATATGCCCAAATATTTCATTACTCTTATAGGGAAAACGACTTCCTCTGTTGTATAGCCTTCATAGTAATGAAAACGTCCCGCCATGGCGACCACTTTTTTGCCTGATAATTCGCCAAAAATTAATTTGCCACTATGTCCTTCAACAGTACTTACAGGAAAATGAGGAATGTCAGCATAAGGAATTTCTTTTTCTATATTTATCTCGCTTGTAAAACTGCCAAGACCACTACCCAAAACGATACCAACAGAG
>JBJXGJ010000232.1:0-9219 GCA_046153805.1 Ferruginibacter sp. | reverse complement strand
CGTTACAACCTACTTCCGTAAATACCAAACTAGGGCAGGTGCCGGTTGCTGTATACGCTGATGCTGCAGCATCATTGATACCGCCAGTTGTTCCGTTTATCAAATCTATCGTTACCGTAGTCGCCGTTGGAGGCACTGTTGTCCTAAACCACACATCCGCATCTGAATAACCAGCACAAGTTGGATCTGCCAAACCTGTAGTACTTGAATTACTTGCATCTACATTACTAAACGGCTGGTAATTACAGGCTGCCGTAGGCGCTAACGTGATTGCATTGCACGGCTCGTCGTTGGTAGGTACTTGCGCATAACTTAAAGTAAATGAAAATAACATTAACATTAAAGATGCTAATGATTTAAATGAATACAATGATTTCTGCTTTTTTCTAGAATTATGCATGAGGAATTTTATTATTAAAATTAGGTAACAGTTATAGGATAATTTATTTTTTTCCAAAGCCAAATCTTAATCCCAGCTCATGGGCTGCTGAACCTCCTTCATACACACTGATTGGCGTGTTATAGGCATCATAGCTATAAGATATACTTAACTTCTCTGCTATCTTTACTCCTGCCTGTACACTATATGACTGACGGTGTTTATACAACAACGCAAACCATATTTTATCCTGATAATCTAACTTCATACCCGCCTCAAACTCCGTGGGTGAATTTTGTATTACCCTTACCAAGGCATTTGGTATTAAATAAATATCGTCACCCGTCTGGATACGGTAGTTTGCATTGAAATTATAATGACGATAAAGTCGTCCACTAACCTTGGCATTTGGCACAACAGCCAACTGGATCTTGGATTGTATTAACTGGCTCACCGCCGCCCCGGCACTTAACTTGCCGTCCGTGTAGTAAACACCTGCCCCTGCATCAAAACCAAACTTTGACGAAGCTCCTCCCAAGGCCGGATCATTACCCAATGCGCCTAACACCTTACTCTTATCAAGCGCATACTGCAAACCTCTGAGTTCTATGCCTAACCCAAGTTTCTGCTTCTCATCTCGGGAAATAATATGCTTGGAGTACGCCAGCTGTATACCTGTACGGCTCGTCGGACCTGTCTCATCACGGTACACATAACCCCCTACCCCTGTTTTTAATTTTTCTAAATTCACATCTCCATAAACCATATAGGTACGGGGATTGCCTGGAAAACTGGCCCACTGGCTCCTATAAGATACTCCTACCATATCCTCATTGGATATACCGGCTGCTCCTGGATTTAGCATCGAATTGTGCTGCAAATACTGACTCAAAAAGTGCAGCTGCTGCCCTTTCGCACTTATTATTACTGACAATAAGGTAAAAATTAGTAAGAATTTTTTCATGGCTTAACGTTATTTTTGGCTAAGTTATAAAAAAATGTTAACGAGACTTCAATTTTTAAAAAAAATAGAACTATTTAATAAATCAAGAAACTTCCACGTGGTATAAATTTTTTAATTTATAAAGAACCTCTTCCTTTTTATCAACGGGAATTCCAATATGATATATTGAAAAAAGGACATTTTCCTGTGAGATGACCATACACGAATGTTCCTTTAAAATAGCATTTACCTCCTGCTTTCTTGTATAATCAAATTGCAAAGTAGCTTTTTGCAAAATTGGTTTTCGTAAGATTGGTATTACCTGCAAAGCCATAGCCGCAGACGATTTATATGCATTTATAAGCCCGGGCACGCCTAATAAAGTGCCACCAAAATAACGAACAACAACAACTATAACATCGGTAAGACCTTTGCTGTCAATTTGCCCGAGTATGGGCTTACCTGCACTACCCACGGGCTCTCCATCATCGCCGCTTCTAAATTTATTTCCATCATTACCAAGGCGATATGCAAAACAAAAATGAACGGCCTTAGGGTGTTCCTTTCTTAATTTCTGGATTATAGCTTTTAGTTCGGACGCTTCAGCAAATGGAAACGAATAAGCTAAAAATCTGCTACCCCGTTCTTTATACTCTGCAATTCCTTCCTGCTCAATGGTACTATAATGAGTCATTACTAATATTTTTTAGAAAACTTATTCCATCACTAAATAAAGAAATAAAAGATTGTTCTTTTTGATTTTTTAAACGTGGAGATTGAACACCGTCCTGTAGCATCAAACCGCTATTTGTTATTATCATTGCCTCATCCCACAACGATGCATCAATAAATGACTGAATTGTTTTAGCCCCTCCTTCAATGATAACGGAATTTAACTGTTGCTCAAATAAACACTTCATAATGCCCGTAACAATAGAATCGCTTTCTTCAACTCTATAAAATTTAATATTTTTATTTAGCTCAGTTTTCTTTCGGTTAATAACAATTGTTGGCGCATCTGGATTAAAAATATTTTTGTCGTCGTTCAATTTTAAATCACGGTCTATAATAACTCTTACAGGATTTGGCCCCGGCCAATGCCTTGCTGTTAATGTAGGATTGTCAACTAAAGCAGTTGCTGTACCAACGAGAATTGCTGCCTCGTGCGACCTATATTTATGAACCAATACATCAGTAAATAAATTGCTGATTTTTATCGGCGCAGCATTTTTTCCTGCAATAAAACGATCATTAGTTTCCGCCCATTTAAGAATGATATAAGGTCGCCTCTTAGTATGAAAACAAAAGAATCGTTTATTCAAATCAATACACTCGCTTTTTAATACATTTACTTCAACGTTAATACCTGCCGCAATTAATCTATCAATGCCGGTTCCGTTTACTTTTTCAAATGGATCTTTACAACCAATGACCACATTTGGTATGTTGCTTTTTAAAATAAAATCAACACAAGGTGGTGTTTTACCAGTATGGGAGCAGGGCTCTAAGGAAACATATAGTACACTTTTACAAATAAATTGTTTATCGCATTCTGCAACTCCATTTATACAATTAACTTCAGCATGTGGCTCTCCAAATTTTTGATGGTAACCTTCTCCGATGATGCGGTTTTTATACACTAACACCGCACCAACCAGAGGATTGGGCGCTACATAGCCTGCACCAAGGCCAGCGAGCTGTATACACCTTTGCATGAATGTTTCGTTATTTATCACCTGCCAAAAATACGCATCAAAAAATAAAGTATGTTTGCTCAGATGACAGTTAAAGAAATCTACACAAAATACACTGAGGATCTAAGGAAGATATACCCAACCGGAGAGGCGGTTGCCATAACAAAGATTGTATTGGAACATTTTGCAAAAATTTCGCCGACAGACGTTGCGACAGACGGCAAAAAAACTGTTGAGACTACAGCAATTGAAGAAATGAATGTTGCTTTGAGTAAACTCATGAACTACATGCCGGTGCAATATATCACTGGGAAAGCATGGTTTTACAATCTTTGTTTTACAGTTACAAATGCAGTGCTAATTCCCCGACCCGAAACAGAAGAACTTGTTCTCGAAGTCATTCAATTCTTAAAAAAAGACAGCAACAAAGAAATACTGGATATTGGTACAGGAAGCGGATGTATTCCAATAAGTATTAAAAAAAACGTACCAACAGCTCAAATTACTGCTTTAGATATAAGCCTTGAAGCATTAGCCATTGCAAAGAAAAATGCAACAAACAATAATGTTGTTGTCAATTTTTTACAGCTTGATTTTTTAAAGGAGGGAAACTATATTTCGTTACCAAAGTATGATGTAATTATTAGTAATCCGCCCTATATACCAGAAAACGAAAAAATTTCTTTAGACAGAAATGTTACTATGAACGAACCGCACCTTGCCTTATTTGTACCTGAAAACGACCCACTTATTTTCTATAAAAAAATAAAGATTTTCGCTGAAAAACATTTGGTAAAAGAAGGAAGAATTTTTCTGGAAGTACATGAAGATTTTGCAAAAGATACAGCCGATATTTTTACCAGAGCAAACTACGAAGTAATGATAAAAAAAGATATGCAAGGTAAACAGAGGATGCTACTTGTTAATCACTTCCTGTAACGGTTGCAGATGTTGTTGCACCAAGCTTACGGGCAACCCTCATCACTTTTACGATTTCACCCCACTGCGAAACAGAGTCTGCATTTATAACCACTGCAGGCTTAATACTATCGCCTTCATTTATGTATTTTCTCAAAACCGATTCCAAAGAATCAATATTAATTTTTTTAGAGCCAACAAACATATTTTTATCTTTATCTACACTAACAACTACACTTTGCTTTTGCTTTGTATCGCTCTTTGCTTTGGGCACACTCATTTTAATTACATTGGGATTAGCTAATGTAGATATCATTAAAAAGAACATTAATAAAATAAACAGAATATCATTTAGTGGACCCGTATCCACTTCTGAATGCTCATCCCTCAATTTATTTTTTCTTAAACCCATTTAAAATTACGAATTACTAATGTGTGAATTACGAATGATAACCTGTCCTGTGTCTGACATCTTGTATCTAACATCTACCTCGTTGGTTCCTGCAAAATATCGATAAATTCGCTGCTGGCGTTCTCCATTTTATTAGCCATTCTATTTACCTGTGTATCTAAAAAACTATAACCAAGGTAGGCAAGCATACCGATTATTAATCCGCTTGCAGACGTTATCAATTTAATGTACATGGCATCTGCAATTTGGCTGATAGATGGGTTGCTTATTGTTGCAAACTCCTTTAATAATATTACCAATCCTACAATGGTACCAACAAAGCCAAAAAGCGGAGCAATCCTTGCTATTACAGAAAGTATAGTAATATTTTTCTCCATCTTATACAACTCCAGTTTCCCAACATTCTCCATACTTTTCTCAATAGCGTCAATAGGTTTGCCTATGCGCTGTATCCCTTTATCAATCATGCGACTCACCGGATTGTCTTTGTTTTTTGCATGGCTGCGTGCCGCAGAAATGTTACCATTGCTAATTTGATCTCTTATAATGCTCATAAAATTCTCATCTGCAACATTTGCTTTTTTAATAACCAGCAATCGTTCAATAAAAACATAAATTGCCAGCGCAAATAGAATACCAAGTGGGATCATTATTGGCCCACCTTTGCTCAACATTCCAATAACCGATTCAGATTTTGTAACGGCAGTAGCGGCGGCTGTGCTGTCAATTTGTAAGAAAATATCAAACATAGTTTTGAAGAATTATTTTATTGCTGTAGCAAACTTTTCGTTTCTGTTGCAATTAAATGAAATAAAAATGAAAAGGAGCAAAAGAAATTGTTAATCTGCAAAAAATAAAAATGCCCCGTTGTAGAACGAGGCAGTTAAATTATTTTACAAATTTTATTTATTGTCCTGCAATTGTTGCATGGCCATAATCTGCCTCATTGTTTTTTCCATTCCGTCGCTGCTTCCATCAAGAAAAATTACATTCCCCTTTCCATACTCAGCAAAGTTTTTAATGGCTTCTACCCACATACTAAAAAGAATAACGTTGGTATCTAAATTAGCCTGTTTCATTTCGCTTGCTGCCTGGCTCATACCCTTGGCAACTTCTTCTCTAAATAAAGCCACACCCTGCCCACGAAGCTGTGCCGCTTGCCTTTCAGCCTCTGCAGCAATTTTAATAGCATTACCTTCTGCCTCGGCAGCTTTGGTTTTTGTAATTAAAAGTGCCTGTCCTTCATTTTCTGCCGCTGCTTTCAAATTATTACTTGCCACCACTTTGCTCATGCTGGTAATAATTGCTTCATCAAAAGTGATATCGTTTATCTGCAAGTCCTGCAGGTGGTAGCCCCAGCTTTCCAACGCCAGATCAACCTGTTCCTTTACATTTTCTACAATGTCTCTGCGCACATTTAGTACTTCCGCCTGCCTTTTTGTAGAAACGAATGCACGAATACTTCCTTCTACGGTTCTTATCAAAGCCTGCATTAAATCTTTATCGCTTATAAATTTAAAGGCAACTTTCTGTATGGTTTCTTCCTGCTCATTTTGCACAGAGTACAGTAACATCGATTTAAAATAAACATTTGCCTGGTCTAATGTTACGGCCTGAAATTCCAACTCAACAGAACGGTTTTGAATGCTTACCTTTTTGTAAATCTGCTCTAAAAAAGGAATTTTAAAATTTAAACCGGGGCGCATAATTCGCTGGTATTTACCAAACATGGTTACAACACCAATTAAGCCTTGATTGATGGTTACGAAACAACCAAGCAATGCAAGTAAAAGCAAAATGACCCACCAATAATGTAAAAGTATGTCCATAATGATATAGGTTTTAGTTTGGAGCAAGATAGTTAATTAACTGCAATGAACTAAATAATGTGTTTCATTCTATCTTATGAAAATAGTTATCGTTATTTTTGAAATATCAAATATTGTTTTACATGAAAGTTGTAGGTTTTTCCTTTATAAAAGACGCAGTAAAAATGCAATATCCAATTGTAGAAGCCATACAATCTATTTTGCCTTTGTGTGACGAAGTTATTGTGGCAGTTGGTGCATCTGCAGACGGCACAAGAGAACTTGTTGCAAACATAGATAAGAAGGTAAAAATAATTGACACCGAATGGGATTTTACACTAAGTGCCAATGGCAAAGTACTCGCATCTGAAACTGACAAAGCCTTTGCAGAAATACCAAACAATGCTGACTGGTGCATTTACATACAGGGCGATGAGGTATTGCATGAAGATGGCTATGAAGAAATAAAACAGGCCATGCAAAAATGGAAAGACGATAAAAATGTAGATGGTTTGTTATTTAAATATCGTCATTTTTTTGGTGCATATAAGTATGTTGGTGTGGAATCGCAATGGTATCGGCATGAGGTACGTGTTATAAAAAACAACAAAAATATTTATTCATACAGAGATGCGCAGGGCTTTAGAAAAGATGATAACAAAAAATTAAATGTAAAAAAATTAGACGCCTATGTGCACCATTATGGTTGGGTACAAAGCCCACAGGTAATGAAGGCAAAAAATAATTATAAAAATAAAATATACCACAACGGAGAGTACGATGAAAATAATTTAGTTGTACCGGATGATTATGCCAATAGCCTTGTAAATGCTTTACATGTTTTTACACATACACACCCTAAAGTGATGCAGGCAAGAATAGACAACGTACACTGGGTTTTTAACTACAACGAAACTAAGAACAAGTTGTCTTTTAAAGATCATTTTAAAAACATAACTGAAAAAATTTTTGGTGTGAGGTTGTTTGATTACAGAAATTATAAAATAGTATAAAACTGATATTATATTTTATTTTTTCTGTTAAGCAGTTCGCTAAAAAAAATATCATCAGCTATTGCTGAGGCACTTAACGTATGATATATTTTTAAAAAATTTTTTATTTTTTCTGCCATCTGGTCATCAAATATTCTTAAAATTAATTTTACGTTTGCATGTTGCGAACGGGCATTTAACCCAATTTCGAGGTTTAATGAGTCGTTGCTGATTACTGATATTAATGCCTTCGCTTTCCCAACATTTACATCAACCATCACTTTTGGAAGTCTAGCATCTCCCACATACACTTCTGCGCCCAATTGCCTAAGATAATCGATGTGATTGGAATTTTCATTTTGTTCAATCACAATAACCTTTTCGTTTTTTCTTAATAGCTCTTCCACAATAAAATAGCCGAGCCTACCCAAACCGCAAACAATAACATGATTTTTAAAACCATACTTTTTTCGTCCCATGGCGTGCTGAATTCTCTTTTTCAATAAACTATCAATTGTTAATGAAAAAATCATCCAAATAGAAATGGTAGAAGTGATAATCAGTAAAACACCTGCTAGTTTACCCGCCGTATTTGAGGTTGCTAAGTTTATATCGCCATAGCCAACCGAAGCTGCTGTAACGATAACAAAATAGAAAGAGTCGATCCATGAAAGCCGTTCGTAAAAATGAAAAAAAGTGACTGCCGACAATAAAAACAAAACGAAAAATAATAAAATTTGATTGACAAGAGAAAACTGCCTTTTTACAATTTTGTTATTTTCAGAAATGATGCTGGCATATGGAGCTTCACTTCTTATTTGAATATTTAACTGTTCAACAAAAGCAGGGGCTGCTATTCTTGCAGGATTTAAAATTTTTAAATTATCATTTTCTACTTTAAGGTGCGGAATAATATTTTCATTAAACAAAGATGCCGTGACCGGCAAATGAGGATAAGTTGAAATAAAATAAATGATCAACTGAAGGTTGTTTTCATCTTTATCATCTAACAAATAAACCATCGCGATAGCTGAAATATCAATATTGTTGAAGTATGTGTTCAAATTTTCAACAAGAGACACTGATTCTGATTTTGAACTTATATCATCTATCGTGCTATGCAATATTTCGTAATTATGTTTGTGCAAATATTTTTTTAGCCTAAAAGCTAAATGCCCCGCTCCCAATATAAGCACCGTATTTTTTTTCATATTTGTAATTTAAAAAACTTGTTGCTAACTTTTTTAAAAAAAAAGTTCATTCACTACATGTTCATACATGACATTCATAACAATGAATAAAAAAGAACTATGGCTTAAAATTAAAGCATATCATTTTGATCATATAGTAACGCCTAACACTTGGGAAAAAATCAGAGAAAGATTTAGTGGAGTAGATTCATCAACATTAGCCTTTGCCGATAAAATTGCACGCAAACACCAATGGAAAAAACAATTTTGCATCAAGGCTATTAGCGAGTATAAAAAATTTATTTTTTTAGCAGTAATAAGCGATTTTAATGTTACTCCATCTAAATACATAGATGTTGTTTGGCACGAGCATTTGCTTTTTACAAAAGCATACAGAGATTTTTGCACAGAAATTATTGAATATAATTTAGATCATTACCCTGAATTGGTACCAACTGATGAGCAAACGGAAACTTACAAAGAACAATATTTAGCAACCATTCGCAGCTATATAAAAGAATTTGGTGTATTGCCACCGGCAGCTATTTGGGATGTTACAAAATTTGACAAAGACACAATTAAAGCTGAACTAAACTTACTAAAAGAAAAAAGGAACAATACAGATTTATCCTCATTTCAATACAATTCAGCAGCTTCTACTCCGCTTTACGAAAGTTTTAATAGTGAACCAAACGAAGGTTCGTTTCCTGAATTTAGTGGTTTTGATGGCGGCAATGGCAGCGGTGCTGGTGCAAGTCAGGGCAAACGCATTAAAATTTAGTTCGCCTTAGTCAAAATATCTCTGAGGTAATCATTATTCCATCCTGCTTTATTTCTTTTTGATTTGATACTTAACTTTGTTGCCCCTTTTTTCGGTTCACTT
>JBJXGJ010000224.1:0-13759 GCA_046153805.1 Ferruginibacter sp. | reverse complement strand
GCAAAGGAAAAAAAAGAAAGAAGAAATCAACGCGTTATGAAGTAGAAGAGCCAATTTATGAATATTTTAAAATGCCCCTTACTATTAGTGGCACTAGTGTTTACATATTTGCCGCTGCAAAAACGAGTGATAAACTAAAGGCAATTATGAAAGGACAGGAAGATATTGAAATTGAGACCGGTGCAGCAGACAGTGTTTATAATAGTTTTAACTTCAATTCTCCAGAAGGCAGGCAGTTAGCCCAAGTATATGCTAAACTCTATCAGGAAAAAAGTGATAGGATTGCAACGCTTGTAAATGATGAAATAGATGCTACTGGTAGACGAGCTCTGGGTGTGAACCAACGCCAAAAAGGAATTTGGGTATTATCAGCCACAAAAATGCCCGCAATTTTAGTTGAAACTGGCTACATTAACAATCCTGAAGATGAGCGCTATTTAAACAGCAAAGAGGGCCAGCAGGAACTTGCAGAAGCCATTACCAAAGCGGTAATACGCTACAAAGCACAATTGGAAAGTACAAAAGCGGTTGTAAATACACCCTAAAACATAAAAATTAGATTTTTGGCTAACAAATTGGTATGCTACCTTGTAAAAAATATTCTCGGTAAAGCAATAACTAAAACTAACTATAAGTGAAAATTACGAACGAAACGAAAGTGGGTGCTATAACTATATTATCAGTAGCTATGTTGATCATGGGCTTCAATTTTTTAAAAGGTAAAAAACTTTGGAGCAAAGACACAACCCTCAGAGGTAAATATGGCAACGTACAAGGTTTGCAAAACTCCAATCCCATTATCATAAATGGCCTACAGGTTGGTACTGTTTACAAAATAAGTACTGAAAAAAATATGAGGGAAATTTTGGTAGATATTAATATCACCAAAGATATTGATATTCCTAAAAATTCTATAGCCATCATAAAAGGCAATCCAATTGGCACACCAAGCATAGAAATAAAATTGGGCGATGCCGTGGAAAATTTAAAGGACAAAGACATAATTCTTACAGAAACAAGTGGCGGTGTTTTTGACGAAGTACTAAAAAAAGTAGATCCAGTGTTATATGAAGTGCGAAAAGCTGTTTCGCAAATGGATACATTGTTAGGTAATTTTAACAGCGTGTTGGACCCCAATGCAAAAGGAAATATTGCAGCTGTACTTGCCAATTTAAATAAGGTAACAGCCGCCATGGTACAATCAACCGCATCGTTAAATATGTTGCTAAATACGCAAACCGGAGCACTTGCCAAATCATTGAACAATGTAAATTCTATTACAGGAAATTTTGCAAGCAACAATGATAAAATAAACAGTGTAATGACCAACCTTGACAAAACGACCTCCAAATTTGCAACCTTAAATTTGAATAAAACCCTTGACACGCTTGACAGGGCGGTGAATGACCTTAAGAATATTATTGGCAAATTTGACAAAAACGATGGCACGCTTGGCAAGTTGCTCAACGATCCTACTATGTACCAAAATTTGGCATCGAGCGGCAATAAATTAAATCTTTTGTTAGATGATATACGTGTAAACCCAAAACGATATATCAGTATTTCAGTTTTTGGCAAAAAGCAAAATAATAATCCGTTACTAGTGCCACTGCCAGATACGTTGAACAGTCCTTACTACGTAGAAAAGGCAAAATAAAAATTTTGTGATGGCATTAATATTTAATTGTTCAATTTGCAGTTTTAAAACAATTGAATGAGAAAATTTTTGCGCAGCCTATTCTTACTTTTTATGTTATGTGCAGCGCAAAATCTGTTTGCACAGGGTTCTGCTTCAGACTCAAGTAGAATTGAAATATTAAGTGGCAGCAGCACGAGATTTATAACTTTAGATGATAGTACAACCCTGCGAACATTAGCTGGTGGCGCAAAAGTAAGACAGGGCAATACTATTTTATCGGGCGACAGTATTGTAATAAATTCTCGCACACAGATAGCCGAAGTTTTTGGCAATGTTCATATAAACGATGCAGATACGGTAAACACTTACGCGAGCTATGTACGGTACTTAGGCAAAGAAAGAATTGCTTATTTAAAACGCAACGTAAAACTTACAGATGGCAAAGGCACGCTGCTTACCGATGATCTTACCTACGACCTTGCCAACAGCATTGCAACTTACAAAGGAGGCGGAAAAGTTATAAACGGAACAACTGTGCTTACTAGTACCGATGCGGTTTACTATTCCGACACAAAGGACATTTTTTTTAAAAAAACAGTTCATCTTTTAGATCCAAAGTATGATATAAGAGCTGACAGCTTAAAATACAATACAGCCTTTAAAATTGCAACGCTCATATCTCCCACCATTATAAAAACAAAAGAAGGAAAAACCATTTTATCTAAAAATGGAACCTATAATTTGCAAACCGGCGAAGCTAATTTTTACAATAGAACTTTTTTTAGCGACAGCACATCCTCTACAGTAGCAGACACAAGTTTTTATGACGAAAAAACTGGCATTGGTGTTTTAAAAGGACGTGCAAAATATGTGGATAGTGTAAACCACATCATAGCTATTGGCAACCTAATAGAAACGAACCAAAAAACAGCTTCCTTTCTTGCAACGCAAAAGCCTGTTGTAATTATTGTAAAAGACAAAGACAGTACCTATATAGCCGCAGACACCCTTTTTTCGGGACTTAGAAAATACGATACCACTACAAAGAAAAATTATACTACGGTAGATACTGTAAACAACCAGCAGATTTTTACCAATACACCACAAGACAGTATAAGGTACGTGCTTGGTTATAATAACGTAAGAATATTTAACGACTCTGCCCAAGCGGTAAGTGACAGTATGTACTATTCAACTGAAGATTCTGTTTTTAGGATGTTTAGAAACCCGGTTTTTTGGAAAGAAAAAAACCAGGTAAAAGGCGACACCATGTATCTATTTACCGAAAAACAACAACCAAAAAGACTCTACGTTTTTAACAACAGCATTCTAATAAACAGGCAAAACCCTGCCGTGTACAACCAGGCGGCTGGGCGCACCCTTAATGTTTATTTTAAAGCCGGACAAATAGACTACAGCAGAATAAAGGGCTCTCCGGCAGAAACTATTTTTTACCCGCAAGACGAAGACAGTGCTTACGTAGGTATGAACAGAAGCAGTGGCGATGTGGTAGATGTATATTTTGCAAAACAGGAATTGCAAAAAATAAAATTTATAAATAATGTGGATGGCACTATGTTTCCGATAAAACAAATACCAGGAGATAAAAAATATTTAAAAAACTTTGAGTGGCAGGATAAAAGAAGACCAAAAAACAAACTTGAACTGTTTGAATAAATGTGTTTTTAAATAAAACCCATTAAAAAACCCCTCAACAATTTGAGAGGTTTTTGGGGTAATCGAGGGGGCTCGAACCCCCGACCCTCAGAATCACAATCTGATGCTCTAACCAACTGAGCTACGACTACCGTTTTGAATTGGGCAGCGAAAATAAAGAAAAATAGTTGCGGTACAAAAACTTTTTGAGTAAACATGCTCAAATAATACATAATGAAAGTTGAAAAAAGAACTTTTAGATAAATGGCTCCGCTGCTTAGGCGGATATCCTTTTTTTGTTGCCTTTGAACAAAAAAAATAGGAGGCTTGCAGCGAACTGTTGCTGAAACATGCAGGCGGCTCAAGGCCCCAAAACAAGATTTACCAATCTCTTTCTCCCATTAAAAGTGAACAGCCTATTCAACGACCTCATCAATTCATAAAAATCTTGCTTTTTGTGCTTAATTTGCGACACATAAAAATGGGTAAATGAAAAACTTCGATTTTAAAAAGCTTATTCCACACGCAATAGCAGTAGGTGTTTTTTTATTGGTAACGATCATCTTTTGCAAGCCGGCTCTTGAAAGTGGCGTTGTGTTAAAACAATCTGATATAAGCAGCTGGCAGGCAATGAGCCACCAGTCTATGGAATACAAAGCCGCGAAGGGTCATTATCCATTGTGGGTTTCTACGATGTTTAGCGGTATGCCCGCTTACCAAATTGCTATTGAAGGTACATGGTCGCCTTTGTTTGTTATTGATAAAGCTTTTCAATTGTGGTTGCCTAAGCCAATGAACTTTTTCTTTTTGGCCTGTATTAGTTTTTACTTTTTATGTATGTGCCTGCGGGTAAGGCCATACGCAGCCATTCTTGGTGCCATTGCATTTGCATTTTGCAGCTATTCCCCCATTATTATTACAGCTGGGCATGATACAAAGATGCTAACGCTTGCATATTCTCCAGCACTAATTGGTGCAGCAATACTGCTTTTTAATAAAAAATATTTGGCTGGGTTCGCACTCACTGCTCTTTTTACAGCATTGGAAGTGGGTTCTGGTCACCAACAGGTCAGTTATTATGTGTTTTTAATAATGGCAGTAATGACTATTTTTTTTATAGCTCAGGCAGTAAAAATAAAAGATACCAAAGACCTTGTAAAAAGTCTGGGATTATTGGTAGCAGCAGGTTTGCTGGGTTTGGCGGTAAATGCCATTACGCTTTTGCCTACTTATGACTATGCGAAATTCAGTAAGCGTGGGGGTCAGTTAAAAATGGATGAAACCAATAAAGCCAATGACAAAGTTGTTGATGGAAAAACAACAGGCCTTAGCAAAGAATACGCTTTTCAATGGAGTTATGGCAGGGCAGAAACGATGAGTCTAATGTTTCCTGGAGTAAAGGGCTACGGATCTTATTATGCACAAAGAGATGGAGAAAGTTATTTATTTCCACAATTAAAAGATGATGCAAATGTGGTGAACTACATGACTGGATTGTTTCCACAAGCGCCTGCAGACCAAATTGCTCAACAAATGAGCCAGTCGCTTTATTGGGGTGACCAGCCTTTTACCAATGGCCCGGTTTACCTTGGTGCCGTTATTTGTTTTCTGTTTTTATTTGGGATGTTTTATTTAGATGGTAAACACAAATGGTGGATTTTTACGGCAAGTTTGCTTGGCATTTTATTGGCGCTAGGCAGCAACTTTGAAGGGTTTAATACTTTCATGTTTAACAACTTGCCGCTTTACAATAAATTTCGGGTGCCTACAATTGCATTGGTCATTCCGCAAATATTGTTTCCGGTAATTGCTGAACTTACCATTAATAAACTGATCACTAATTTTAATGCTGACGAAGCCTGGCAAAAGTTTAAGCTAGGCGTTATTGCAACTGCTGCTGTTTTTATGGTAGGATTTGCATTTTACGCAACATCTGACTTTGGCAATGAAAACCGCAACAGAACAACTGCCTTCAATACTTTGTGGCAAAGCAAGGATGCAGATTTTCAAAATAAATATGGCGCTTTAAATGAACAATACAAAGGACAAAGAGATAATCAGGTGTACGAAAACTGGGTCTTTCAACTACAACAAAACACAGATGCTGAAAAGACTGCCCGGGGTATTTTAACCGAACTGAAAAAAGACAGGGCTTCAATGATGTTGAAAGATTTGGTACGCTCCCTGTTATTTGTATTGGTGGCAGCAGGTTTAATTGCACTTTATATAAAAAAGAAATTGACTGCTACGATTATGCTGGTAGGTGTTACACTGGCATCAACCATTGATTTATTGGCCGTTGGTTCACATTATTTAAATGCAAAAAGTTTTGATAATAAAGAAAATTATGATGCGGTAGAATTTCCGATGACGAATGCCGACAGAACAATACTGGCAGATAAAGACCCTAACTACCGTGTTTTTAACACAAGTGTGGGCAGCCCTTTTGAAGAAGCTAAAACTTCGTACTATCATAAATCTATCGGAGGCTACCATGCAGCAAAATTGGGCATCTACGACGATTTAAGTACTTACCAAATGAACGGCAGACCAAACCCCGGTGTGTTAAATATGCTCAATGCAAAATGGATAATTACAGGCGAAGGAGATAAAATACAGGCTTTTCAAAACCCGGAAGCTCTAGGCAATGCTTGGTTTATAAAAGCTGTAACATTTGTAAAAGGACCTGTTGCAGAAATGAAAGGCTTAACCGGCTTAAATACAAAAGACAGTGCCGTTGTAGACGAATCTTTTAAACCATTGGTAACCGCTTTTAGCCCTGCTGATAGTGCTGCTTCTATTAAGATGACTGCATACGACAATGATGCAATTAGTTATGAAAGCAACTCGGGCAGCAACAACGTAGCGGTATTTAGTGAAATATATTACAAAGACTGGAATGCTTATTTAGATGGTAAAAAAGTACCTTTCTTTAAAGCAAACTATGTATTGCGTGCCATGGTTGTACCTGCAGGCAAACATACTATTGAATTTAAATTTGAGCCTTCAATCTTCTTTTTAAGCAAAAATATTAGTGCGATAGCGGGCTGGTTATTATTTGTTTTATTACTGGCAGCATTGTTTATGGAGTGGAGAAAAGGAACAGCAACAACTGAAAAAGTTATATAATTTAAGGCACTTTATTTAATCGGAGTATCATTCAAACAAAACCAAACATAGCATTGCTGGCGCCGTACAACGTGTATCCTGCTCGCACCGGTGGCAAGAAATTTATTGCAAGTTTTTATGAATACCTAGCTAAAATTTATCCCGTAACTTTTCTTTCTGTTGCAGAGAATGCGATGCCTGATGATTTAAAAACTTCTTTTGAAGGGATATTGGGCAGTTCAAAATTGCGGTATGCAAATCCTTTACTGTTTTTTAAAATACAAAAATTAATTAAGCAAAAAAAAATTACTGATCTTGTAATCGTTCATCCTTATTATGGTTGGCTAGCATGGCTGCTAAAGAAAAGTACAGGTATTAAATTATCATTACTATCGCATAATATTGAAGCGGTACGTTTTAAAAGTATGGGCAAATGGTGGTGGAAAATGCTCTGGTCCTACGAAAAAAATATTCATAAAATAATAGATCACAATTTTTTTGTAACAGCCGAAGACTTAGATTTTGCAGTAAAAAATTACGGACTTGATGCCACGAAATGCGATGTAATTACATATGGCATTGATTGGAAAGAAACTCCCTCAAAAGAAGAAAAGGAAAATGCAGCATTAGAAATCAGACAACAATACAATATAAAGCAAGAAGAGAAAATTCTACTCTTTAATGGTACGCTAGACTACAAGCCTAACATGGAAGCCATCAATTATATTATTGAAAACATAAATCCTCTACTGGTAAGCGAGCAAAATTTTAAATACAAAATCATCATTTGTGGCAAAGGGTTGCCGGCATCATACAATGAATTAAGAGACTATTCAGATAAAAATATTATTTACGCCGGATTTGTAAACGATATAAATTTATTTTTTAAAGGGGCTGATTTGTTTTTAAATCCTGTAATAACAGGTGGTGGCATAAAAACAAAATTAGTAGAAGCGCTTGCCAATAACCTAACAAGCATAAGCTGCGAAAGTGGTGCTTATGGAGTACCACAAGGTGTTGCAGGTGGCAAACTTGCTGTTGTAAAAGACTTTGATTGGCCTGCATTTGTTAATTGTATTTTTAATGCTAACGTTCATGCTAATATTCCTTCTGCCTTTTTTAATCACTTTTATTGGGGTAATATTGCAGCAAGAGCAGCAGGTATTATTGCAGGAAACACAACACGACACAAATGAAAATTTTAATTACAGGTATAGCAGGATTTGCTGCAAAACATTTTCTTCACTATTTAAATGAACAAGAGCCCGGCAGCGAGGTGATGGGTATTTATAACGAAAGCTATCCTGACTTTGAGCCGGAAGATTTTAAAGGGCTTACGATTTCACTTTCTAAAATAAACCTTCTACATAAAGAAGAAGTAGCAGATGCTATTGAAAGCTTTCACCCCGCATTCATTTTGCACCTGGCGGGCAGGAGCAGCGTTGCCAACAGCTGGAAAGCCCCTGCAGATTCGGTAATGGATAATACGAGTTTCTTTTTAAATATTGTAGAAACAGTCAGGATACTTAGCCTTAAATGTAGGATTCTATCAGTAGGCTCTACCGAAGAATATGGCAATGCCAATGCGGGTTTACCGTTAAAAGAAACTGATTGCCCAGACCCTGCAAGCCCATACGGCGTAGCAAGGGTATTGCAACAAAAACTGGTAAAGATTTATGCTGAGAGCTACGGGGTTGATATTATACACACAAGATCTTTCAACCATATTGGTCCTTATCAAAAACCTGAATATGTTATTTCGTCTTTTGCAAAACAAATTGTACAACAGGCAAAAACAGGCGCATCTAAAATAGAATTGGTTACAGGCGATGTAAATGTAACTAGAGATTTTAGTGACGTAAGAGATGTGGTTAGAGCATACTATTTACTTTTATACAAGGGCGTGAAAGGGCAAACCTACAATGTGTGCTCAGGGAAAGGATACCTTATTAAAGACATGATTGAACTTTTTTCGACCATTATTGGAGAACATGTTTTTCATACGACAAATGAAAAAAACTTTCGCCCATCAGAAAATAAAGTCATTATAGGTTCTTATGAAAAATTGATGACTGCAACGGGTTGGGTGCCGGAGTATAGCATTGAAGACAGTTTGGGAGATATTATTAAATATTGGGAAAGAATTTTATAACACCTTGTAAAAAAAGGGTTTGTTTTTTACGATAACCGGGAGATATTTTATTAAAGAAAACATATTTTTTGTAAACCCTTTTACTTGATGAAGGTGGTATTTTTTTGAAAAACCTAATTTAGAAATTAAAGTCCCAACAAAAAAAACCGGAATTGTAAGAAAATAAAATACCAAATCAAATGCAAACCAAAATAATCCGAACTGTTTTCTTATTCGAACAAAATTGCTCAAAATAATCTGCAAACCTTTCTTGTCAAATAAATTAAAGTAACCCTTCCCTTCAGAACCAAATGCGGAGTTCGAGCTTTCTCCCTGCAAATGAAAAATATTAAGTTCCCCGAATATACAAAGCCTACCCTTTTTTTTAATTCTGCTGCACCACTCTGCTTCTTCTGCATAAAGAAAAAAATCCTCATCGAGCAAACCTACTTTTTCAATAATTGATTTTTTCACCATTAAAAATGCGCCATTGATCCAATCTACTTCAATGGTAGTTTCTGCTTTTTCTATACTTGGTTTTTTTACCTTAAAAAGGTTGGCAATTGTTTTTAGAAATACACCTGTAAAGGGTAATGGTAAAAGATAATTTAAGCCGCCCTTCATTGCATAATTGCCAGAAATTTGAGGGGTATTATCTTCATTTAAAAGTTGTACACCAGCGGCTGAAAAGAATGATTCTCTAAGAAGTTTATCACACTTGTTTACAGCATCTTCTATATTTATAGTATCTGAGTTTAACAAGAGTATATTCTCTCCTATTGCTAGTTTTATTGCAGCATTATTGGCCCTTGCAAAACCTGCATTGTAGCCCATTTGAATAAAAAAAACATTTGGATATTTATTTTGTAAAAGTATCTCCAATCTATCATTTGAGAGATTATCTACCACAAAAATTTCGACATCAATAGTGTTGTATTTATAAACTGATGCCAAACAATTCAGTACTAATTGTGCTGTTTTATAATTTACAATTATGATGCTTAATCTCATGTTATTTTCTAAAGAATTTCAAACTTAAAGTTTTAATCTTATTTTTGGCTCTATTTTAAAAAAATATGATGAAAACAGCTTTAATTACCGGTATTACAGGACAAGATGGTGCATACCTTGCGGAATTATTACTTGAAAAAGGATATACGGTGCATGGTATAAAACGACGCAGTTCCTTGATGAATACAGACAGAATTGATAACCTTATTTTTGATAAAACAATTGCAGATAGATTTCATTTACATTATGGAGATCTTACGGATAGCAGTAGTTTGGTTCGCATCATTCAACAAACACAACCAGATGAAATATATAACCTTGGTGCACAAAGCCACGTACAGGTTAGTTTTGAAACACCCGAATATACTGCCAACTCAGATGGAATTGGCGTATTGCGTCTCTTAGAAGCTATTAGAATTTTAGGCCTAACGGAGAAGACAAAATTCTACCAAGCGTCCACTTCAGAGTTGTATGGTTTGGTGCAGGAAATCCCTCAAAAAGAAAGTACGCCGTTTTACCCACGGTCGCCTTATGGTGTGGCTAAATTATATGGCTATTGGATCACCGTAAACTATCGGGAAGCATACAACATGTTTGCAGTAAACGGAATTTTATTTAACCATGAAAGTCCGCTTAGGGGCGAAAGTTTTGTGACAAGGAAAATCACCATTGGTGTTGCACGTCTAGCTTTGGGCTTAGATGTAGCTCCCTTATTGCTTGGTAACTTAGATGCAAAAAGAGATTGGGGACATGCAAAAGATTATGTGGAAGGAATGTGGCGAATGTTGCAACAAGAAACGCCAGAAGATTTTGTTTTAGCTACTGGTATAACAACAACTATTCGTGATTTTATCAGAATGGCATTTGACAACATTGGAATTACACTAGATTTTAAAGGAGAAGGAGTTGATGAAAAAGTATTTGTAAAATCATGCAGCAACCCAATGTACAAATTACCGGAAGGTATGCAGGTCATTGGTATTCATCCACGATATTTTAGACCTGCCGAAGTAGAGTTACTTATTGGCGATGCAACAAAAGCAAATACAAAACTTGGTTGGAAACCAAAATATGATTTACCCATGTTGGTCAATGAAATGATGGAAGAAGAAATTAAATACCAAACTAAAAAAGGATAATAAAAAATATTGTTCCTTTCTTACACCACTGTAAAAATAAAAAGAGGCAGTCCCTAATAAGGATAGCCTCTTTTTTTATTATACGCTTAGAATTTATTGATAAACTACAACTATTTTTGGTCTTTTACTTGTATTGCTATTTCTGCTAGAAGCAAACTGTCTTGCATTAAAAGCTACTTCATTTTGAAGACCAATCATGAATCCATTATTACCATTCGCCTGCATTGAAACGACAATATTTTTTACATCTACATCAATAAGATCTAGTGTAGAATTAGATGTATGGGGTATTAAAACTTGTGAATTCATTTCAGTGCCCGGTTGAGATGCCCAAGTAGATGAGGCAGTAAAAGGTGATGTTAATCTCCTTATCCACATTGAATTATTTGATCCTGAATTGGCATTTGTTTGGTCTCCATTAATAGGTGTAGGGTTAGAATAAAGACTTAATTTAGCCGAAACTATAGTGGCATTTGCAGGTATTGATGATAGGTCAAACTTAAATGCTCCTCTTATAAAAAATGGATTACCTCCCGAAGTCCATGCTGCAGCATCCAAATCTATATCTTGCGCAGAAACATTGTTATTACCATTCACGGCAAAGTTTAATTCAATAGGATTTGCTCCCGGTTGTACTGTTAAGGTTTGCTGCACAGGTGGTGGCGGTGGACTTATACCAACTACCTGGATCGAAGCTGTATCAATTCCTGTAAAACCCGCACTGTCAATTATTGCAAACTGAAACACATAGTTACCTGCAACAAGGTTATTGATAGAAGTGATAGCAGAACTTGGGTTAAGAATATTTGGCAAATTTGGACCTGAAACCAAACTCCATAAATATCCAACAATAGGACCATTTTGGGAAGAACCAGAGCCATTTAATGTTGTACTATTAACAGGTAGCAGCACCGTTCTTGATGGACCGGCATTAGCTATTGGTGCCGGTCTGTTAATAGCGTTTACTATTTGAGCAGCTTCATTTTGACAACTGCTAAAAAATAAAACAGAAAGGAAAGTAAAAGTTACCAGCTTGAAGTAAATTTTCATACGTTAGTTTTTTTGTAAAGATATTGTAAATTTTCACTAGATTGGAAATACAATCTTGAAATTCTTTATTTAGTAACATTTAGATTTTGGAGCATAGTTTTTATGCCACAAATTTTTTGATAGTTTAATTGGCATAGTTACAAAACCTTTGATAAAAGCTCTTAGAAATAATGGGTGCCTGCCATAAATCGTCGTGATAATTCTATAATGCTTTTTAATGGAGCTAAATGCTAGGTAAACGAGCAAATTATAAACTATTGTTGAAGTTGTATTAAACTGCAATGGCAATTGTTGATTATAAGCACTAGCAGCGAAAAATCCATTATTTAAAATGGCATTCACGCAACTTAAAATTTTGTCTTCATTAAAATTACACATTTCAATTAATCCGTTGTGCTTTATGTTATATCTCTCAAAATCAAGGGACGGTGTATTTATAAAGATGGTATTTGCATTTAGCAATTGCAGCATAGGTAAAAATTTGGCTGGACTACTGGTTGTAAGCCAAGTAATACCACTACTACAACCGATAAGCAAACTGCAATAATGCGTAAGGGCCGCATTCTCCCTAATAGATAATGTACTCGCATCAATAATACTATCAGTCCCTTGAAATTTATTTGCTGAGGAAAGAATTACGCAGGTAGAGAAATTGGATGTTATTTTCTTTGCAACGGACATCACCATTTCAAAATTAAGTTCGGTCTGACGACTTTGCGGAGCAAATTCCCAAAGAATAACATTCTTAAAATGACTAATTGAGTGAGTTTTAGCAAACAAAGCAACATTGTCTTTCTCTGAAACAGTAAGTGCGAGCACGGGCTGTAATGGTACTGTAATACGGTTAGGATAAGCTCTTAATATCATGCCCCTTATTGTTCCATCATACAAAGCAAGATTGGTATCCATATTGGTGGTCACAAAAACTTCATCCCATTTACCCACAGCTTTCTCTGCAAAAACTTTCTTCTTATACTTCCTGAAGGCAACAACATCATTTTTAGCCACTTCATTTGTTACCAATATTTCATCTACATAAGGATTATTTGCAATTATATTTTTACAAAAATCTGATATAGCCCAAGTAAGTTTACAGTTAGGATAATCTTCTTTTATTTGCCTTGCCACAACAGTTGCATAAAGACAATCACCATTGGAGAAAAGTTGTACAAGCAGGATATTTATTGTGGAAGCATTAATCATTATTCATCATCATTTTTGCAAGATCATGAAATGATACTTCAGGCTTGTAACCTAAAGATTTTATAACTGTATTATCGGAGATCAATTTTTTATAACCCGATTTAAAATCTTTTTTTTCAACAACATGGTCGTTCAGATTTAGCCCAACAAGATTAAAACATGCTTCTAACCATTCCTGAATTGGATGCCCTTCACCACTACTAATGTTTGCTTCAAATACCTGTTTTTGGTTTACCAATAACCAAATTCCTTTTACAATATCCCCCGCATAAGACCATTCTTTAATGACCGACATATCCCCTATTTGCAATTTTTCATTGCTTCCTGCGGCTATCCTTTTTACAGTTTCGCTTATCATTTTGGTAACATGCCGTTCGGTTCTCAATGGGCTATCATGATTAAAAAAATAACCCACATAAACCTTTAAACCTAGACTCCTAAAATAGCGGCCGGCATAAACACTTTGTATTCTGCTCACCGAATAGGCATCATTGGCTGCAAAGGGATCTGTTTCCTTTATTGGATTACCTGTGTTTATAAATTGTAAACCGCTCCCGGATATAAGAACTTTTGTATGAGGTGAAAATTCTTTGACTGCTTCTAAAATATTCAATGTGCCCGTCGCAATGGTACAATGGTTTTCGAAAAGTGCCTGATGGCTTGTTGTAGAATTAGCTGCAAGATGAAAAATAAAATCCGGCTTGTGCAACTTTATTAATGCCGAAGTTTCTTCAAATGAAAGAATCTGTGTACGTAAAAAATCACCCCTCCTACTCACACCTATAACTTCCACCTTTAGTGAACTAAGTAATTTACTAAGAT
>JBJXGJ010000212.1:0-5096 GCA_046153805.1 Ferruginibacter sp. | reverse complement strand
ATTGTAGACGCTTTCAGATGTTCCAATAATTGAGATGGTTCCGGTGTCCCCAAAAAAGCAGGTCCAACCCATACAATTTTCAAAGTCTAAACTGTAATAAGCCGGAGTTTGAAACTTAATATTTTTAAACTGAAAGCTATCATTGTACGAAATGGTTGAATCGTATTTTATAAAAATAAAACCAGGATTTATTCCATTTGGTTTGTTGCCAAGTATCACTTTTTTACCTGTGCCTAATCCTTTAATAACTCCATTAATTGTGGTGAAATTCTGTGAAAAAGAATTTATAAAAATGGATAGAAAAATTAAGGCTGTAAAATATCTTTTATGCATTTAGTTAGTTTTGATGAACTTGAGACATTAATTAATAAACATAGAATAAAACTTTGTTAAATGCAATTAAATATTTGCTAAGAAATTTACTTTTTTTAGAAACACCAAATTATTGCCAGATTGAAAAACAAAAGATGACGGGCTGCGTTGCTTAGACAAAAATCCTTTTTATTGCCTGCCTTTGGGGCAATAAAAAGATTGCAGGCGGGCAACGAACAAATGATCAAAAACGGTATTCGTACAAAGCTCCAAACCTTCAAAATAAAAAAGCAACTTTATATTTATAAGTTGCTTTTTTTCTAGATTAAATTTTTATTTAAAAACTTCCAAAGCTTTTTCAATTCTGCTGATTGTTTCTTCTTTGCCAATAGTTGTTGCAATTTCAAACACACCTGGGCCAAACTTAGCGCCTACTAGCATTACCCGCATAGGCAATTGCAGTTCGCCGGGTTTTATATTTTTTTCTGTAGCTAATTCTTTAAAAATAATTTCAGTTGCTTCGGCAGTGAAGTCTGGTGTCGCTTTTATTTTTTCTATAAATGCTGTAAAAAAATCATTTTTAGCTTCGTTCCATTTTGGTTTTACAGCGGGTTCATCCCATGTGGTTGGTGCTTTAAAAAAGTAGCCAGCCTGTTCGTAAAAATCACTTAATAAAGTGCATCTTTCTTTTACAAGATTCAATACTTTTTCAAAATAAATATCATTATTGATTTTTATACCTTTTTCCGCAAGCAACTCCTTAACCTGTACCCCGTAACTCGCAACCTCTTTTTTTTGTATCCACTGGTGGTTAAACCATTTTGCCTTTTCAAAATCAAATTTTGCACCCCCTTTATGTACACGGTCTATGCTAAAAGCTTCTATTAATTCACCCATCGTAAAAACTTCCTGTTCAGTACCGGGGTTCCAACCGAGCATAGCCAGCATGTTTAAAAAAGCTTCAGGTAAAAAACCGAGTTCTTTAAAACCTTTTGTAATTTCTGCAGTTTTAGGGTCTTTCCAGTCCATTGCATAAACCGGAAAACCAAGCCTGTCGCCATCTCGCTTGCTTAATTTACCATTTCCATCAGGCTTTAAAATTAAAGGCAAATGCGCCCACTCAACCATGTTTTTTATACCAAATAAATGTTTCCAGAGTAATAGATGAACTGGTGCACTAGGTAACCATTCTTCGCCACGAAAGGCGTGGGTTATTTTCATCAAATAATCATCTACCACTACCGCTAAATGATACGTGGGCATGCCATCTGCTTTTAATAAAACTTTATCGTCTACATTATTGGTATCAAAAGTTATTTCGCCACGTATCATATCTGTAAAAGAAATAGTGCTGTTTTCCTCTACTTTTATTCTTATCACATAGGGCTTGCCTGCAGCCAACCAAGCCGCTGTTTCTTCAGGCAATAAACGCAATGAATTATTCATTTTCAATCGCACACCTGCATCATATTGCAGACTTCCGCTTCCTTCGGCTTTGCGTTTTTCACGCATCGCATCTATTTCTTCAGGTGTGTCAAATGCATAATAGGCATGGCCTTCGGTCACTAATTTTTCTGCATATTCTTTGTACAATTCTTTGCGTTGGCTTTGGCGATATGGTGCATAGGGTCCGCCTTTTAATACGCTTTCATCAGCCTCAATGCCGCACCATGTTAAGCAATCAAAAATATATTTTTCAGCACCCTCTACAAATCTTGATTGGTCAGTATCTTCTACCCTTACTATAAAATCGCCGCCATGTTTTTTAGCAAATAAATAATTGAACAAAACTGTTCTTACACCACCAAGGTGTAAACCGCCCGTAGGGCTTGGCGCAAAACGTACTCTAACTTTACTCATAATTGTAAAGATACAGCAACAAAAAATATACGATTAGAACAGAACATAAATGTATCCTAAGCTTTTTTATTTGTTGCGTCAACTTGCCAAACTTTAAAATAATTCCTTCATTAATTTTTCTTAAAATACCCTTAATCTTTTTGTTGTTAAGTTTTACATTTAGATATTTGAAAAAACTAACTAAAAATGAAATAATTAATGATGTCAGTAATGGCAGTTGTAATGGCGGTATTATCTTATGCTCAAACGGCAGATAAAATGGTAAAACATTCTGGTGAAACTATTGAAGTAACAGTTGTAAAAGTAGAGGAGCAAACAATTATTTACAAGTACCCCGGGGAAGATGCTGAACAGACTATTGGAAAATTCGCTGTTGCTAAAATTACTTACGGAAAAAGAGGAAGGGTTGAAAACGTTTCTGAAAAAATTGTGGTAAGCGGTAAAAGTGATTGGGAAAACGTTCAAATTTTAACGGATGCGTCTCAAGTTGTAGGGCTTAAAAAAGGCGAAGAAGTAAAGGGTAAAACTGGCGGACTTATAAGCTACAATACCGCAGGTTCTGCCGAAAAAAAAGCTACAAAAAGAATCAACGAAGATGCTGCTGATTTGGGAGCTCCTTTTATTTTAATGACATCTGATAAGGTTGATAATTTTGGTGTAAAACAGTCTATGAAAAAAGGTGTTACTTATACTTATAAATAAAAAACATTGTAAAAAGCAAAAAACCGGTTTCCTAAGAAACCGGTTTTTTGTTATCATCTATCTAAGTAAAAAAGTTCTTGGTGGTGTTCCATCAATTGATATCGTTGCAATCCTATCACAAGTGCCATCTCCATAGTTTATAGTTGCGACATGGTTTGGTCCCTGAATTTGATAAACTCCCTGGTCTATATTTTCGCAAATTGTTTTCTTTTGTAAGGCAGTAATTACAGTACCCACTCTTACCCTACCCGCAGCGTTTGTGATTGTTCTCGTACCTGTTATTGAATATACATCATCTAACAACGTATTGGTGGATGCCCCTGCTGTTTGCACTACATTTTGAGTTCCCTCATGTAACCAAAAAGATCCATTAGGAGCCGTTATTTTTCCGTTTACAAATACACGGCTCCAGCTTTTTACGCCACTTGTACTTGTATTTGTCCATGTTATTGTGCCTTCTTTCTTATAACCACCTACAAAATAGTTATTAAAGGTCATCGTAGCTACACTACCTGGGCGACGCAAAGAGTCTGTTAATGTAACATTGATGATACCTTTGCGAGTTATGCCATTGTTAGATGTACAGCCTGCGGTACCAAAATCAATCACGATCGTTTTTGGAAATCCGCTTGCAGGAGTAACGGTAATAGTTGCACAGCTTAAAGTACCTGTTGTTCCTTCAGTACCTGCCACAACACCTGCGCCCTGTAAGTTTTTATCGAAGGCTGCTTCGTTTAAGACATCGTTGGCGTCTTGCGTTAAGTTTTCTGAAAGCCCTTCATTTACACTAAGTGCAAAAGTGGTTTCAATCTCATCGGTTTCATTTGTGATGTTGTCTTTTTTACAAGATGCGAGTGCTATTACTGCGAATGCTGCACATGGTAAAAGAAATTTTAGTTTCATAATAAATTTTTTTGGTTAACAATTTTTTTATTTGTTAAACATAGACGAGCGGCATTCAAGAAGGTTTAATGCTAGTTTAACTTTATTTTTACAGCATGTTATATTTTATTAAAACGCCAAAGTGGTTGCGTTTATTATATCCTACGAGGCTTTGGCAGATGGATGTAAATAAAAAGGAAATTTTTTTAACTTTTGATGATGGCCCACACGCTAGTATTACAAACTTTGTATTAGATGAGTTAAAGAAGTATAATGCAAAGGCAACTTTCTTTTGCATCGGTAATAATGTAAAAAAGTATCCTGCTGTTTACCACCGTATAATTGATGAAGGACATGCCGTAGGTAACCATACTTATAACCATTTAAATGGTTACAAAACAAACAATAAAATGTATGTTGCTGATGTGCAGGAGGCAGCTCAAATAATAGACAGTAACTTATTTAGACCGCCTTACGGAAGAATAAAAACGTTTCAGGCAAAAGTACTTACTCAATTAAAAAAGCCTTACAAAATTATTATGTGGACGGTGTTGAGCGGAGATTTTGATAATTCTATAACGCCACAAAGCTGTTTGGAGAATGTTATTTTTAAGATTTCTAATGGAGCAATAGTAGTTTTTCACGACAGTGAAAAAGCATCTGAAAGAATGATGTACGCACTGCCCAAAGTGCTTGAGGCACTTTCAAAGCAGGGCTATTCATTTGAAAAAGTAAGTAATTCCACACCTGATTATGAACTCGGATAAAATGGGCCTGGATAGAAACCCTGGCCCTTTTTAATCCATACCATATGAAAACCGGTTTCAAATTACGGTTAATATTAATAACCACCATATATTTTTGTTTAGTATTTAAAATTTTATAAAAGAAATCGTAATGATAGATACCCATTGTCATTTATATACAAAAGAATTTGATCCAGATATTGACCTTGTAATAGAGCGTGCTAAAATGGAAGGCGTTACCAAGTTCTATATGCCTGCTATAGACAAAAGTTGCACAGAACGTATGACTGTATTGGAGCAAAAATTTCCTCAAGATTGTTTTTCTATGGCTGGCCTGCACCCTTGTTCAGTAAATGAGAATGTAGAAGAAGAACTTGCCCATGTGAAGCACCTGCTCCAGCAAAGAAAATTTAGTGCCATAGGCGAAACAGGGTTGGATTTTTATTGGGATAAGACTTTTACTGATCTTCAGTATATGGCGCTGGAGGTACAGATAGAGCTTGCCCTGCAATATAATCTACCGCTTGTGCTTCATACAAGGAATGCTACGCAGGAAACGATAAATGTAATACAGAAGTACAGCCATACAAACCT
>JBJXGJ010000205.1:0-15860 GCA_046153805.1 Ferruginibacter sp. | reverse complement strand
TTTAGCAGTGATGCTTATGTTTACCGAGCCGGCTTGTAGTCCATTGTCTAACCTTTCTTTCAACATTTTTTTTATATAAATAACCGCAATAGGTAGTGTAGGTGTTTTATCTTTTGCATCAAACTTTAAATCATCTTTTATGGTTCCTGTGTTTGTAAAAATTACCAGCTTTTTATTTTTAGATGCTTCGCTGTTACAAATGGCTAATAGCTTTTCTTTTAAGTCGAAATGCGGATTGTTTTCATTTTCATTTAGTAATGCTGATAAATCGTAAAAAGTAATTTGCTTTTCAATATCAGTTAGTGAAGTGTTGGGTAGATTCCCTGAAAATGCAAATGGAAAATAATGTTCATTTTCTGTAAAAGCAATATCACCAATTACAAATGATGTACTTGGGCTTATTTGCTTTCCTTCCTTTACTTCAAAGGGCTGCACATATTTTTTATCTGTTGCAAAGGTTCGCAGCCCGGCTTTTTTAAATTCGGCTTGTATAAATTCATAAGCTAACTTTTCACCTGTAGTTCCAGTGCGCCTTCCTTCTAATCTATCGTTTGCGAGATAATGGATATTCTTTTTTAGCGATGCAATTACCGAAGCGTCATTACTGCTTTTTTGTTGTGCTTGCGCAACAAAGCAATTTAAAAGTAACGCTACAAAACAGTAGTTTAGTTTCATAATTAAAATATTATTGCAAAGATATTTAATGCTGTTATGCTTGCAGAATTTTGTTTTGGTTTCCAACATGATGCCATGGATACAGATTAATTTTTAATCCGTGTAAATCTGAAAAATCTGTGAGAGTAAGGCTCGCGGATGGGCACAGATTTTCTCAGATTTTTTACATGCCGCTTTGATAAAAGCTGAATAAAGATAAATGGCTGACTAGCGGCGGGATAGAAGTGGATATCCTTTTTCCTGTGTTGAACGGTCGCTAAAAGTAATCGAATATTTTGCTCTGCAACTGCTATCAATACTGACTTTATGTTTTTAGCTTGGGTTTCCGTGTTGAGTTTGAGCGATATGTTACATTTGTTTTGTGTTTGTACGCAAAAAGCATCATAAAAGTGGAATCGTTAGTGTTCAAATTATCGACAGATCATCTAGCAAGTGTGAGGGTTACAGAACTGTTGGTGGTTCTGCCAATAAAACAGTCATTGCAACTTTAGTTAACAAAGCCAAGTAAGAAATATTAAAAATTAGTAAACAGTCTTCGTTGCCCTTTAATCAATCATTAGAAAATGACTATATAAATACACTCATTGATAATATCGAATCATTTTATTTGGTTGGAACGGAATTACTGTTAGGTAAAATATTTGATGAAATTGGTTTTAATACCGTAAAAGATATTTTGTTTAGGCAACTTGTAATAGCTCGTTTAGTTTATCCTGCAAGCAAGCTAAAAGCGGCGGATTATCTTTTTAAATATAAAGGTATAGAAGTAAGTGTTTACAGTATTTATCGTTATTTAGATAGACTTCATGCAACGCAAATAAAGCTTGCACAAAAAATGTCTCAAACATTATCAGATAATGAAAGCATAGTGATAATGAAAGAAGACGGAAGTTCACTTGTATTAAGCTACCGATAAAACAGGGCTAAAAAAGACGCTCACAGCAGAGAGAAACGCTTTGAAAAATTAAAAAAGAAAGTAAAATTAGCTAAGCTATCAAAAAGGAATATCAATAATAAAGGGTATAATAAATATTCAAAAAAGCGAACAGCGAAATTGGTATTGAAGCAGATGAAGAAAAATATAAGGAGGATGCAAAACGGGACGGGTTAAAGGGTTATGAGACCAATAGATCCTTCCCAAAGAAGAGATAATAGAAAAAAGGATGGTAAGCTATGGCAAATAGAGAAAGATTTTAGAATATCGAAATCTGATTTACAAATAAGACCTATCTATCATCATTTAAGAAAAAGAATAGAGGCTCATATTTGTATTTTTTTTGCAGCCTGCAAAATATATAAGGGACTAGAAAGACAATTAAAAGAACTAGAATCATCCTATAGCCAAGAAGCTGTGATAGATATTTTGAAAACAATATACATGGTTACTTTACAAACACGTAACGCTAAAGACTTTCATAAAAGATTAATCTTAAAAAATAAGGGGCAGGTTGAAATAGCTAAAATTTTTGATCTCCAAATTTAATTCCGGTGTCCCAGTGCACAAGACAGGAGTAAGTTTTTCTCAGTGTTTGTTTTTGTGGGAACAAAATAATTTTGTAGCCATACATATTTTTCGATAAAAAACTATCTGTGCAAATGCGCCTTTATGGTATCAACCAAGTTGCATCAAAAGTTTTATCAACGTTATAATTAAAAGCAGCCCGGCGATGTCCTTTGCTGTTGAGCCAAAGCCATTCCAGCCAGTTGACGGATGTAGCAACAACGCCAAAATTTTTTCTGCCGGCTTCACTGTCTTCTAAACTTGGGTCAGCCTCCTGAAACTGAGGAGGTAGGCCATTATCTGGAATCGTACTTTTTTTTGAAGGTGCTATTTCGACCATGTAAGTTTTTCTGCTCGCAGGCGGAGTTTTTTGCCAGGCGATGTCGGTAATTTCATTATTATAATGAAGCACACTTTTACCAGCTGCCCTAATATGCAGCAGGGCAGTAACATCATAAAATAACCAGCTCGTATTACTGTTTTGCTGAAGACTTTGCCATTTTAAACTCCGTACGTCTGTATGTTGGGCGTCATGCGGCTGACGGCTTGCGATTGGAGAGATAATTCAAATATTCAGCTCTTTTCATTAAATTTGACATCATGAAAACAACAGAATTAAATACTACAATTATTGACGGCTACGTTGGTCTCTTAGATAATTTAAGTACGAACAACAAACTCGACCTCATATCTAAGTTGACAGCTTCAGTAAAGACCGACTTGACCAACAAAAAATCATCGTTCAAGAAAGCGTTTGGTGCATTTGACTCAAAAAGGTCTGCAGAAGAGATCATTGAAGAAATCCGTAACAGCAGAGTTTCTACCAGACAAATCGAATCGTTTTGAAAAAATATCTCATTGACACCAATATTGCCATTTTCTACATGAAAGGCAAATATGACCTTGAAGCAAAGTTTGACAAAGCAACTCCGGAAAATTGCTTTATCTCGGAGATGACTTTAGCAGAACTTAAATTTGGTGTTGAGAAAAGTGAGAAGCCTGATAAAAATAAAAAAGCATTGGACAATTTTTTAACCGGTGTACAGGTACTTCCCATTTATCATTCGTTGGACCTGTATGCAAAAGAAAAAGCACGCCTACAAAAAGCAGGAACACCAGTTGACGATTTTGACCTTTTAATTGGCGCTACTTCTGTAACTCATAAGTTGACAATGGTTACAAACAACATAAGTCATTTCAAACGTATCAGCGGAATTAAACTGGAAGACTGGACGACTTCTTAATAGCACGAACGCCCAACATGGGTATTTATAAAAGCTGGGCAGACGGAAGTACAATTGGCAGCAAATCATTAATCAATTTCAGTTCGGGCTGGACAAGCAACGTTCGGCATCAATTCTTATCTTCAATAAATAATTCTAATCAACAGTGGTTATGGGCGGACGTAATTCTATTACCCAGCCTTCATAAATACCTGGCCGAAAGAAGATCATTTTTTCTGCAACTATTACGTTGCGCAACACCACAGTGCGCATCACAGGCAGCCCATCATTTACGTTTGCTACTGCTGGGTTATGCAATGGGTCTTTACTGCGCAGCGAACCATTAAAAATTCTGCGCCAGCAGTCTTTCTCTAATTCATTCAAATTAAGTTCGATACTGTTTATCGTTATTGTCTCTTGCAAAAGAGTTTTTTACAAAGGTAATTTTATATTTTTCTGTCCTTTTACGTGAACGGAAACTAATACACATTTTCCACTTTCGTTTATTTCAAATGCAATCCCTTCCTTTACCTCATCGTATACTGCTATTGTCTTTTCTTCTTTGTCCAGGTATGTTTCTGTTGGTTTTTTTAATGTTGGGTATTGAATTTTAATATAGGCAAGCGTGCTGCCACAACTTACCTGCATAGGTGTTTTAAATGTTGGCGAGTTTGTATTGATCTGTTTAATTTTTTTTAAATCTCCACTCGTATTAAACAATGCGTTGGTGTAATATTGTACTGTATCGGTCATCCCGATTTTCCATTGCAACAGTGTTGTGGTTTTTGAAGTATCTGTCGTTGAAGGTTCACCCATTATTTTTATCGCTTCATCTAAAGAATTATCTATCGCCAGCTCTGCAATGCCTTCACCGGCATAAATTGTATCTGTAGCTAAAGCAGCTATTAGTTTTTTGGTAGAATCTGCCCTGTTAAAGGAATCAGCTGCAGCCAATGCTGCCACAACGATTTTTGACGATGTATCGGTTGTTGTTACTTTGTGTTCATTTACTTTTTGCTCGCAGCAGATGAGCATAGCAGCAACAGAAAAAAGCAGTATAATTTTTTTCATAACAAAAGTTTATAAAATTTCCAATAGGTCTAAAAAACAAAGCATAAAACAAAACCGCAGTATTGCAATTATTTGCAAAGCTGCGGCTTATTAATTTACTTATAATATCTTATGAGCCACAAGCTTCGCAACCTTCTGGGTTGTCCAGCGAGCAGGAAATTGCAGCCTGCTGTTCATCTTTTGCCTGGTTTAAAACTGCTGCATCTACTGTAAACTTAATAGCATCTGCTGCCGCTTTTGTTCTCAAATAATACATACCGGTTTTTAATCCTTTTTTCCATGTGTAAAAATGCATGGATGAAAGTTTGGCAAAATTTGGTTGCTCCACAAATAAATTTAATGATTGTGACTGGCAAATAAATGCACCTCTGTCAGCAGACATATCGATCACTGTTTTTTGTTTTATTTCCCAAACAGTTTTGTAAATTTCTTTTAAGTCTGTAGGTATTTCCTCAATGTTTTGTACAGAACCATTTGCAGCAATAATGCGTTGCTTCATATTGTCATTCCATAAATTAAGCTTACCAAGGTCTTTTAATAAATGCTTATTTACAACCGCAAACTCACCGCTCAATACTCTTCTGTTGTAAATGTTTGAAGTATATGGTTCAAAACATTCGTTGTTACCCAAAATTTGTGAAGTAGATGCTGTGGGCATTGGTGCTAATAACAATGAGTTTCTTACACCATGTTCTATTACATCTTTACGCAGGCTTTCCCAATCGTGTCTTTCGCTTGGTGCAACGTTCCATAAATCAAACTGAAATTTTCCTTCACTTAATGGCGAGCCTTTGAATGTTTCGTATGCTCCATCTTTTTGCGCAAGCTCACAGCTGGATGTCATTGCAGCAAAATAAATAGTTTCAAAAATATTTTTGTTTAGCAACTTTGCCATTTCGCTTTCAAAAGGTAAACCAAGCATCATAAACACATCTGCCAAACCTTGCACACCAATACCAATTGGCCTGTGGCGGGTATTGCTTGTTTTTGTTTCAGGTATCGGGTAATAATTACCATCAATAACTTTGTTCAAATTACGGGTTACAATTTTTGTAACTTCTACCAGCTTATCAAAATTAAATGTAACGCCTTCTACAAATCTTGGTAAAGAAAGAGATGCAAGATTACAAACTGCCGTTTCTTTTTCATCGCTGTATTCAATAATTTCTGTACATAAATTACTGCAACGAATAGTACCTAGGTTTTGCTGGTTGCTCTTTGTATTGGCTGCATCTTTATACAACACATATGGTGTTCCTGTTTCTATTTGCGATTCCAATACAGCATTCCACAATTCTCTTGCCTGTATCGTTTTCTTTGCTTTGCCTTCCTGCTCGTATTGTGTGTACAATGCTTCAAATGCAGCACCGTGCGTTGTATGAAGATTCTGCGCTTCGTTTGGACAGAACAAACTCCAAACACCATCTGCTTCTACACGTTTCATAAATAAATCGGGTATCCACAGTGCAAGAAACAAATCTCTTGCACGCATTTCTTCTTTACCGTGGTTTTTTCTTAATTCTAAAAATTCAAACACGTCTGCATGCCATGGTTCTAAGTAAACTGAAAACGCACCTTTTCTTTTTCCGCCACCTTGGTCTACATAACGTGCAGTGTCATTAAATACACGCAGCATTGGAATAATACCATTTGATGTCCCGTTGGTTCCTTTTATATAACTTCCAGTAGAGCGTACATTGTGAATGTTTAAACCAATACCACCCGCAGACTGCGAGATCATTGCACAATCTTTCAGAGTATCGTAAATGCCGGAAATACTATCTTCCTTGATGCTCAGCAAAAAGCAACTGCTCATTTGTGGTTTTGGTGTGCCTGCATTAAACAAGGTAGGTGTTGCATGAATGAACCATTTTTCGCTCATTAAATTATACGTTTCAATAGCAGCTTCCACATCAGCTTTGTGTATACCCAATGCCACACGCATAAATAAATGCTGCGGACGCTCAGTAATTTTTCCGTTTACTTTTAAGAGGTAAGATTTCTCTAACGTTTTAAATCCGAAAAAATCAAAATGATAATCTCGTTCGTAGATGATAGCCGCATCTAATAAATCAGCATTGTCTTTAATTACTTCGTAAACATCATCTGCCAACAAAGGCGCATGTGCCTTTGTTTTGTTATCAATATAATTATACAGCAACTCTGCAGTTTCGCTGAATGATTTTTTAGTGTTTTTATGTAAGTTGCTCACCGCTATTCTTGCAGCTAGTACTGCAAAATCGGGATGACGTGTGGTAAACGATGCGGCTGTTTCTGCCGCCAGGTTATCTAACTCTGTTGTACTTACATTGTTGTAAATACCCGACACCACTTTTTTTGCAATTTCAATAATGTCTTCACTTTTTAGCTGAAGGCCATAACTCAGTTTCATCACCCTAGATGTTACTTTGTCAAAATGTACTGATTCTTTTTTTCCGCTTCTTTTAATTACCTGCATTTGGTGTGAGATTTAAGATGTTAGACATGAGAATCAAGATAACTATAGTCGAAATCTTTTCCTTTTGTCAAATATTATTATGGTTAATTATTTTCTTTTAATTTTTTCGAAAATGAATAGATCATTTTCTGTATTTCAGTAAGTTGCTTTAATAAATTTTCTAGCTGGTTTTGATCTACAAAATTTAATTTGGTTGCTATTATCAATTGCGTTTCTATCTCAAAAGCAGAACCGGTTGACAGGGATAAAAAATGTAAAAATTCCTTATCACTATTTCTACTCGCTCCTTCTGCAATATTTGATGCTATAGAAATTGTCGCTCTCCTTAATTGTGAAACCAATCCAAATTTCTGTTCTGCTGGAAAATTGGCTGTAATTTTATAAACCATTACACTTAAATCAACTGCTTTTTGCCAGAATTTCAGCTCCTTGAAATTGTGCATTTTTATCTTGAGTCTTGTGTCTCAAATCTTGTGTCTTGTGTCCGCCCTTTAAAAGTCCTCATCCATACTGAACACCTTACTCGCATTTTCTTTTACACCGCTTTTTTGGTACTCGCCTACACGTTTTTCAAAAAAGTTCGTTTTGCCTTGTAAGGATATCAACTCCATAAAATCGAATGGGTTGATGTTGTTGTAAATTTTGCTGCAACCAAGTGCAACTAATAAACGATCAGCTACAAATTCAATATAATCGCACATTAGTTTTGAGTTCATTCCAATAAGACCGACAGGCAACGCATCCGTTACAAATTCTTTTTCAATTTCTACGGCGTCTCTTATAATTTGAGTTACAGTTTCTTTTGGAAGCTGCTCCTGTAAATGTTGTGTGTATAGCAAACATGCGAAATCGCAATGCAAACCTTCATCTCGGCTGATCAATTCATTTGCAAATGCAAGCCCTGGCATTAAGCCTCTTTTCTTTAACCAGAAAATAGAACAAAACGAACCGGAGAAGAAAATACCTTCCACTGCCGCAAAAGCAATCAATCTTTCTGCAAAGCTTCCCTTATCTATCCAGCGCAAAGCCCAATCCGCTTTTTTCTGCACACACTCAATGGTATCTATTGCTCTCAGTAACCTATCTTTTTCTACAACATCTTTTATATATGTGTCTATTAACAATGAATAAGCTTCACTGTGTATATTCTCTATCATTACCTGAAAACCATACATGCAGCGGGCTTCAGGGTATTGTACTTCCTTTAAAAAATTTACCGCCAGGTTTTCATTTACAATACCATCGCTTGCTGCAAA
The DNA here is from genome assembly GCA_046153805.1 of Ferruginibacter sp. GTDB lineage: Bacteria > Bacteroidota > Bacteroidia > Chitinophagales > Chitinophagaceae > Ferruginibacter. The sequence goes on along the minus strand of JBJXGJ010000205.1, from coordinate 7,676 downwards.
AAATGCAAGCACATGCTTAATAAAGAAACGCTCATCTTCTGTCAATTTATTTGCCCAATCCTGTACATCGGTTGTAAGGTCTAATTCTTCTGCCGTCCAAAAACTAGCTTCCGCCTGCTTGTACATTTGCCATATATCCTGGTGCTTTATTGGAAAAAGTACAAAGCGGTCTTTATTATCAGCTAAAAGCGGTTCTGTATGCATTCTATATATTTTTTTGAAAGTTTGATTGTCGCAAAAAGTACTAAGTAATATTGGCGGATTACCGTGTATCCAATTGCCCTGTTTTTGTACTCTCTGAAAACAATATTACTAATCATTTTAAACAAATATTTCTATTAGTTTTTCACAGCATGTTTACAAAATAGGAAGATGCAACATGGATAAAGGATGCAGCCAAATAAATTAGTTTTCCACTAAGGAAATGCACATTGTAGGGATAACTTTCTGTGTCTTTTTAAATATTTTTTTGGTAACATAATTGCTATGATATTATGTAATTATTAATTTTTCATTAAAACCCAATATCATGGCTACTTTTAAAGCATTCATTGTCTCTGCTTTAGTAATTTTTTTACTTTCACAGTGTAAACAGTCTTCAAAAAATACTGTAAAATCGCCGGCGCTCCCCCAAATGAGTAAAGAAGAAGGCCAGCTAATTATTACCAGGGAGATAAACGTATGGGAATATTCAAAAACCAAACAATATGATAAATTACGGGAAATTCTTGCTGATGACTATATTGGTTATTTTAACAGTGGCAATATGCAACCCAGCGATGTTATTAACTTACTTAGAAAAACAACCTTTAATGATTATCATTTATCGAAAATAAACGTAAAACCAATTGCAGAGGATGTTGCAATTATATACTACGATGTTGCGCAAGAGGTAGTTGGGGTGGAAGGAGATAAGTGGATACCCGAAATCTCAGCATCGTCTGTATATGCTAAAAGGAACGGTATTTGGTATTCTACTTTTTACCAGGAAATGCCAATGAAATAAAACACTGCATAACTAGGGTAAATAAAATAAAAGCTGTGCTGTTTTTTTTTCGTAAATTTAAGTTCTAAGCATGCTCCATGAAAAGATTTTTTATACTTTTTTTATTCGTTGTTAGTACTTCATCTGCTTTTGCTCAAACCTACAACCCAGATGAGGCTGCCAAAAAAATTGGCGATAGTATTAGAGTATGTGGCAAAATATATGGCGGCAGGTTTTTTGAAACTTCCAACGGTTCGCCTACTCTTTTAAATATGGGTGCTGCTTATCCTGCCAGCCCACTTACCATAATGATACCCGGTGATGTACGCATAAAATTAGGTTACGCTCCTGAGCAAAAATTGAAAGATAAAAATGTATGTGTGCTTGGCAAAGTAATTCTGTTTAAAGAAAAACCGGAAATTATAGTGTATAGCATTTCTCAAATACAGGAGCAATAAATAACTAAGTATTTATCTACAAAACAGGCGGAGCCGTTTTAATGGCACCGTCTGCTTTACTTTGATTGTGTAATTCACGGCGCAGGCACAAATTTCAAAGAAATAGAGTTTACACAGTGTCTTGTGTTTTTATGGGTAAATCTTTCGCCTGTAAATACGTGCCCTAAGTGTGCATCGCAATTATTACAAACAATTTCTACCCTACTTCCATCTGCATCTGGCACTCTTTTTACAGCTCCGCCAATTTCATCATCAAAACTCGGCCACCCACAACGGCTGTCAAATTTATCTTTTGAAATATACAATGGTGCATCGCAACGCCTGCAATGGTAAACTCCTTCAACTTTATTATCGTTGTATTCTCCTGTAAACGGTCTTTCGGTTCCTTTTTTTACAATTACGTACTCTTCTTCGGGGGTTAATTTATTAAAATTCATTGCAAGTTTTTTCCATATACGAAATAAAAATTCAGTGGGATTTCTATCAGCACCAACTTAAGTAATTTTCAAAAAGATTTTTATCGTCCTCTGCTAAAACCTCTTTGCCCTTCGTTGCTGCCAAATTGTTTTGGCCTGCTGTTGTTACCAGGTCTTCCGCCAACACCAAAACTGCGCTGTGGCCTTACCTGTTGTTTAGGTCTGCCTTGAATACCATTAAAAGTTACATGGTAAGGATGGTTGCTGTTGAGAGGTATTTGCTTGCCTATCAATTTATGAATATCTCTTAATGCTTCTGTTTCTTCTGCCTCGCAAAACGAAAAGGAGATGCCACTTGCACCTGCACGACCGGTTCGGCCAATGCGGTGAACATAAGTTTCAGCAATATCGGGTAATTCGTAATTAATAACGTGTGTCAAATCATCAACATCAATTCCTCTTGCGGCAATATCTGTTGCCACCAAAATTCTGGTAGACCTGTTTTTAAAATTGGAAAGTGCTCGCTGCCTTGCATTCTGAGATTTATTACCGTGTATTGCTTCTGCAGTAATGCCCAGCTTTACAAGATCTTTTACCACTTTATCTGCACCATGTTTTGTACGTGTAAAAACCAGTGCGGTTTCTATACCGGCATCAGATAAAATGAATTTGAGCAAAGAAGCCTTATTTTGTTTTTCAACATAATAAAGAGACTGTGTAATGGTTTCTGCTGTAGATGAAACAGGCGTAACCTCCACCTTTTCAGGATTGGTAAGAATGCTGTTGGCCAAAGATTGTATTTCGTTTGGCATCGTTGCAGAAAAGAAAAGCGTTTGCCTTTTTGCAGGCAGCTTGGTAATTACTTTTTTTACATCGTGTACAAAACCCATATCCAGCATACGGTCGGCTTCATCCAACACAAAAATTTCAACTTCTTTTAGGTTAATGAAACCCTGGCTCATTAAATCTAATAACCTGCCGGGTGTTGCTACCAATATATCCACACCTCTTTTAAGTTCGCTCACCTGTGGTCCTTGGTTTACGCCACCAAAAATTACAAGATTTTTTAAGCGGAGGTTTGCGCCATAGGCGTTAAAACTCTCTTGAATTTGTATAGCAAGTTCGCGAGTTGGAGTAAGTATCAGCGCACGAATTGGCCGCTGTCCGGCACTGTGCATTATTTTTGGTTTTGCCAGTTGCTGTAACATTGGTATAGCAAAGGCTGCAGTTTTACCGGTGCCGGTTTGTGCACAACCAAGTAGGTCTCTGCCTGCCAGTATAAAAGGAATGGCACCTTGTTGAATGGGTGTAGGCTTTGTATAGCCTTCGGTATCAAGCGCATCGAGGATGGGCTTAATTAAATTCAAGTCTGTAAATAACATTTTAGATGTATTTTTTAATACCTGCTTGTCGGCAGGCGAAGATGAGTGCGGAAATGAAGGCTGGCTTCATCACTAAAAATGGAGAATGCTTACGTTCTTTAAAGCATCTTATTGGGGAAGTGTATTTTAATAAAAATCTACAATAAATATCCTGGCTTTTAATGCCGCTGTGTTAATGAACTCGTGCGAAGGTATGTTATAAAAAGGAAATAAATCTAACTACCACATTGTATTGTGATTTTCAATGAATTAAATAACTTTTTCATTTTTCGCCAAAATTGACAAAAATTTTTGCTTTTGGCAAATAATGATAAATTATAAAGCTAATTGGTAGATTTAATGAGATAAGAAAACTTAAACAAATTACTGATTCTAGAAAAGCAGAATTTATAGCAGTTTATGGAAGAAGGAGTGTGGGTAAAACATTTTTGATAAGAGAGTATTATGAAAATACATTTTGCTTTTATGCTACAGGATTAGCTAATGCCAGTACACAAAGGCAACTGACAAGTTTTTCAATTTTTATTAGTTGAATCTAAGCTTTGATTCTATTGACGTATTTTTTATTTGCAAAGAAAGTTAGGGCCTGCTCAAAAACTCATTTTAATAAGTTTTGAACTTAAAAATGGCAAAATTTACGGATTTGAGATAAATTAGGTGCAGGGATGTTTTGATATTATGCTCAAAACCGTTGCACCATTTTGATATAAAATATTTTGCCCAAAAATACAGGTTCCAATTTGTGCTATTTTCTGGGCTATTTCAAATGAAAATGACATAATTGGGTTAAAAAAAGTTGATTTTAGGTCAAAAATTATTTTTTGAAATTTTAGCAGAGTTGTTGAGCAAGTCCGAATTAAGTGCTGCTTGCAGCAACAAAAAAGCGAAACAACGCAGCTTTACTTAGTCAATGTGGTCCCGCCAAGAATCGAACTTGGATCTAAAGTTTAGGAAACTTCTATTCTATCCATTGAACTACGGGACCATTAATTTTTTATTTAAAGAACTTGGATCGAAAGTTTAGTCCCTAAAACTTGTTGTAGGGATATTCTATCCATTGAACTACGGGACCATTAATTTTTTATTTAAAGAACTTGGATGCAAATTTTAGTTCCTGTAACTTGTTATAGGGATATTCTATATCCTCCTGTATCATGCAGGCATTGAATTACAGGATTAATAATGTTCAAAAAATTTCCGTCATCCATAATGTAAAAAATCCAATCTGTACGGCAACTTTCCCCCAAACGTTTTTACTGCCCCGCAAAAATAGCACTTTCTTTAAAAAACTTGGAAGCTAATATGTAATTAGCCTCATAATTAAATAAATGGCATGTTATGTGAAAAGTTAAAATCCAGACTCTATAATAGCTTTTAAGCAGTCTTTTTGCATGTCTTTTTTTATTTTATCAAATCTATCAACAGCCTGTCAATGTAATTAAAATTAACAATCCTTTTATTAATTCAATTTAATAAAAGGATCAGAGCATGATTTTAAGATTTGCAAAAGTATCTTATTGGTAACGTTGCTAACCATAGGCATTAATCCTTCTTTTGCCCAAACCGTAAAAGAAAACCCTATTATTACAGCGGTTCCGTTTTTAAAATTATCCGCAGATGCCTACGCAGGGGCAATGGGCGATATTGGTGTAGCAACAAAAAAATCAGAGGCTCACTCCTCGTTTTCAACGGGAGCAAAACAGCATTTAACGAAAAAAAATTCGGTATCGGTGTAACGTGCACACCATGGGTTAGAGAGCTAGATATGACCGTGCTTTATCAGGTAGTTTTGTTTGGTTTTATAATTTAGACAATTGTCAGGCTCTAAGCTTAGGGTTTAGACACTTTAGCTTGGGCAACTTTATTTTTACACACGATGGCGGGCAAAGCATTAAAACTTTTAAACCAAATGATCTTGCAGTTGAGTTTGGGTATTCCCGAAAACTTTCAGAGAAATTTGGTATTGGTTTAACCAGCCGCTACCTACACAGCAACTTGGCTGATAATACGGGCAGCAACGGTAAATATAAAGCCGGCAATGTGGTGACAGCAGACGTATCCACCTTTTACAAATTAAAAAGCGGTTGGAACTTTGGTTTGGCATTTACCAACCTGGGCAACAAAATAAACTATAGCGGTAAAAACAATTACAAACCGGCAAATATTGGGCTTGGTACTTCTCACAACAAAAATATAGATGCTGATAATAAAATAACTTTTGCGTCTCACGCATATAAATGGTTTGTACCTGCACCTCTAGATCATACAGCTGCTACAAAATGGATAGATTATGAGAACATGGGTGTGGCAAGCAGCTGGTTTAAATCGTATGGCGATGCGCCGGGCGGTGGCAAAGAAGAATTAAGAGAAATACAGCTTGGCTTTGGTACCGAATATTCTTACAAAGACATGTTTAATCTACAACCAGGTTATTTCAACGAGAACAAATTAAAAGGAAACAGAAATTATGCAACAATGGGTGCAGGTGCTGCGTGCAAGAGTCCAGCTTTTAGCTTTTTTCACCTTATACCAACAGGTAACAATACCAACAAAAATGCGTTAAAAGACACCTTCAGGCTTTCGCTAATACTTTCTAGCAACGATGTAACCAAAAAAATTAATAAAAACTAAAAATTACTTTAATGAAAAATTTGATAATAAAGATTAAGCAACTGATGTTGGCTCTTGCACTAATTGCAGTTGGCTTTTCATCGTTTGCTTCCAGCCACAGTTTTGCAAAATGAAACGAAGCGTATAACAGAATTGCACTTTACGCCTGGATGCCATTTTTTGCCAAATTAAAGCTGGCCGTGTTTTTTAAAAAATAAATAATCTTCTTAAAAAATGAACCACAATAATTACGACAATACCAAGGTATTTGTAACCAGTTCTTTGGATATTTTTATTTTATGCTTTCTTGTCAGCCACAGTGTAATGACACATCCGGTAGCGGATGAATTAAATAAAATGTCGAAATCCGAGGTTTAGTACCTGTATATGTTACTTGGTTATAAACACATTTTACCCTGGGGTATAGATCATATTTTGTTTGTAATAAGTTTGTTTTTACTGAGTCCCAAATTAAAACCGGTATTGTGGCAGGCCACCGCATTTACCATTGCACATACCATTACACTTGGTTTGAGCATGTATAAAATTATTGTACCACCTGCTGCAATTGTAGAGCCTATTATTGCATTGTCCATTCTTTATGTTGCATTGGAAAACATTTTTTCGCCTACTTTAAAAAAATTAAGAATCGGAATCGTCTTTCTGTTTGGGCTCATACATGGGATGGGGTTTGCAAGTGCTCTCAGCGAAATAGGGTTACCCACAGACAGTTATTTCACCTCTCTTATAATGTTTAATGTAGGGGTAGAGCTTGGGCAGTTCACGGTTATCCTTATTTCTTCTATCCTCTTTAGAAAGTTGTATTTATTTATTGCCAAAAAATTTACTAAGGAACCTGACAACAGGAAAAACATTGTGATACCTGTTTCAATCGTTATAGCCGCCATAGCATTGTATTGGACTATTGAAAGAGTTTTTTTTGGCTAGTATTCACTTCAGAAAAGTGAGTGAAAAGAGTTTTCGCAGAGAATGTTTGATATTTGTTTTCACAGAGAACACTAAGATTTTCCTAAGCACAAGTAGTAAATCAAGCCTATCTTTGGGCCCAAATTTTTACAGTTATGAAATGGATTAATACCATCATTAAATATCGCCTTTGGCTTGGTATATTGTTTTTAGCAGCTGCCATATTTGTAAATTATCAAACAAGCTTCTGGCCATCGTTTATTTTATATTTTCTAGCTGTGGTGCTTATTTTAGGTCATTTTCTTTTTGGGCCTATGCGCCTAATACAATCGCACATGGAAGCCGGCGATATGGAAGCGGCAAACAAAGTGGTGAACTCCATCATTTTCCCCCAGTTGCTTATAAAGCCAATGCGCTCTGTTTACCATACTATTAAAGGTAACCTTGCCATGGTATCGCAGGATTTTGATACAGCAGAAATACACATGAAGAAAAGTTTAGATCTTGGTGGCGGTGCCCTTACAAAGCAGGCTGAAGGGCCTAATAAATTGCAGCTTGGAATGCTCTCCATGCAAAAAGGAAACCAGAAGGAAGCAGAATCTTACATACGCCAGGCGATACGTGCTGGTTTGCCTGATAATGAAAACAATGCAGCTGCGTATTTACAGTTGTGTTCTATTATGATGAATAAAAGAGAGTATAGAGCAGCTAAAGAATATTTTAGAAAAGCAAAAGGGTTTAAACCAACTACACCGCAAATTGTAGATCAGATAAAACAGATAGAAAAATACATTACCCGTATGCCGGGATAAGAAAGATTAGAATTTTATTAAAACTGATTCGTAAGAGTCGGTTTTTTTATGCCCAACATGTTACCTGTTTGGTAAAAGAAAACAGT
>JBJXGJ010000198.1:0-4212 GCA_046153805.1 Ferruginibacter sp. | reverse complement strand
TACAACCTATTACGTGAGCCAAACAACCGGCACATGCGAAGGACCTAGAGCTTCAATAGTAGTCACTGTAAATGCTACACCGGCAGCACCGGTAGTAACAACACCGGTAAGTTATTGCCAAGGTGCAACAGCAGTTGCATTATCTGCAAACGGTGCAAACCTTTTATGGTACACAGTTGCTACAGGAGGAACAGCTTCTACAACCGCTCCGATACCCGTAACAACAACAGTAGGCAGCACTACCTATTATGTGAGCCAGACAACAGGAATTTGTGAGGGGCCAAGAGCAGCTATTGTGGTAAACGTAACAGCAGGGCCTGCTATAACAAGCCAACCTGCAGATATAACATCTTGTACGACTACGGCAACCTTTACAGTAACAGCTACAGGTACCAACTTGAGCTACCAATGGCAGCTAAGTACAGATGGTGGATTAACTTACACAAATATCACAGGCGCTACAAACAGTACCTATACAATCAGTGGTCTTACTGCTTCTCAGTCAAATAACAAGTACAGAGTTGTTATATCGGCAGTGGCATGTGGTTCGGTTACATCAAATAGCGTTACAGCAAGAGTAGGAATACCACCAACAGTTGTTCTTACTGCTGCACCAACACTTAATTTTAGCCCTGCAACAAATGGTGGATTGTATATTACACTTAGTCCCGTAGGAAATTATACCTACCAGTGGAAGAGAAACAATACTATTTTGCCAAATCTACAAGGTAGCGTGTCTCTTACCAAAGCAAATGGTTTGTTAGATGAGTTTGGTACTTATCAGGTAACTGCTTTTGATGTTGCAACAGGTTGCTCAGGCGTTTCTAATTCTGTTACGGTCTCTGATATTGCAGGCCAAAGAAACAGGTTATTCATTTCACCAAACCCAACAAGAGGGTTAGTGAAAGTAAGTTTCTACAGCAGTACAACAGCAGTGCAGGCCCGTATTATATCATTGTACGATAGCAAAGGGGCGAAAATTATGACGAAATCTTTTAATGTAGGTGGCAATTATGGCTTTGTCGATTTTGATTTAAGCAATATGTCAAACGGAACCTACATGATTATCTTGAGAGATGCAGCCGGTACTAAAATTGCAAGTGAACGCATCATTAAGCAGTAATAATTTTTAAATTGATATCAGATCCCGGCTATTTTTAATAGCCGGGATTTTTTTATGTGAACAGTGCTTTATAATTTACATGTTCAAATGGATAAGAAACCTATTGGCGTTTTTGACAGTGGCTTTGGTGGACTTACAGTTCTTAAAGAGATTTGTAAGCTAATGCCTGAGTATGATTTTATTTATATGGGCGATAGTGCCAGAGCACCATACGGGCCGCTGCCTTTTGAAACCGTTTATGACTATACATTAACCTGTGTAAAATGGTTTTTTGAACAAGGTTGTCCATTGGTTATTTTAGCCTGCAATACAGCTTCTGCTAAAGCACTCAGATCAATTCAGCAAAAATATCTGCCAAATATTGATGCAAGTAAAAGGGTTTTAGGGGTGATAAGGCCAACATCTGAAACAATAGGAAACTACACAACATCAAAACATGTGGGCGTTATGGCAACCATGGGTACAGTTCAGTCAGGCTCCTATTTAATTGAAATTGAAAAATTTCATCCTGATATAACTGTTTCGCAGGAAGCATCGCCTGAATGGGTCGATATTGTTGAAGCCGGTAAATACGATAGTGACGAGGCAAACATTTCTGTAAAGCATCATATTGACAGTCTGCTTGAAAAAGATCTTGCAATAGACTGTGTTCTTTTAGCCTGCACGCATTACCCACTTTTATTACCTAAAATAAAACAGTTTGTGTCCGATAACATTACCATTCTTTCTCAGGGCGATATTGTTGCAAAAAGCCTTGTTCAATATATTCATAATCACCCTGAGATGGAAAATAAGTGCAGTAAGAACAATACGAGAACTTTTTATACCACCGGCAACCCGATTGATTTTAACAGCCATGCATCCATTTTTTTTGGTGAAGCTGTTAATGCCAGCAAAATAAAACTGTAATAAGTTTAAAAAATAGATACACATTTGAAGATATTATATTACTTTTGCCGTCCTTTCACAAGCGGCTAGGATGGTGCCTGGCCTGCGATAATGAATAAACAATATTTGTAAAAGGAAAAAAACTAAATAATGCCAGGAAAAAAAAGAACCTACCAACCCCATACCCGCCGCAGAAAATCTGTACATGGTTTCCGTGAGCGTATGTCTACAGCTAACGGTCGCAAGGTTTTAGCAAGCCGTAGAGCAAAGGGTCGTCATAAACTTACAGTTTCTGATGAGCACGGTTCAAAGAAATAAAAAGTAAGCCATTTGCAATTGCAAGTACGAAGTTTATACAGAGCTGCCTTTTTAAGAGCAGCTCTTTTTATTTCTGCTATTGCTTTACAATTATCTCAAAAGCCAGATCGAACTTATTTTTTATGGCTTTATCTCCCAGGTCACTAAAAAAACTTTTTGAATTATACTTAATGCCATAGATTGTTCTGTCAATAGAAATCTTTGTTGTAAGAATTTTATTTCCAGCTTTGTTTTCTATTTTTAAGGGGATTTGAATTTGTTTTGTCACAGCTTTTATAGTTAGTTTTCCGGTTGCTGTAGCCGTTGATGCACTTGTATATTCAATCTTTTCTGTTTCGAAAGTTGCGGTTGGAAACTTCGTTACATCAAAGAAGTCTTCGTCTTTTAAGTGTGTTTCTAAATCTTTGTTTTCATGCGAAATAGTTGCCATATCGATGGTAATGGCAGCTGTTGTTATTGTGTCGCCCTGTAGTTGTATATCGTGGCTTTTTAATTTTATATTTCCTGTTAAGCTATAGCCACCAACTTCACCGTAACCTGTCCACGAAATGGCTGACTTAATAACAGAAGCATTTTTAGTAGTTGAATTGATCAGCTTCCCTTCCGTTTCAATGGGTGCTGTACCTTTTACGAGCTTGCCGTTTTTATCTTTTGCTATAAAATACCACATCGCATCTCCGCCTCTTAAACTGTTGTCTCGTCTCCAGCTTGCATTGTCGGTATAGATAACGCCCTTTTTTAAAAGTCCGTCTTTGCAGTTATAGGCACTTTCAAAATCTTTTGGTGAAAACGTTACCCTCAGGTACCAACCTTTTTCTGTGTACACAAAGCTTCCATATTCTACTATTTGTAAATCTTCGTTTGTTTTGATGGTGATATTGTGTTTCCAGCTGTACATGCTGTCTTCCAGGGTTGCATAGCATGGATTAGGATAATGAGCAGTAATAATTTCATTTGGCAGACCCCTCAACTTGTCAGGAAATAGTCGGTTGGGTGAGCGAAAACCATCTTTGTAATTTGGTTGATTGTCAGTAGAGGCGGGGGAAGTTTTTTCAGTTTCTGATTTTGTAGTAGTTGCATTTTGCCTGCAGGCAGCTGCTAAAAGGATAACAGCGATAAGTTGTAAAAAGAAGCGTTTCATAATTGTATGTTTTTAATTTTGAAATACAAAAATAGACCGCTGCAACGCCGATTAAGACCCAATACCAGTTTTGGGACGTCTCTATAAGATTATTTTAAATTATTGTAAATGATAGAGTTGAATGTAAAAGTTCCGAATTTGGCACTTATTCACCACTTGATTTTTGATCTTTTGGAGAACAGCCCGTTATTTCTTTAAAAATTCTATTGAAAGTTGATTTAGAATTGAATCCACAATCATAAGCCAAACCCATTATAGACAGCTGGTCATATTTGCCCGAAGCCTTTTTTTCTTTAAAAAGATTTACCCTGTATTCGTTTATAAATAAGGAAAAGCTTTTCTGTAAACCATTGTTGATATTGTGCGAAATGGTTTTGCTGCTGTAGCCAAGTTTTTTTGCGAGGTCCGCAATGGTGAGTTCTTCATTCAAATAAAGCTTCTCTGTTTCTACGGTGTCAATAATTTTTTGTACCAATTCAGCATTTACCTCTTTTGGTCGGGTAGGTTTTTCGGGTTCAATTATGTCGGTGGCAATTTCGAGATCAATTGTTTCGGGAACAACCTGCTCTTGGTTTGGCGCTTCATCTTCCTTAGTAGAATGAATATTGCTTTGTATGCATGACAGGGTAGGTTGCCTTACCGCATAGGCTGCAATAGTGAAAATGATGAGGCCCCTTATAAAATCGCTCGGAAAATAATTTTCAGATAGATGAAATGAGTAGGATATAACTACAAATACAAT
>JBJXGJ010000176.1:0-12364 GCA_046153805.1 Ferruginibacter sp. | reverse complement strand
TATATCTTTAAGCTTTTTCATTTTTTTACATTTAATGATAATCAACGATAGCAACTTCTGACGAATTATTATAATAATCTTATTGCTTGTTCCTCCATAATCAAAACAACTCCCGGCTTTTTCCCCTCTTCAAAACTGCCAAAATTATTTTGTATGCCCAGTACCCTAGCACCATTTATTGTTGCCCATCCTAATATTGTTTCTAAAGAAATGCCCGGAAAGTTTTTACGAATTGTTTTTATCTCTTCAAAAATATTTAATTGCTTGTTGCTTGCATAACTGTCTGTACCTACAACGATGTTGCAATTTTGATGCACCAGCATTTCTACATCTGGCAATGTATTTTCTATGTAAAAATTTGCGTTGGCACAAATGCAATAAAATATATCTGCACTTCTACCCATTTTTTCTACAAACAGCAAATCATCTTTTTTTGTAAATGTATTGTGCACCGCTATTATTTTTTGCTGCCGGGTAAAATATGGTAACCAACTTTGCAGGCTACTTTTGCCTGTGGGCTGAAAGGAATGAATATCTATTCCGAAATTTTTGTAGAGTTGTAAAAAGTCGCCTGTTTTATTTATGTATAAATCATCTTCGGCAGCACATTCCTGGTTGTGAATGCTGATGGTTTTATTTTGGGTGGCCTCATTTATTAAACCAAAAAGCGTTTGAGATACACTATACGAGGCATGTGGCACAATTACGGCCGAGCCTTTATCCTGTATTAAAAAAGCACGTGCTATGTAACAGGCAGCATCAAATCTTTTTTTTGCACTTGCATCTACAAAACCACTTACTTCAATAAAATTATGCCAGTATAATTTGCTGTCCTTTTTAAGCAAAAGAGAATCTACCGTATTACAAATATCGCCTACCGCTACCGTACCACTATTATACAATTCTTGTTCAGCGGCATAAATGGCTGTTGCTTTTTGTTCGTCGGTTGCCTGTCGTTGCAACATTACCGCCTGCACAAAATTTACAAGTCCGGCATTTGGGGCTATCATGCCTTTTAAATGACTCAGTTCAATATGGCAATGCGCATTTATAAAACCCGGGCACAGTATTCCATCAAAATATTCAATATCCTCTCCTGCCTCTTCTTCGTCTATCACCGCTTTAACTGTGCCATCGTTTGCCACTATGAGTACTTTAGTTTTGCCAACCAGGGTAAAGCCATCAAAAATATTGGTGCCTTTTAATTTTCTGTATATCATAGTAAATTGATAAAACGTAATTTTGCAGCCGAATATGTTTACTGCCGCACAATCATGTACAAAGTTGCACAAAGAATTTTATTCAATTTTAATTTTGATGTATTTGAGTATTTATCTCATTACTCAATACTAAATACTTATTAATGTTAGAAAAGTTAAGTGCTATAAAGGCAAAGTTTGATGATTTAAGTGTTGCGCTTACCAACCCTGAAATAGTGGGCGATAATAAGAGGTTTGTTGCATTAAGCAAAGAATATCGCAGTCTGGAAAAAATTATAATAGCACGCGATGCATACATTAAAACAATGGATGATATTGAGTTTAATAAAGAAGTATTAAACAGCGACGATGCAGAAATGCGGGAAATGGCAAAACAGGAATTACCCACTTTGGAAGAGTTGAAAGAAACGCAGGAAAAGGGTTTGCGCAATATGCTTATTCCAAAAGACCCTTACGATGAAAAAAATGCCATTTTAGAAATACGTGCCGGTACAGGTGGTGATGAAGCATCTTTATTTAGCGGCGATTTGTTACGCATGTACCTTAAATATTTTGAAAAGAAAGGTTGGAAAGCGACTTTGCTGAGTGAAAGTGAGGGAACGGTGGGTGGTTACAAAGAAGTGCAGGTGGAGGTTACAGGAGATGATGTATATGGATTAATGAAATTTGAAAGTGGGGTACATCGTGTGCAACGGGTGCCCGATACCGAAGCAAGTGGTCGTGTGCATACAAGTGCAGTAACTATTGCGGTTATGCCCGAGGCTGAAGAGATTGATTTTGAATTAAAAGAAAGTGATGTGAAAATGGAGACGGCCCGGAGCGGTGGTGCCGGTGGCCAAAACGTAAATAAAGTAGAGACAAAAGTTTTTCTTACCCACAAGCCAACTGGTATTGTGGTAATGTGCCAAACAGATAGATCGCAACTCGGAAATAAATTAAAAGCGATGGAAATGCTTAGAACCCGCCTCTATGATGAGGAAGTAAGAAAAGCTGAGGAAGCAATTTCGCACATGCGCAAAAGTTTGGTGAGTACTGGGGATAGAAGTGCCAAAATAAGAACCTACAATTTTCCGCAAGGCAGAGTAACAGATCATAGAATTGGAATGACTGTTTACAACCTGGATGCCGTATTAAACGGCGAAGTGGGAGAATTTATTGAGGCCCTGCAATTTGCAGAAAATGCCGAGAAATTAACGTCGCAAAAATAAAATCAATTTAAGCCGCTGCCTCAAAACTAAGAGGCTAACTCTATCCGTTGGGGAAGATAGTGGAGAAATTTTTTTTACCCAGTTTTAAATCGAATATAGTAGGCGTTGAGGCAAACTAATTTAGTTTACAATTATTTAACAAAGCAGCAAAATTCTTGGCATCTAATTTGCAATTATGTTTTTATAATAACGAACAATTCAAATTTCTCATAAGCAGTTAGTTTTGGTAAACAGCCCCCGTTTCTACGGGGGCTTCTTTTATGGTTCTATTTTTATGTATTGCTAAAAACAAATACATAAAGGCAAACAATAATTGTTTGGTATGTTGTGTATTATCTTTACGGCATCAATTTAAACCAAGCGATCAGTGGCTGAAACAATAGAAAACAAAGCATCTTTCTTACGAAAATTAGGAAATGATGCAGGTATAGAAATGAGCTTTGTAGATCACCTAGAAGCATTGAGGTGGCATTTGGTAAGGGCTGTATTGGTGTGGCTCGTGGTCGTTATTGCTATTTTTACACAAATAGACTGGGTTTTTGATAATATTGTTTACGCACCTGCCAGATCTACCTTTATAAGTTACCGTGCCCTATGCGATTTTAGCCATTGGCTTCACCTTGGCGAGGCATTGTGTATGCCGGCAGTAAATATTGAATTACAAGGTAACACAGTAAGCGGGCCATTTATGTCTGCCATTTCAATAGCTGTTATTGGCGGTCTTATCGTAGCTTTCCCGTATTTATTTTGGGAACTGTGGCGTTTTATAAAACCTGCGCTTTCTGCAAAAGAAGTAAAATATTCCCGTGGCAGTATTTTATGGGTTTCCTTGTGTTTTTTTCTAGGTGCGGCGTTTGGTTATTTTTTATTAGCTCCTTTCACTTTTAATTTTTTAGGCAGTTTTAAATTAGGTACAACGGGTGCTTATATTTATCGGCCTACTTTAGATGATTATATTGATACCTTGAACAACCTACTATTAGGCTGTGGAATTGCCTTTGAACTCCCCGTAATGGCCTATGTGCTTTGCAAAATCGGATTGATTACAGCTTCTTTTTTGAAGAATTACAGAAAGTATGCCTTCATCATAATTCTTGTTCTAGCTGCGATAATAACACCTTCACCAGATTGGACAAGCCAAATTATTGTATCAGTTCCATTATTACTTTTATATGAAATAAGTATTGTTATTTGTAAACGAGTAGATAAGCAAAAAGAGAAGGAAGAAAAGGAATGGAGTTAACTACTAACTATTAATTTTGAATTATAAATTATGCATTTCGATCTTACAAAACCATTGGCTATTGGCAGCGACCATGCAGGCTTTGAATACAAGGCAAAACTGGTAAATTATTTAAGAGATGAAAAAGGAATTGCGTTCCGTGATTTCGGTACCTACAGCGCCGATTCTGTTGACTATCCTGATTTTGCACACCCGGTAGCCAATGCAGTGGAAAGCAAAGAATATTGTTGTGGCATTTTATTATGTGGCAGTGCAAACGGTGTAGCTATATCTGCCAACAAACACCAACACATTCGTGCGGCCATTGCATGGGAAAACGAAATTGCTTCGCTTGCACGCATGCACAACAATGCAAATATTCTTTGCATACCCGCAAGGTTTGTAACACTGGAAGTTGCCAAACAAATGGTAGATACTTTTTTAGCAACCGCCTTTGAAGGTGGGAGGCATGCGTTGAGGGTAGATAAGATTGCGGTGGGGATGAATAAGGATGGGGATGAATAAAATATTAAATGCAGCTTCTTTTTTTCCTTGTATGTAATTTCCATTTTTCCCTTTCCACTATTTCCATAAATTATCAAAAAACAAATCAACTTTAATGAAGAAACTATTCTTTTTACCACTTGCCGTTATCTGTATGCAATCATTTGCACAAGTGGATCTTTCAGCTAAATATGCTGAAAATATTACCGGTTCTCAATTACGAAAACACCTTACTATTATTGCAAGCGACGAATTTGAGGGCAGAGAAACCGGCACAGATGGCCAACGCAAAGCAGCGGCTTATATTGAAAATGAATTTATAAGAATGGGGCTTAAAAAGCCTACAGGAATGAACAGTTACCAGCAATTTTATCCGCTTACGCAAGATAGTATTGCCATGGTGCCAACCCTGTCTATAAATGGCATTAATGCAGAAAATGGAAAAGATTTTTTAATACCATTATCATCCAACGACAATGCAAAATTTAGATCTAACAAACTGGTATTTGCAGGTTATGGTATTGATGATGTAGCCTATAACGATTATGCAAACATTAACGTAAAAGGTAAAGTGGTCGTGGTTTTTTTAGGAGAACCAAAAAAAGATGGAAAATACTTTATTGATGCGTCCGGCAAAACTTCTGCATGGACCTTCCCTGGAATTGGTAAAAAACTAGATGCTGCAAAAGCAAGAGGTGCTGTGGGTGTTTTAATGGTAAACCCTGCTACAGAAAATTTTTCGAAGCGCCAGGTAGATAACAACATGAGTGGTGGTGTAAATTTTGAGAGTTTACCATCTACCAACCCAAGAGCATTAAATTACGCCCTTATTTCTCATGCTTATGCAAAAAGTATTTTCCCCGTGTTGTTTGACTCTGCTATTGTAAATGCAAAGGCAAAAAATACTTTTTCGCCCCAGCCAAAAGAAGGCAAAACCGATATTTCTTATTTTTTTAAGAAAAAAAGAAATATCATAAACGCCAGCAATGTTATAGGTATTATTGAGGGTACAGATAAAAAAGATGAATACGTTTTTCTTACCGGTCACTACGATCATTTAGGCAAGCGTGACGGTAAAATTTATTATGGCGCAGATGATGATGGCAGCGGAACATGTGGTGTAATTGCTATGGGAGAAGCTTTTGCAAAAGCAGCAGCAGAAGGCAACAGACCACGCCGCACCATCGTATTTATGACAGTGAGCGGAGAAGAAAAAGGATTGTGGGGCAGCGAGTATTACAGCGACCATCCTGTTTACCCGTTAGATAAAACCTCGGTTGATTTAAATACAGATATGGTAGGAAGAATTGACACCGAAAGAAAAATAGCCGATACGTTAAACTATGTATATGTTGTAGGGCACGATAAGTTGAGCAGCGAACTGCCTGTAATAAACGAAGCGGCAAATAATAAATACACCAAGCTTGTGCTGGATTATAAATTTGATGACCCCAATGATGTAAACCGAATTTATTTTAGAAGTGATCATTACAATTTTGCCCGCAAAGGTGTTCCTGTATTGTTTTTTTACGACGGAATGCTTAAAGCAGATTACCACAAACCAACTGACACTGTTGATAAAATTAATTTTGACCTGTACGAAAAAAGGGTGCGTATGATTTTTCACACTGCATGGGATATTGCCAACAGAGATGAAATGCTAAAAAGGGATAAACCGTTGCCAACAGCTACAAGATAAATATCAAACAAAAACGCATCCCGACACGATGCGTTTTTGTTTAAAGGAAGTGAACTATTCACAAATTATCTTTAATTTTAAGGAGATAGAAAACAATTCTAATTGCTTAAAACATTACTTAAAACTGCTGCACATCTTTTTTACCCACACCTATGTATTGGTTGTGGCAGCGATTTATTGCCCGACCATGAACTGTTGTGTTTGCGTTGCATAAACGACTTGCCACACACCGAGTTTGAAAAATACCCTAACAACCCAATAGAAAGAATTTTTATAGGCAGGTTACCCATCGTAGCGGCAACAAGTGGCTTTTATTTTTCAAAAGGGGAACTTGTACAAAATTTAATACACGACCTAAAATACAAAGGCAACAAAGACGCCGGCATTTATTTAAGCGAAATGATGGGGAACAGCATGGTAAGTACCGATCGTTTTAAAAATATTGACTATTTAATTCCACTGCCACTGTTTGCCGAAAAGGAATATAAGCGGGGCTTTAACCAGGCAGATATTGTTTGCAATGGTTTATCAAATACCATGAACATACCAGTACTTACAAAAAATGTAGTGCGCATTCGATTTACAGAAACCCAAACAAAAAAACACCGTACAGAAAGATGGGATAATGTATTTGACAGTTTTAAAGTAACAGATAAATCTATACTGGAAAACAAACACATTTTATTAGTAGATGATGTAATTACAACCGGCGCTACGCTTGACGCATGTGCACAGGTAATAAACCAAATTAAAGGAATAAAAATAAGCATTGCCACACTTGCAACTGCAAGTAAATAATTCGTAGTAGATTTGTTATAATGAGAAATTTATTGGTAATATTTATTGGATTACTTTTTTGCACAGGTTTTTTTACGGCCTGCAAAAAAGAAAGTTTTATTACGGGAGCTGATGCAACGCTCGGCTTATCTGCGGACAGCCTAAAATTTGATACTGTTTTTACTGTTACAGGCTCAATAACAAAATCATTTAAAATCTTAAACAACAACGATCAAAAATTATTACTGTCAAAAATAAAACTGGGCGGCGGTATCACTTCGCCATACAAAATGAATGTAAATGGCCTGGCTGCCGCCGAAATAAATAATTTGGAAATTGCCGCCAACGACAGTATTTATGTTTTTGTAACTGTTACCGTAAACCCAACAACGGCAAACCTTCCATTTATAATAAACGACAGTATTTCTATAAATTATAACGGTCTTACAAAATTCGTCCAACTGCAGGCTTTTGGCCAAAATGCTGTTTTTATTCGTAATGGACTTGTAGCAAGTAATGTAACATTTACCAATAACCTACCGTATGTTATTTTGGATGGTTTACAAATAGCGAGTACAGGAACGCTCACCATAAATGAAGGTGTCAAAATTTACTGCCATGCAAACGCACCCATTATTGTTGATGGTAAATTAGTTTGTAACGGCACCAAAACACAGCCCATCATTTTTACCGGAGACAGACTTGATAATCCTTACAAAAACTTCCCCGCATCGTGGCCGGGTATCTATTTTAGAGCTACCAGTAAAGACAATTTATTGCAGTTTACAACTGTAAAAAATGCTTACCAGGCAGTTGTCGTACTAGAGCCTTCAGTAAATGGAAATCCAAAATTAGCTTTAAAACAAAGTGTAATAAACAACGCCTTTGATGCAGGTTTGCTTTGCAAAAACAGCAACGTACTTGCCGAAAACTGTTTGTTTAGTAACAATGCCAGAAATATTTGCGTAGAAAAAGGGGGAACTTATTCCTTCACACATTGCACGGTTGTGGCCTATTCAAACAACTTTGTTTTGCACCAAAAGCCGGCCGCTTATTTATCTGATATAGATGCTAGCAACCAGCCAGTACCACTTACTGCAACGTTGCGCAATTGTATTATTTATGGCGATGCGGGCTTTGTACCGAATGAGTTGGAAGTAATTAGAACCGGAAACAATGCTGTTAGTGTAAATATAGATCATTGCACGTATCGTGTAACAACTGACCCAACCAACACGGTATTTACCCAGTCCATTAAAAATATAAATCCGTCTTTTGATAGCATCGATGCAGCCAACCAGTATTACGATTTTAGGGTAACAAAAAACGGTTCGGCACCTGGTATAAATAAGGGAATAACAACGCCGCTTTTAAAAGACCTTAACGACAATAATAGAAACATAGGATTACCAGATATAGGTGCTTATGAAAAACAATAACGAGCTTTTTCAACCTAACTTTAAAAAAAAATGATAAAATTTATTACAGCAGTTATTCTTTTTACGAGCTGCACACAGGCACAAAATAACCCAACAAAAGCAACTATGAGTACAAATGAAATTCCTGCAACAGCAACATCTATCCACACATTTTCTGTTAAAGCACTCGATGGAAGTACCATCAATTTTGCAGACTTTAAGGGCAAAAAAATATTGCTTGTAAATACTGCTTCGGAGTGTGGGTACACACCACAATACAAAGAGCTGGAAATGCTTTATGAAAAATACAAAACCAAATTAGTAGTCGTTGGGTTTCCAGCAAATAATTTTGGTGGGCAAGAGCCAGGCACAAACACAGAAATAAAAACTTTTTGCGAAAAAAATTACGGCGTAACTTTTCCCATGGCAGAAAAAATATCTGTGAAGGGAAGTGACATGGCCCCTATTTACAAATGGCTTACCAGCAAAGCAGAAAACGGTGTGCTTGATGCAGAAATAAAATGGAATTTTAATAAGTTTTTACTGGATGAAAACGGCAATATTATTTCGAAATTTGACAGTGGTACAAAACCAATGAGCGAAGAAATAACCGGAAAATTGTAACACAAAATAATGTTTAAAGAGCGGCATTAATTTTTGCACGTTCCATGTTTCCCAAAAAAATTATGGCAGAAAAAGCAAAGGGTTTTGGTAAAGAAATATTTTTTACCATTGTTTTTTTAATTACACTATCCATCATTGCCTATTATTTAAAAGACAAATTTTTTAAACCTTCTTTTGTACTCTATAAGGAATTTGGCATTTACATGCCTGTAAATTACCAAATACATGGGATCGACGTAAGCGGCCACCAACAAGACATTTCGTGGGAAGATGTGAAGCAAATGAAAGTGAAAAATGTGGCAATAGGTTTTGCATTTATGAAAGCAACTGAAGGTACAGACCTTGTAGATGCGCAATACCGCAACAACATGCGCCATGCATTAGATGCAGAAATACCAAGGGGTGCATACCATTTTTTTACAGGATCAAAAAGCGGTAAACTACAGGCTGCCCATTTTGTGGAAACCGTGTATTTAAAAAAGGGTGACCTACCGCCGGTGCTGGATATTGAGCAGGCAAACGGTGCATCTGTTTTTGATTTGCAGCAACGGGTTGAAGACTGGCTCACACTTGTGGAGAAAAGATACAAAGTGAAACCGATCATATACAGCAATATTGGTTTTTACAACACATTTCTTGCAGGTAGGTTCGATGATTATCCGTTGTGGGTGGCTCATTATCTGGAAAAAGAAAAACCCCGCATTCAACGCAATTGGGTATTTTGGCAACACAACGAAACTGGTCATGTTACCGGCATTAGAACCAATGTTGACTTTAATGTTTTTAACGGCGACAGTACAGCTTTTAAAAACCTTCTCATAAAATAGACTTGTAAATGTTACGCTTACAATTCTTTTTTATTTTTCTAAAATAGGAATACCACAAATTTGAAAATTGTTTCTTGGGTAGTAACTTCATTGTATGGGAATGGAAGATAACACAAGACTCTTTTTGGTTACAATTATGCAGACCGTATCGTTAATTATTTTATGGCTGCTCATTAATATTTTTGTAGGCCTTTATTTAAAAATGGGTCTGTTTGAAGCTGCTCCATCTTTAAAAAATATCATTTACTATGTTTTGTTTACGGGAGGTTGTTATCTGCTTTACAGGCACATTAAAAAAAAGTGGGACAAAGTTGAAATATAAAGTTGGAGTGATTTGTCTGCGGGATAAATTAACTGCTGTGATCGTGTACAATCACCCATTTCTTTTTTATCTTTTTAAACAACAATGTAAAGGCACCTTCCACATTGCCCATAGATCTTGTGAGTTGCCATTTACCAACCACGGAATAATACAGTACAGACAGTCTTTTTACAGCAATCAATTCAAAACTTAACTTACCCATAGCAGCGGTATCTGGGTAGCTTTTTTTATAATTTTTTAGGGTATTTTCCCAACCAAAAGTTGGCCCGTTTTTACCAATAAACAAGAGCGAATCGTTTTGCCAATAAGTATCCATAAAACGATCAATATTACCGGCGTTCCATGCAGCCGTCTGTTGGCTCATGGCATTTCTAATAATTACGTCATCCGGTGTTTGGGCAAAACCATTAACACCTGAAAAAAGCACCAAAGTTATAAACGCTAATATTTTCATGCAAATAAATTGTAAATATTATAGAAGAAATAAAGATAACGCATAATTACTTTGGTGTAAATTATCCAAATAAACATTTTTAAATTACCCTAGTGCGTATGGTGTGCAGAGCTGCATTTATTCCTTGTACAAAGCCTGTAATTATAATAATGAGCACTTATAATTAAAATTACTGCCGGTATTAAAAAGTAGCCTTCTATAGTTAGAAAAAACTGTTTGCTAATAAGTAAAATAAAGCCTGCCACAAATAAAAAAACGGGAATGGAATTTCTATGGTGCGTTTTAAACCCATGAACAAGTGCATAAACGCCTACAACAAATGCAAGTGCTATCATTCCCCATTCAAAAAATATATTGTGAATAATATTTACCCCAAATAACGGCAAACTTGTAAGCACCAATGGAAGGACGATGCAATGTATTGCACACGCAAGCGAAGTAGCTATTCCCAAACCGTCCCAGTTTACTTTAAGGTTCATATTTGAACTGCAAATATACAATTATTGCAATAAGGTTGCAATTATTTTAAAGTGTTAACGAAGTATTGCCTTTTTGGTTTGTACCTTTACTACACCGTTTTAGTGAAAAAGAGGATATATATTTTTTTGCGAAAAAACGAGTGCCTTATCTCACTATAAACAAATCAGTTTAAATGAAATTGAATAAAAAATTAAAATTCTATATACTTTTTTTTGCCGTTTTACTCGGGGTGTTTTATTTCTTTATTATGAAGGATTATGATTTTGATGCGTCGCCACTGCAGGTGATAAATCCCGCAGTTCCCGCTTTCAGTTTTACCGACCACAACGGTAAAATAATTTCGCAAAAAGAAACAGACGACAAAGTCTATATAGTAGAATATTTTTTTACGACCTGTAAAGGAATTTGCCCAAAAATGAATGCCAACATGCGCAGGGTTTATGATGCATATAAAAATGAAAACGATTTTCTGATACTTTCTCATACCTGTATGCCTGAGGTTGACAGTCTGCCGCTTTTAAAAGCTTATGAACAAAAGATGATAAACAATGAACTTATTAAAAATACCGACGGATCGTACTCCATTAGCAATGCACCTGTAACCACCGGTGCTGTAAACAAAAACTGGCTTTTTGTAACTGGTAATAAAGACTCACTTTATAAAATGGCAAGGGTAGGTTATATCATTGATAACCAAAAACCCGACAGCACGCAAAATATAGCTGACCAATTCATACATACCCAGTTTTTTGCACTTGTAGACAGGTACAGGCGAGTACGGGGCATTTACGATGGCCTAAAAGAAGAAGAGGTACAAAAATTATTAAACGATATTAAAGGTGTACTTAAAGAAAAAGTAGATCATACAAGATTTATGACCGGCTTTAGCAACTCCCCTACCTAATTACAAAATGATTATGAAAACCCAACCTGACATTCTAAGACAATCAGGCTTAAGTATAACTGAAAGCAGGAGAAAAATACTGGACCTTTTTTTAGAAACAGACGGGGCATTGGCACATGCAGATATTGAAAAAAATACCGCCTCTGCTTTCGACAGGGTTACTGTATATAGAACATTGCAGACTTTTGTAGAAAAAGGAATTATCCACCAGATCCCTACAACAGACAATTCCATATTATATGCACTTTGCAAGCACAATTGTGAACAGGGCCATCACCACGACGACCATGTACACTTTATTTGCAGCAACTGCGATAAAACAATTTGTCTGGATGAAGTAACAGTGCCCGAAGTAAAACTTCCAAAGAATTTTAGCAAACAACAAGCTGCTATGGTAGTTACAGGTATTTGTGAAGACTGTAAATAAAAAGCACCAATATTATTTTAACATTGCTGCGTATTTACCTTTGATTGAATTTTAATAAAATCGAGTAGGAAGTAGGGGATTATTTCCCCTACTGTCCTCTCACACCACCGTACGTGCCGTTCGGCATACGGCGGTTTGTTAGAATAATGAGGTCTGCAACGTGGTACGATTGTGATAATACCATTTTTCTTTTGCAGGGCTTCGGTTTTACTATCTCTGTGCTTGGCTCAACTCCTCTTACTTTTTATTGTCGGGTACCGCCCTTTCTTCAAGTAAGT
>JBJXGJ010000153.1:0-8445 GCA_046153805.1 Ferruginibacter sp. | reverse complement strand
GACGGAAAATCATTAGCTTTTATAGTCCATATTCCTTGGGTTCTTTGAGAAGGATTTGCAACTACAGGTAAGCCGTAGTTATTTTGGAAAGCATTGATAATAAATGAAGCAAACACTCTACTCTTTTTGCTATTAAAAATATCATCGTTTGATATCCATACACTCATTCCTGTTTTAGTATTTCTCAGTTTTTCTATTGTTGCATCTATATGTACAGAAATAAATAAATCGGGATTAAGAGATTTTGCCAGAACAGCTTTTTGTTTCACATCTATAAAAACATCTGTCTCTCTTAAAAGTATAATTTCAATATTTTTATCTGAATTAAGTTTCTTTATTGTAGAAACTAGCTCAAGTGCTAAATCTTTTTCATTAATTCCATTTTGGCTAACGCCTGCATCTTGTCCTCCATGTCCTGCATCAATTACAACTACAATTTTGCGATTTAATTTTCCGGTATCGTTTGGTTTACCAATATTGTTTGCAACCTTAATAGTAAAGGCGCCAAACACAATAACCAAAAGCGGCAACACAAGTAACCGACTGATATAATTCATGCGTGGGTGTTGGTTTTTTGTAAGCATCATAAGTCTTCTTTTTATGGGTGAATAGAAAAAATTATTGGTGATGTAAAAGTTTTTTTGTGGGTAGGTTGCGTGAAGTATCATTGCCGCAAAGGAGGCTGTATCACCATCTCCCACTGCCTTTTTATCGGCAATAAATTCGTGTATCATACTAAGCTCACGCCTTATCAACCAAAAAATGGGGTTACTCCAAAATGCAATCAATAAAAGGTTTATAAACATTTTATCCCAACTGTGCCGCTCCTGTACATGGGCTATTTCATGCTTAAATATTCGGTTTCCGCTATGGCTGTTTATGTCTATTTGTTTGTTCCAGAATATAAACTTGAAAAACGAAAATGGTGTTCCTCTTGCCCCATCTGTATTTATAAATTGAATATTTTCTATGGCTATTTTTTCGTGCTTTTTCAATAAACCAAAAATGGAACTGAGCATTTGTAAAAGCATTATCAAAAGTATAACACTTACCAGCAGATAGACAAAAGGCAAAACATCCACCAAAGTTATGGTTGCTTTGGCAGGTGCGCCAATTATAATCTCATCCATGTATTCCTCACTTGCATTTACAATCTGGAGCATTTTTATTACCTGTGTTTTATCGGTATGGGCATAAAGAATATCTAGTTTAACCATTGGCAAAAAAATGGACAACGCCACTATGGCTAGCAAGTAAAATCGGTTGTACGCATGAAAAACCTTGTTGCGCAGAAAAAACCAATAGTACCCAAATAACACCGCGGAGCAAATAATTATTTTTAACAGATAATAGGAAAATACTAACATAAAATTTTTTAAATAATAACTAGATCATATTCAATCATCGCT
The DNA here is from genome assembly GCA_046153805.1 of Ferruginibacter sp. Lineage (GTDB taxonomy): Bacteria > Bacteroidota > Bacteroidia > Chitinophagales > Chitinophagaceae > Ferruginibacter. The sequence goes on along the minus strand of JBJXGJ010000153.1, from coordinate 7,036 downwards.
ACGGACGTTCCTCTCTCTTGGAGGGGTTAGGGGAGGCTACTACTTCTTTTTTAATTCTTTCAGCAACATTTCTAAATCGCCAATACTTAAATTATTTTCTTTCACCAGAAACGAAACTGCATTGCTAAAGCTTCCTTCAAAATAACCTTTTACAAAAGTTTTCATGGTGGCTTTGCTGTAAGCATCTTTGCCAACGAGTGCATAATACTGGTGCATACGCCCAAACACCGTCACTCCTATAAATTCTTTTTCGGTTAAAATTTTGATGACCGTTGCCACTGTATTATTGTGGGGTTTCGGCTCTGGAAGCGCATCAATTATTTCTCTTAAAAATGCTTTGTCCAGTTTCCATAAAACCTGCATTATTTGTTCTTCAGCTTTTGTGAGTTGCTTTATCATTTTATTGATTTGATAGCATAAAACTATAAAGTTAGTTTTATAACTACAAATATAGTTATCCACATATATTGCTTATTATTTAACAGCAAATACATAGGACTGCATTGTAAAAAATTCATTACTTTTATTTACTTCAATACCTTTATAAAAAATTGTCACAATGAAAATAATGTTAGATGTTCAGGATAATAAAGCAGAGTTTGCATTAGAGTTTTTTAAAAGTATTTCATTTATCAAAAAATCTAAAGCGATTCCTGTAAATGAAATCACAAATCCTACAATATTAAAAAGCATTGAAGAATATGAAACAAAAAAAACAAAGGCTACCCCACTAAGTTTAAAAGAATTAAAGAAGTTTTTAAATGTATAATATTGAATTTATGCCAAAGGCCTGGCTTGACTTAGGTTGGTTTGTAAAAAACGATGTAAAGAACATAAAAAAATTATACGCAGTTTTGAGAATACTGCCAACACTCCTTTTGACGGAATAGGCCAGCCTGAACTTTTAAAAGCAAATTTCAAGGGCTATTGGAGTAGAAGAATAAATTCAGAACACAGAATTGTTTATAAAGTTGAAGTAAACAAAATAATAGTATTTTCTTTAAAAGGTCATTATCAATAAAATTTTTATATAAATGTCTCAATCAATTATAGAATTAAAAGGAGTAAATATTTACCAGAGCGAAACGCTTATTTTGGGTGATGTAAATATTTCTGTAGATAAGGGAGAATTTGTTTACCTGGTTGGCAAAACCGGTACCGGTAAAAGCAGTTTGCTAAAAACATTGTATGGCGATCTTCAACTAACTGAAGGTCAGGGTTGGGTTGTAGGTCATAACTTAAAAGAACTTACATGGAAAACAATCCCGTTTTTAAGGAGAAACCTAGGTGTTGTTTTTCAGGATTTTCAATTGCTGACGGACAGAAATGTAAATGAAAATTTGAAATTTGTTTTGCGTGCAACCGGGTGGAAAGATGAAAAGCTAATGGACGATAAAATTGCAGATGTATTGGAGAAAGTGAATTTAAAAACCAAAGGTTTTAAAATGCCTTTTGAATTAAGTGGCGGAGAACAGCAACGTATAGATGTTGCCAGGGCGTTGCTAAATTCACCAAAATTAATATTGGCCGATGAGCCTACCGGTAATTTAGACCCCGAAACAAGCGATGAAATAATGCAGTTATTGTTTCATATATGCAGAGATTTTGGAACTACCATCGTAATGGCTACGCACGATTATGTGGTGATAAACAAATTTCCTGCACGTACCATCAAAACAGAAAATGGAAAAGTGTGGGACAATGCTACGGTAACATATCAATAATTAATTGGGCATTTTGTTTGTTGTTGTATAAATTTTTTAATGCAGTGCTTCGGCGCTGCATTTCTTTTAGGGTAAAATTTTCTTTAAAGAGCACAGAAATCTGTTGTATAAAGGAGACGTCGTTTTCGGCAATTATACATAGTTCGTTTAACCCAGAGCCCTCCGTTCCTGCATTATTTACAATGCAATGGCGACCGTTGTAAAGTGCGTTTAACAATTTTAATTTTACCCCTGTCTTGTTGAATGATGGCAACACATTTATTTGTGCATGTTTTATTAACAACTGCATATTTTTTTCTGTCGGGTTTGCTACAACACTTACAAAAGGGTATTTTTCGGTCACTTCTTTCAACCTTTTTGATGGATTTCGGCCAGCAATAACTAATGGAATTTGCAGCGTATTAAACATCTTTTCCATCAGCCAAAGCGCTGCCGTTTCATTTTCGTTGATGGCCAAATTTCCATGATACAAACAATATTTCCCTGCGCCTTCAAGGCTGCTTACATGCTCGTAAGGCAAAAAAACTGGTAAAAAAATAATGTTGTTTGCTGCAAATTCTCTTTCATACAATTTAGCATCGTGTGTACTTACCGTTATAATTTGTGCCTCGTTAGCAATAGCCCTTTCATATTTTTTCAGCAGTTTAGCTTCGTGTTTGAAGTAGATTTTTCTCAGGAAATTGTTTTCATGTTTTGCGAGCTGTTCATAATATCGATACTCTACATTGTGTAATCTCAAAAAAATCTTTCGACCCTTTAACTTATTTCTGTACAGATAATACGTACAATGTATGCCTTCAAATAAAATAGGGTGGTTGTCTTTTTGCAGGTTTAGCAACAAGAGGTCACTTTTTCTACTATTTACAACAAAAGGAATGGTTAACGAAAGTGCAGTTAGCTGTTGTCTTTTATAATAATTTACTGTTTCGCAATACTGCTGGAGGCTTTCCTGTTTTGGTCTTTTGTTTAAAAAACAGTGTAAATGTATTTTTAAACCTGCTGCGTGCAATGATTTTAACTTATAAAATAGATCAACCACGCCCCCAAAATCAGCCGGCCATGGCACATCGTGCATTACTATATGAAGATGTTTGTCGCTCACAAATAGGGAGTGTATATTTTTTCTAACTGCACACTTTCATTTTCCCAGCAAAGTTCTTTCGCAGCATTTATGCAGTTTTGCTTGTAATTCAAATAAGTTTCTTTGTCTGCCAGCAGGTTTAAAACTGCATCAGCAAGGGTTTGCGGCGCATTGCTATCCACGCAAATGCCGCAATTGTATTTTTCAACTATGTATTTTACTTCCGGTATAGCCGTTGCAATTACTGGCACGCCGGCATGCATGTAATCAAATATTTTATTTGGTAAGTTGTATCTACAGTTCAAATCATGAAACGAATCTAAACTAAAAGCAATTGTAGCAAGGCTCGTATATTTTTTTAGTTTTGATGGCGGCAATTTTTCTATCATGTCAACTTTGCCTGCAAGTTCCCATTCAATCCGCTTCTTTTTAATATGTTCCCATTGGTTGCCGCCGCCAATAAAAACCAGCAAATAATTTTCCGGCAAATATTTCATTGCTTCCAACAATTCTATACCACCACGTCCTTCATTAATACCCGCGCCCTGCAACATTAAAATTATTTTATTCTTCCAGTTTTCAGGCTTAGCAATAGGGATCACATTTTCGGTTACTGGTACATTTCTTACAACAGCTATTTTGTTGCCATATTCCTCAGCATATTTGTCCCTAACAGAATTGTTTACTGTGTAAACAGTTTTAAGTTTTGGGAAAATCCAATTCTCAAAAAATTTCCAAATCTTTCTTTTTAAATGTGAATGCTTCAGTTCTGGCACACCGGTAAAATATTCGTGGGTGTCGTAAATAAGTTTTTTACGTCTAAGTTTTGAAATGATGTAATTAGGAATTAAAGTATCCAAATCATTTGCAAGAAAATAATCTGTTTTGCAAAAAAGTAATTTTACAAACAGTTTTAAATTAAACTCGGCATACTGCAAAATTCCTTTTCTAAAATGGCACTTTATTCTTGTTGCTGTAAAAGGATATTCATCTAATGGTAAACTGTCGTTAAACGCCCGGGCAATTACAAATACGTTGAAACCCATTTTTCGTAACGTTGCGCAAATTCTTATTACCCTTTGGTCAGTAGTAAGATCAGATATAACTGAAACAGTAATTGTTTTTGCAGGCATATTTTTATAAATCAGTTTATTTATTGTGCAAGATAAACTGTTAAGTGCTTTCGAATATTTTCAGCAGCACTGCCTGTGCCAAATAAATTTGTTGTAAAGATTGGTTGTAATTGTGGCAGCAAATGAAAGTTGGTTATGATGGCATCCTTTTCTGCTGCTGTTTGAATACTACAATTGGCGTTCATAATCTCAGGCCAAAAAGGCTTATCCATTACTACTAAAGACTTTTTCTTTAAAAAATAAGCTTCTCTGCTGGTGCCGCCGCTATCGGTTATAATATATTCAGCCCCACTAAGCAGTGCTTTCATGTCAGCATAACCGAGCGGTTGTAACAAATTAAAATTTGGCGTCAATCCATATTCATCTAATCGTTTTTTTGTGTGTGGGTGCAATGGCAAAACAACTGGAACGTGTTCATGTATTTTATTTAAGGCAGCAATTATGTTTGTAAGTTTTTGTCTGTTGGCAAGATTTGCTTCTCTGTGTATTGTGCAAACAATATATTTTTGGTGATCTGTTATGTTGGTTTTAGCAGAAGGGGTCTTTAAAAATGCATCAAGCATTAAATCGCCCGTAAGTAGTGCTTCTGAGGGAAACGCATCTCCATAGCCTTCCTGTTGCATGGTTTGCAAATTAAATTCGGTGCAACAATAGTTTACATCTGCAAGCCTATCAGTAATGATCCTATTCGTTTCCTCGGGCATGCTGTTGTCGTGAGTTCTTACCCCGGCTTCAAAATGAATTAATGGAAGCGAACATCTTTTGGCTGCCATAGCAGCAGCTAGGGTGGTATTTGTATCTCCGTATGTAAAAGCAACTGCATTTTGTTCCCTTAAAAAGTAATTATAGAGCGACTCCGCGGCATTCCCTATAAAAATAGGCGGAGAGTTGTGTTGAATATTAAAATTTACATCAGGTAACGGAATCTGCAATTCACTGAAAAAAATATCGCTCATGTTTGAGCTATAATGCTGCCCGGTATGAATAATTTTTTGAACAATACCTGTATCTTTTGCAAGTTCACTGTGTAAAACCGCCAGCTTTATAAACTGTGGGCGGTTACCAACTATGTGTAAGATTGTTTTCAAATTATTTATTCAGGTATATTTTCTCAATGATTTCTACTGTTTTTAGCCCTTCTTCGCCTGAGGCAAAATTATGGCTCGGATCTTCCAAGGCTTTTACTATATTTTCATACACCTTATCGTGGTTGCTCATGCTGCCCTGATAAAAACCGTAGCCATTAGCAGTATTTCCTTTAGGCAATGTTGGTACTTCTGCATCCTTCACACTACAATATTCTAATTCATTTAAATATTGCCCACCAACCTTTACCGTACCATTTTCCCCAAAAACAGTAAATGAGCCTTCCATATTCTGCATAAAACTGTTTACTGTGTAACTAAGCGTGCCAATGGCGCCGTTTTGCATTTCAAAAATTACCGCACCCGTGTCTTCAATTTCTATACCTGGGTGCGCAAAGTTTTTTATGGTGGAATTTACCGTTTTCACAGCTCCTAAAAACCAGTAAAGTAAATCTATAAAGTGGCTAAACTGGGTATAAAGTGAGCCTCCATCTAAATTTTTTGTGCCTTTCCAATCCGTATAATATTCCGCTGGTCTGTTCCAAAAGCAGTTTATCTGAAAACTGTATATCTCACCTAGTTTACCTTCCTCAATTAATTTTTTTAGAAAAACGATAGGAGGATTGTAACGGTTTTGCTTTACTACAAATAGTTTTTTTTTTGCTTCATTCGCGGCCTGTATCATTTTTTCACCATCCTTAACAGCAATACAAAGTGGCTTTTCACATAAAACATGAATACCTTTTTGAAGTGCCATTATGCTTTGTGTTGCATGTAAACCATTTGGCGTACAAATACTTATGATAGATAAATCAGGCTCATTCTCTAGCAAATGCTCCAATGAATAATAGGGTTTTGCATGATAGTTTATAGCAAATTCGTTGCATTTTTCTATATTTATGTCGCAAATGGCTACCAGTTTTCCTGTTTTTATTATCTGTTCAGCATGGCGTTTGCCAATTCTGCCACATCCTATTATTGCAAATCGTACACTCATACATCGCAATATTCAAAAAAAAACCTTGATATTCCACATTATTTAGCAATTATTTTATACTTTTGCACTCAATTAGAAAAAAGTAAAACAAAACCGTTTTAAACAAAAAATTAATGTCCCATTTAACTTTAGAGAGAAAAGCAACTATTTTCTCAACTTATGGCGGAACCGCCAAAAACACAGGCTCTATTGAAGGGCAAATAGCAATGATTACAGAACGCATCAACCACATTTCGATGCATCTTAAAACCAATAAGAAAGATTTTTCTTCTCAGCGTGGTTTAATGATTATGGTTGGTCAGCGTAAAAGATTGCTTACTTACCTTAGCAAACACGATCTTACTGGTTACAGAGCATTGATTGAAAAATTAGGTCTCCGTAAATAATTTCCAATATGTATTTATTTTTAATTTTTCCCAACTGTTTTTACCGTTGGGATTTATTCTTTATACCTACTATCTTTTCAACGTGTTGAAATAAACAGTTTCAGCCACAAATCGTATCAAAATGTCATTACTACAACCAAAATCAATTACGTTCGATATAGGTGGTGGAAGAATGGTTACCATCGAAACGGGCAAAATGGCCCGTCAGGCAGATGGTGCTGTTACCGTGCGCCAGGGAAATTGTATTTTACTTGCAACAGTAGTCGCAAACAAAGAACCTAAAGAAGGTCAAAGCTTTTTTCCGTTATCTGTTGATTATCAAGAAAAATTTGCTTCAAATGGTCGTGTACCCGGTTCATTCTTTAAAAGAGAAGCTCGTTTAAACGATTACGAAATCCTTACTTCACGCTTAATTGACAGAGCACTTCGTCCGTTATTCCCTGAAGATTATGTGTGCGATGTGCAGGTACTAATTTCACTTATTTCATCTGATGATGAAGTAATGCCAGATTCTTTGGCTTGCCTTGCAGCATCAGCGGCACTAGCGGTTTCAGATATTCCAATTCAAGAAATGTTATCGGAAGTACGTGTGGCTAAAGTTAATGGTGAAATTATCATCAACCCAACTCG
>JBJXGJ010000148.1:0-4313 GCA_046153805.1 Ferruginibacter sp. | reverse complement strand
TGGAAGCTGGCGCTTGGGAGGGGGTATCCACCTTACATACACAAATTTTAAAATTTAAAAGTCAGGCGGGAACACCTGACTTTACTTCAAACCCTTTAAACAATGAATGATTTTAAACAAACTGTTTTAGACATCGAAAAAGAGAGAACTATACTTATAAATGAAATGTCGAATTGGTTTGATAAAATAAAAAGTCATACTGAAAACGTTCCTTTAGACTTAAACTCTCAAATTAAACTATTGGAAACCATCCGAAAGGATTTATATGAGAACATCAATCAAATTCAACATTCTGCATTAATAATTAAGGCTGCAGAAGAATTGAAAATAAAATATCCATCTGTCGATAGTTGGACATGGCATCCTAAGCAAACTAGTCACCCAGACTTTGCAGACTTAACCGGTTATGTAAAAAATGAAGTATTTATAAATGTGGAAGTTACTACATCGTTAAAACCAGTTGGAACTATTGACCAAAGAATGATTAGTACGTTGACCAAACTCAATTCTAAATCTGGATTTAAGTTTTACTATGTTTTAACAAAAGAAATGGCGTTGAGAGCTAAGACAAAAATAAAGAACAATAATTTTGATATTGAAATAAGGGAAATTTCTTAAAGATGTGCCGCTAACTGTGCGGAGTTTGCGAAGCAATTATTAAAGCTTTCTTTAGTTTTTAACTAAAGACGTTCAATATAAATGGTGGTGGTGTAGAGTGTTTCCAACCTACATATGCAAAATTTAAAATTAAAAGTCAGATGGGAACACCTGACTTCACGGAATATCAATGATAACACTTCTATCAGCTATTTTTCAAAGATACGGGAGAACTCTCTATTAACCCACTGAATGAAACCCTACCTTGTTTCCTTCTGTGTCGATGAAAAGTGCAATAAAGCCCCTGTTTTCACCAATAGCAGTTTTGGGCAGAATAACTTTTCCACCGGCACTTTCTACCCTGCCTAATAGAACTGAAAGGTCATTTCCGCCATCTAAGTAAACAGTTGTACCGGTCATCGCAGGAACAAAGTTTTCACCGCCAGCAATTGCTCCGCCATATCCGCCTTTTTGTGGATCAGACGGTAAATATGCATATTGCATATTAGGATTAGAGTCGGCATGAATTTGAGCATCTAACACTTTTGCATAAAAAGTCTTTGCTCTTTCGAAATCTGTAGCGGGTATTTCAAACCAATTTAGAGTAGTTACCATGTTTTTTAAAGTTTATTTGAGTGTTTATTTATTTTTATCGTTTTTTAATTAATTGGGTACCACTTCATAAATGGCGTTGATATTTCCTTTTGTGGCTTTGGAATAAGAACAAATCGATTTAGTGGCTTCGACCAATTTTTTAGCTGTATCGTAATGCACATCATTTATTTGGACTAAGAGGTGGGCTCCAAGATCGTAACTACCGCTATCATGTAATACACCAATTTTAGCTGTTACAGTAACTTCTCCAATTTTAACTTTTTCAATTCCTGCTGCAATTGTTACACTTGTACCAAAACAAGCTGACCAAGCCGCTGCAAATAGTTGTTCTGGATTTGTTGCGCCACCGGCTCCGCCCATTTCTTTGGGAAATCTAACATCTACATCCAATAATCCATCAGATGATTTTGCGTGACCGTTACGACCTGCGAGCGTAGTCACTTCTGCTTCATAAATTTTTTCCATTTTGATTTGATTTAATTGTTGACTTATTTTTCAATTACACCCAATGACGAATGAGTTTTGGGTATTTGGACATAGTTGGTAAAATAATTTTCATCGTCACCTCGCTTTGTGTCTCACAAAGCGAAACTGTGAAATTAAAAGCTCTGTGGAGACACAGAGCTTGGAGAAGTTTACTTGTTGGTCAAAAGACCAACAAAGGCTAGAAAACTGTGAAATTAAAAGCTTTGTGGAGACACAGAGCTTGGAGAAGAAGACCAGCAAGGGCAGAAGGCACTAAGCCATTTCACATTTTAATATCTTTGCAGAGAATATTTTTTTCTCTACATCAGATTTCGATAATGCCTTTGCCTGAATAAAATGCATAATTGCTTTAGAATTATCTGCTTCCATATATAAATCGCCTAAAAGAGAATGATAAGAAAGGCTTTCATTCATCTCTAGCTTTTCTGCTTCCGCGATGGCTGTTTCTTTTCCGTCTACTTTTGATAATGCGTAGATTCTGTTCAATGCAGCCATGGGCGAATACTCAATTGTTAGAAGCTGATTGTAAAGCAGCAACACATACTCCCATTTTTTAGGCTCATTTGTTTTACGTGTATGCCAGTAAGCAATAGCCGCTTCGAAATAGTATTTTGATTGATGCTTATGTTTTGATGCCCTAATAAGAAAATACTCGCCCTGAGTTATAAGTTCCGTATTCCACAAACTTGTATCCTGATCTTCATACAACACCATTTCTCCATCTAAATTTTGGCGGGCTTCAAACCTCGAAGCGTGGAAACACATTAAGGCAAGCAACGAACCTACAGAAGGCTTATTGGTATACGAATTTTGTGTTAGCAAGTGCGTTAAGCGCATAGCTTCTAAACATAAATCCTTTCTCAACGCAAAACTGCTGCTTAAAGAATAATATCCTTCATTAAATAACAGATATAATGTTGTTAAAACAGTATCAATACGGATATTAATTTCCGATACTGGAGGAAATTCTATTTTAACACCATCGGCTTTTAGCTTTTCTTTTGCCCTAAACAAGCGTTTATTGATGGTTTCCTTATTGCTTAAAAATGCGTTTGCTATTTCCTCAATCCCAAATCCGCAAAGTATACGTAGCGACAAACCTATTTGCGCCTCAACCGAAATAGATGGATGACATACCGCAAACATCATTTGCAATTGGCTGTCTAAAATGTTTTTATCAGAGAAATCGATAGCTATTTCATGTTCTGTTCCAGAATAAAGCAATTGATGCTTCACCTTTTGTTCAAACAGCGTGTTGCGTTTTAAATAATCTTTCGATTTGTTTTTAGCAACAGTGTATAGCCAGGCCACAGGATTTGGCGGAACATCTTTAAAAGGCCATGTTTCAGTGGCTAAAAGAAAAGTATCACTAACAATATCTTCAGCAATTTCGATATGCTCAATACCAAAAAGTTTACAGAGTACAGCTGTTAACTTTCTGTACTCTGTTTTAAATAAATGTGGTATTAATTGTTCTTCTTGCATAGAAAATTAGGCTCATCATTATTTTTCACAACAGGAAAACCCAAAATAACCCACGAAATGGCTGTTAGATTTCTCCTATTGCCGAAATGACAAAGCTTAGCCAACATTTGCAGGATGAACTTGCACTGTACGAACTTCTACACTGCCGCCCAATTTAAGAATCGTACAACCTTTTGCTAATTCTAAAGCGCCATCAATATCATCGGCACTCACAATAATATAACCTTGAATAAACTCTTTAATTTCTGTGTAAGGACCATCGGTTACTACATTGCCGGACTTTATTACTTTGGCTCCCTGCATCTCTAAGCGGTTGCCTCCGTCTGCTAACTTATTTTGAGCAGCAATGCTACCAAACCAGCTCATCCAATCGTTAAATTCTTCCTGCATCTGCTCTGCAGAAGGTTGAAAATCCGGATTGTGACTGTTTCTGAAAATCAATAAAAACTCTTTCATGTTAAATTATTTTAAGTTAAAACCCAATTACGATTGGTATTTTTAAAATTGGACAAAAGCTCAAAACATTTTTCAATTTAAATTAATTTTTCTGTGAGATGCTTCCAATATTGTTTAGGTAGATGCTGCAAATGCAATTTCGTATTGCGGTGATGTAGGTTGTTTCCACCCTACACAAAGTCTCTCGGAAAATCACACTTACCCTTTTTTGGGATCATGGAGATTCAAAGATACAGACTTCTATAATTATAATAACTGAGCTGGTAAAATAAATCCTCTAAATAGTGCGGATGTTAAACCCCCTGGTTGCGCGGAATTTGCGTGGCAATTTTAAAGCTGTCTTTAGTTTGAAACTAAAGACGTTCCTTATGAATTGAGTCTCAAACTCAGGATAGCAAACGGGCTGAACCGATGCCTATTATTCATCAACATTAAGTGTTGTCAATGCAACTTGGGTAGCAAATGAACAATAGGTCGTATTAGGAAAAACACTCCCAGATTCACAAAAAACTGCACAACGTAACTGTAGTACACCACCAGTAACGCGCCAAAAATTGTGACGCCAACTTTCGATTGAAAAAATGTGACATAAACCCACACATTGTACATGATGGTAATAACGGTGTAGGCTGGAATAAGGGTTTGCTTACTTTGTGGAAATGCTTCCATGAACG
>JBJXGJ010000144.1:0-4816 GCA_046153805.1 Ferruginibacter sp. | reverse complement strand
GATGGTCTACAAATGCAAGATCTCCTACCTCTACTCTGTTTAATTCATTGATCCCTTTTGCTTCTCCTCTATTGTCGCCAATAATGGTTGCATTTATTAAAGTTGCTATTTCATCTATATTTACGGGTGCTGAAAAATTCATGTATTTTATTTTAAAGGTATGATCGTTTATTAATTTGAAACTAATTCGTATAATTTTTTTGATGCCTTATTAGTGTCGTATTTCTGCAGATAAGTTGTTGCCTGTTGTGTAAGCGAATTTTTATAAGCTTCATTTTTATAAACAAGCTGTAGTTGCAAAGCCACATCTGCTGCGGTTATCACAGTGTAGGCTACAGCCGTTGCAAATAAGAATTCGTTGGCAGTTGTTTTAGCAGCAATTACAGGAACATTATAAAAAAAAGCAGCGTGTACACTATCAAATTTATAATAGTCATTCAAAAAAATAAATGCAAATGCTGCAGCTTTTACACTTTCATCATTTTCTAGTGTTTGTTTTAATAGTGTTACATCGTTTCTATATTTATAATTTTTAAAGTCGGGTAATAGGTTTTCATCAATTTTATTTTCAAAAAGCAACAACAATTTAATGGCCGTTTTTTGCCATCTTTTTAATTGAGAAAATGCTTTTAAAACAACGAGAAGGTGCCGCGCAGAAGCTGCATTTACTGGAAACAAATAATAATCAAATCCTGCTGTATTAGCTTGCTTGAAAGCTTCTTTTTCGCTAAAGGTAAACTGTACCTTACCGAGGTTTACATTAAAGTTGAGCGTCTCCGTTTTAGCAGCTGCATTTTCAAACTTGTTGTTGAGTTTATCCGCAATAAACTCGTCTGTTACAAAAATTTTTTTTGAGGAAGATGCCGCATTTTTAAACTGTTTTTTAAAAAACAAATTATTTTCTTTGAGAAACTGCGTACTATTTAAAAACAAAAAGCCATTCGTACCTAAAACTGAATTTGGTAGTGCGTTGTGGCCAATAAATGAATCAACATTATTACAGGTAAGCAACTTGGGCAGTTTATAATTATACCAATAGTACAACAATAATTTATTTTTCGGCTGGGGAGTAATGGAAATCTGTAAACAATTAAATGGTAAACCTGCAATAACTTTTTCTGCGAAAAAAATAATTTTAGTATCTGTGTTGTTAAGAGCTAGTATCTTTAAAGCCTCCAGTAATTTGTTTTGTTCAATATTTTCGGAAGTGATGTGAGCCCCAATTGTCATAACACAAAGGTAAAAACAGAATTTGGTGCAGGAGCTATTTATTTTGAGCGCAGATGTTATTTTAGGACCGTTTTAAGACATTGAGTTTTACCGTTTCAATTCTTGTATCGCTCATGTTCTGAATATTAAATGCATAATTACCTATAATGATCTGCTCTTTTTCTTTGGGGATGCCCGCATTGTGTTGCACAATAAAGCCGGAGAGGGTTTCAGCCATTTCATCGTCCGGAAACTCCAGGCCATATTTCTCCGTTATAAAATCCAACTCTACTCTTCCGCTAAAAATAAATTCATTATCGGAAAGTTGCTTGTCTGTAAATTCTTCTACATCGTCGTACTCATCCCTTATTTCTCCAAAAATTTCCTCTAACAAATCCTCCATGGTTACAATCCCAGCAGTGCCGCCAAATTCATCTATCACCCATGCAATGGTTTTTCTTTCCTTACTAAATTTTGTCATCAAATCTGTAGCGTTCATGGTTTCGGGAACTGTGGGTATGGGCAACAAAATTTCCTGTATAGTGGCGGGGCTTTTAAAAAGATCAAGTTGGTGTATATAGCCGGTAATGTTATCAATATTTTTGTCATAAATAACAAGTTTACTCAACCTTGTTTCTATAAAAATATTTTTTATTTCGGCTAAAGTACTCTCTTGGCTCACACCAATTATTTCTTTTCGTGGCACAAGGCACTCCCTCAATTTTACATCGCCAATGGTTAGTGCATTTTCAAAAAGCTCTTTGTTTATTTCAGAAGGTTCTTCTTCGTTGTGCATTTTATTTTGCTGCAAATAATGTTCAAGATCTATTTTGCTAAACACCTCTTTTTTATCTGTAATTTTTACATTAAAAATGTATTGCAATATCCACTCTGCAATATTTACAAATACAGATGCAACCCACGAAAACATCGAATAGATTGTCTGAACAACGTAAGTAATAACGCCGTTGTAAATTATGCTCTTGTTGCGAGCTCTGAATAATGCTTTTGATAATACTTCTACAAACAGAACGATAAAAGTTGATAAAATTATCTCGAAGAATATCTGAATAAAACTGGAATATTTAAAAGTTGGATTGGGAAAAATCCAGTTCCAAAAAGGTTTTAAAATAACACCAATGAGCAACCCATAAATAACCAACAAAACATTTGTAATAACCAGTATCGTTCCTATAAACCTTGCTGGATGTTCTGCATAGTTACCCCATATTTTTCCTGCATAGTTACCCTGCTTTTTATTAAGCTCCAGCGAAAGTTTATTGGCAGAAACAAAAGCTATTTCTACACCTGCAAAAAAACCAATAAAGAGAAGAGTAACAAATATTTCAACGACAGCCGATAAGGAAATTTCCATACTTTAAATTTAATACATTGTATTTTATTTGTTCAAAAATTCTGCTACAATTTTTTCTGCTTCGTTACAAGCAGTACTTAAATCCGCATTTACAACTGTTTTATCAAAATGGTCTTTAAACGATAATTCATACGATGCTTTGTTTACCCTTGCTGCTAGAGACTCTTCCGTTTCGGTGCCACGCCCTTCCAGCCTCATTTTTAATTCGTTTACAGATGGTGGTTCTATAAACAAGGTTAACGTGCCCTCATTAAATTGTTGTTGTACGTGTATGGCACCTTTTACATCTATATCCAACACAGGCACTTTTCCTTCGTTCCAAATTCGTTCTAATTCGCTTTTAAGTGTTCCATAATATTTGCCTTCGTACACCATTTCCCATTCTACAAATTCGTGTTGCTGTATTCGTTTTTTAAATTCTTCACCGCTAATAAAATAATAATCCACGCCATCTTTTTCAGTGGCCCTTGCATGCCTTGTTGCCGCCGAAACGGAAAAGGTAAGCACGGGAAATCTCCCCATCAAATATTTTGTAATAGATGTTTTTCCTGCACCTGATGGAGCTGTTATGATTAGAATTTTGTTCATATTAAAGTATCAAGATGTTAGTATCAAGTATCAAGATAGGGCTTCAATACTTTTTAGTTAACTATAATGCTTATCTCAAATTTTTTGTATCGCCAGAATAATATTCTTCAAATTATAAGAAACCCTATTGGCAAATTAGCACTTTATCAAGTTAGCTAATTGGCTATCCTTACGATATCTGCCCCCAGTGCTTTTAGTCTTCCATCAATATTTTCGTACCCCCTATCTATTTGCTCAATATTTTGTATCGTGCTTTTGCCTGATGCGCTTAGTGCTGCAATAAGCAGAGCCACACCTGCACGTATGTCAGGACTACTCATGGTAATGCCACGCAATTGTTTTTCTCTTTCTAAACCAATCACCACTGCACGGTGGGGATCGCATAAAATAATCTGCGCACCCATCTCAATTAACTTGTCTGTAAAAAACAATCTGCTCTCAAACATTTTTTGGTGAATGAGTACACTGCCATGTGCCTGTATGGCGGTTACCAAAACAATGCTCAGCAAATCGGGCGTAAAGCCCGGCCAGGGGTTGTCGTAAATGGTCATTATCCCACCGTCTAAAAATTTATTTATTTCATATTTATCCTGCGATGGTACATGTATATCGTTGCCAATAATGTCTAACTGAATACCAAGTTGTCTAAATTTTTCAGGAATAATACCAAGCTCATTTACGGCTGCATTTTTAATGAGGACATCTCCTTGTGTCATCGCTGCAAGACCAATAAAACTGCCAATCTCAATCATATCTGGCAACATGGTATGAGTTGTTCCATTTAGTTTTTCTACACCAGTAATTACCAGCATATTGCTTCCTATACCGTGTATGTTGGCGCTCATACGCACGAGCATTTTGCACAATTGTTGTATGTAGGGTTCGCAAGCCGCATTGTAAATGGTGGTGGTACCTTTTGCCAAAACCGCAGCCATTAAAATATTGGCTGTACCTGTTACACTCGGCTCGTCCAGCAACATATAACAGCCTATTAATTCATC
Source organism: Ferruginibacter sp. (assembly GCA_046153805.1). Taxonomy (GTDB): domain Bacteria; phylum Bacteroidota; class Bacteroidia; order Chitinophagales; family Chitinophagaceae; genus Ferruginibacter. The sequence goes on along the minus strand of JBJXGJ010000144.1, from coordinate 643 downwards.
TGCCTGCAGGGCGAAAAAACCTGTATCGCTGTTGTAAGAAAATGTTGCTCCTAATCTTTCAAAACCGACAATATGGGTATCCAGTCTTCGTCTTCCAATTTTATCGCCGCCTGGTTTTGGCAGGTATGCCTTTTTAAACCGAGCAAGTAATGGCCCAGCAAGCATTACAGAACCCCTGAGCCTTCCACTCTTTTTAAAATAATCTTCGCTTTGCAGGTATTCCACATCAACATCGTCTGCCTGAAACCGATAACTGTTGGCGCCGGTTTTTTCCACGTTCACATTCATTTCCTTTAATAATTCTATTAAAAGATTTACATCTATAATGTCTGGTACGTTGTTTATTTCTATCGGTTCGGCGGTAAGTAAAACGGCACTTAAAATTTGCAGAGCTTCATTCTTTGCCCCTTGCGGTACTATTTCGCCCTGTAATTTATTGCCGCCTCTTACTTCAAATATTGCCATTGGTAAATAAATATTGTTGTTTAATTAGTCTCTGTTTCTCTGTGAAAAAATGGAATAAAAAAACCGGCAGATTGAAACCTGCCGGCAGTATTTTATTTGAATAAACTAAAACCTCTTTTTAAAGTTTCTGTTGTTGTTGCTATTATTTGCCCTAGGGTCTCTACCACCCGCTGCATCT
>JBJXGJ010000132.1:0-6968 GCA_046153805.1 Ferruginibacter sp. | reverse complement strand
CGGCACAGTCACACAAATAACATTATTACCCGAGCTTAAACTTGGTATTATTGTTCTTACAAACCAACAAGCCGGTGCAGCTTTTAGCGCTATTACAAACACTATTAAAGACAGCTATCTCGGTTATCCAAACCGGGGTTGGGTAAAAACATACAGTGCGCGGGTAGCAGGCGGTAACGAAGAAGCCAAGAAAATAACTGATCAAATTGCAGCGGATGTGGCCGCGCAACAGAAAATGGGTTCAGGAAAAGTAATTGACAGTTTATTTGCAGGCACCTACAATGATAACTGGTTTGGCAATGTAATCATTACACCAAAGAATGGAATGCTGTGGTTTGCCTCTGTAAAATCGCCGAGGCTTAATGGCTACGTAACATCCTACAAAGCCAATACCTTTATCGTAAAGTGGACAGACAGAAGTTTTGATGCAGATGCTTACATTTTATTTAATATGGATAGAAACGGAAAAGCAAGTGGTTTTAAAATGGAATCCATCTCTCCCCTGACAGATTTTAGTTTCGATTTTCAGGATCTGGATATGAAAAGAGTGAAATAATGAATGGTAATTCTTCGGCTTTCTTATTTTATAGATGTCATCTTTTAAAAAGATGACATCTATAAAATAAGACGATGTTTCTATTTACCTAACATACTTAATTTTGCAGCAAATATTTTAAATGACCAATGCATCTATCATCACAATAGGCGATGAGCTTTTAATCGGGCAGGTAATAGATACCAACAGCGCTTTTATAGCACAACAAATGAACCTTGCAGGTTTTGCGGTAATACGCAGAGTTGCTGTGGGCGATGAGTATAAAGCAATAAGAGCCGCACTTGATGAAGAAAAAAAACATGCTGATATTATTCTTATAACCGGAGGTTTAGGACCCACGGCAGACGATATAACAAAGCCATTGCTCTGCGAATATTTTGGTGGTAAAATGGTAGCAGATGAGGCTGCGCTGGCCAATGTGCAGCACCTTTTTGAAAATGTTTTTAAACGCCCGCTTACTGACAGAAATCGCAAGCAGGGCGAAGTACCGGATGTATGCACTGTTATTCAAAATAAAAAAGGGACGGCGCCCGGCATGTTGTTTAAACAAATGGGAAACGATGGGGGAAAAATTTTTGTGAGTATGCCTGGTGTGCCATTTGAAATGATGGCCATGATGACCGACGATGTTATTCCTTTCTTAAAGCACCAGTTTAAGGCTTCGCATATAAGCCATCGCACATTACTCACTGCAGGCGTTGGAGAAAGCACTCTTGCAGATTTAGTACAGGATTTTGAAGAAAACTTGCCTACAAATATTAAACTTGCTTACCTGCCAAGTTATGGTATGGTGCGGCTCAGGCTTTCATCTGCGGGAGAGTATGCCGATAAAGTTGACGAAATTCTTGATGCACATTTTATAACATTGCAGCAACTTGTAAGTGAATTTTTGGTTACCAATGTAGATGAAAGTATGGAAAAAACACTCGGCAAATTGTTGGTACAAAAAGGTAAAACCATGAGTACCGCTGAAAGTTGTACAGGTGGCTATATTGCACAGCTTATTACTGCCATGCCAGGTTCATCTGCCTTTTATGATGGCTCTGTAGTAAGTTATTCAAACAAAGTAAAACACGACTTATTAGGAGTAAATAATGAGACGTTACAAGAAAATGGTGCTGTAAGTGAGGAGGTCGTTTTGGAAATGGCAAAAGGTGCATTAAAAAATCTTGTTACAGATTATACGATTGCGGTATCGGGCATGATGGGGCCTGATGGTGCTGTAGAAAACAAACCTGTTGGAACAGTTTGGGTATGCGTTGGCAGCAATGAAAATTTAATTACACAAAAATTTTATTTTCGGTTTGACAGAGAAAGAAACATACGACTGACTGCATTAAATGCATTGAACATGTTGCGGAAATTTGTGACAGAAAACAACTAACCTCCACTTAAAAAATTGAACTTTGTTTATTACTGAAACACAAATAAGAATGCATTATGCCCTTACAGACCAGATGGGCGTTGTATACTATGGCAACTATGCACAGTTTTACGAAATAGGCAGAGCGGAAGCCATAAGGCAACTTGGCTATACTTATAAAGATATAGAAGGTATGGGCATCATAATGCCTGTGGTAGAAATGAACAGCAAATTTCTGCGCCCTGCAAAATATGATGACCTCATTACTGTAAAAACAACCCTTCGGGAATTACCCACAGGACATTCAATTAATTTTTATTTTGAAATTTTTAATGAGGAAGATAAATTACTTAATGCAGGAAATGTGATTCTGTATTTTATGGAAGCAACTACCATGAAACGCACAAAAATGCCCGCAGACTTAGAAGAAAAATTGAAAGGATACTTTTAATTTTTCTTTGGCTGTTGTCTCATGTCTTGCTTCTTGTGTCTCATGTCTCACATCTTGTGTCTCATGTCTTACACCCTATGATAATCTCCCTTCCAGTTTTTTATAGCTTGCTTTATTTCCTTAGAAGACATGTTTTTTTCGACTGCTAAATGTGCAAGATCTACAAACTCATTATTTGGTGCAAAACGGAGAGCTATAATTTGTCCCAACCGCAATTTATTGTCAAGCAATTTACCGGTGATTGCAAAATAACGAAGGTTCTCTTCTGCACGTATTGCTCTGTCCTGTGCTTTTAAAGCAAAACTTCTAGCAGCAAAGGCAACAGCAAGCAACAATACACTACCGAGCAATGCCAAAGATGGCAGCATTAAACCGAGGCCTGCACTGTAATGACGATAAAGGCTTACAGCAGAAAATGAAACTGAAACTAAAATGCCACCCAACAATCCGTAATGGAAAGCGGGGATTATTTGTGAGTGGTTTTCAAACTTTTGATCTTTCATAATTGTTAGGTTTAACCACGAAAATTAGTTTTAAATATTGATGTACTCAAAATTAATTTAATAAAGCTTCAAATTAAAACAAATGGAGACCCACAGGTTGAATTTGCCTCACTTCTCAAACATTCCCCCACGCTTATTTGCCATTTACATTTACCTTTGCGGACAAATAAAAATAAAAAAATGAAAGCAGCATCAGCAAATCTTTTAAATGCCATAGTTTTAATAGGAGCCGGGCTTTATGCATATTTTTTAGTCCTTACCCCAGAAGGTACTCGTGCCCCTACAGCACTTATTCCTGCAGCATTTGGATTGTTATTTTTAGTATTTCAGAAAGGAGTAGCAAATCAAAATAAAATAATTTCGCACGTTGCGGTTGTACTTACACTATTGTTATTAGTAATATGCATTATGCGTTTTGTAAAGGTGGAAGATTGGGTAGCAAAAAAATATGTTTTCCTTGTTTGTGTTATAAGCAACGCAGTAGCATTAACAGCATTTATAGGTAGTTTTATAGAAGCAAGAAAAAATAGAAAAATTAGTAATGGTTAAGAAAGCAATAGCAAAGAAGGCTACAGAAAAAAAAGTAAAGGAAAAACCTATTATCTTAATTACGAACGATGATGATATAACTTCCCCGGGTATTCGTGCGCTCGTAGAGGCTGTAAAAGATTTTGGTCGTGTAGTAGTTGTGGCGCCAGATAAGCCGCAGAGCGGCATGGGGCATGCCATCACAATTGGCTTTCCACTTCGTATGCGTAAGCTTGATATGTTTGAAGGCATAGAAAGCTGGACCACTAGCGGAACACCTGTTGATTGCGTAAAGCTTGCAGTAGATAAAATTCTGCACCGCAGACCGGATATTTGTTTAAGCGGCATAAACCATGGTGCAAATCATTCTATCAATGTATTATACAGCGGCACAATGTCTGCAGCAATGGAAGCCAGTATAGAAGGCATACCAAGTATTGGTTTTTCTATGATGGATTACAGCTATGAAGCCGATCTTTCTGCAGCAAAACAAATTGTGGCTAAGATTGTACAGGGCGTAATGAAGAAAAAAATAGACAAGCACCTTTTGCTGAATGTAAATATTCCCGGTGGTGATATGGAAGCCATAAAAGGAATTAAAATTTGCAAACAAGCTTATGCAAAATATGAAGAAGAATTTGCCGAACGTTTAGACCCACACAAGAAAAAATATTACTGGCTCACGGGCGAGTTTAAAAACTTTGATAAATCAAAAGATACCGATGTGTGGGCACTAAAAAATAATTACGTTAGTGTTGTGCCAGTTCAGTTTGATCTTACAAATTATAAAGTAAAAGCTCAATTAGAAAAAAGCAAACTATTCTAAAGAATGTTTAAAAAAGATAATTTTATTTTCGGCTGCATTTTAGGAATAGTTGCACCTTTAGTGGGTTTGCTGCTTTTAAAATTTTATAAGTTTGGAATGCTCAGTTTTAAGGAAGTATTGCAGTTTATTTATACTCAACCAGGGCATGGCATAATGACTGCAGGCTTGTCTGTGTCATTAATGATGAACGCTTTCTTTTTTACCATGTATGTAAATAACCGCAAAGACGAAACAGGCAAGGGTTTATTCTTAACGACAGTGATTTATGGCATTGTAATTTTACTCATTAAGTATTTGAGCTAATTTGGTAATTGTGAATGGAGAAATAGAACACTCCTCCTCTTTTCTTTTCTATTCTAATCGTCGGTGGTCTATCGTCCCTGTTTTATTTGTATTCATATTCTATACTTCCCATCAATCTCCTCTCATCTGTAAAGCAACGCTCTTTTGTGCGCATACCATTTTCGTAATTGTATTTCCACACAAAATAACTCTTACTCCCCTCTTCCAATGCCGTCATTTGTGTAATTAGACCCGCATTATTGTACTCAAAAATATAATTGGGTTTGGCATTCTGGCTGTATTCATTTTCCTGCACAATATCTGTGAGTCTGTTTTTCGCATCATAATAGTAAAAGAACTTTGTACCGTTTTTCGTATCTTTTTCAATAGCAATATTACCATTATCATCCGCAGCTAAAAGTATATTTGTTGTATCACGGCCATTCTTCACCCTTACCATTTTTATAGGTTTGCCATTTTCGTATTCATACAAATGCTCTTCCTTTATGCTGTTTTCAAAATCATCATCTTTAGATCTTATAACGGAAGTGATGCTGTTAATTTGATTTTTATCGTTGTACGTGTACACAATTTGCGTTACAGATAGCAACGAACTGTCGTAAGTATTAAGAAGTTTTCCTGCTTTATCAAATGTAGATGTAAAAAGAGAAGCAGCAGAAATATCTGCTCTGGTAAACAAATCAGCCTGCGTATAGTCTCTATTAATCTTCTTTTCACAATAAAAACCCCTACTTTCAGCCCCATCATCCTCAAAACTTTTTAAGGTAATCTTCTTTACTTTGTTTTCTTTATATGCCTTCATGTCAGCCACTACCTGGGTATTGCTGATAATATCTTTATAATAATATTGTGCCTTGGCACAGTAGGAAAACAGTAGAATAAAAGCGCCGACGAATATTTTTTTGAACATCAATTTTTTTATTTGTGAAAGTAAAAGTACAATCCTTTCATTTGTTTGTTCACAACATGAAGGTAAAGTTTATTATTTTTAACAAAATTACACTGTGAGTCATTTAAAGCAAAGGAAAGAACAAAATTGTCTGAACTGTAATGCTGTTGTTAACGGTCGTTATTGCTCTATTTGCGGACAGGAAAATCTTGAACCGCAGGAATCCCTCTGGCACCTAATCGTTCATTTCTTTAATGATATTACTCATTTTGACGGGAAGTTTTTCAGCTCTGTAAAATATATTGTAACCAAACCCGGCTTTCTTTCTTCTGAGTACATAAGGGGACGTCGCATGTCGTATTTAAATCCAGTACGATTTTATGTATTTACCTCCTTCTTCTTTTTTTTACTCTTTTTTACTTTTATTGCTGATAAAATTGATTTAAGTTTTCAGGAAGATAACAATCCCCAGTTATCAAAAAAGAGTAGTGATAAGGTAGATGCAACATTAAATAGTTTAGGGGTAGATTCATTAAAACAAATAGAAAAAAAGAGAAAAAATAATGGACCAAATATGTTTGGCTCAGGAGATTATAGAGATAAAAAAGAATATGATTCTTTAAAATCATTAGGGCTTCTAAATAAAAGTAGACTTCAGAGAAATTTTATTGAAAAAGGATTTAAACTTAAAGAGAAGTATGAGAATGATGGTAAAGGATTTGGAAGTACACTCATTTATAACTTTTTACATACTCTCCCACAAACACTCTTTTATTCACTTCCATTTTTTGCGCTCGTCTTGCAACTTTTATATTTTAGAAGTAAGAATCATTATTATGTAGGACATGTAATATTTACTATACATCTATACGTATTTATTTATGTAGATCTGTTGTCTATATACTTGTTTGGTGTGCTTTCTGAAATAAAATATTTAGGTTGGTTTGGTGTCTTAGAAACGATGGCAGGGCTTGGTATTATTTATTACGCTTACAGAGCTATGAGGAATTTTTATAGTCAAAGTAGATGGAAAACTTTGTTAAAGCTCATTTTACTATTCTTTGCTTTTATATTTCTTTCAGGCATTTTTGCAATAATTGCAATTATTTTTTCCATTTATAAAATGTAAATATGAATGAAACTTTTTTGCGGCTTGTAAATATTATGGATGAGCTGAGAGAACAATGCCCTTGGGATAAGAAGCAGACGATTCAAACGCTGCGCCATCTTACCATTGAAGAAACCTACGAACTCGCTGATGCCATTGATGCAGAAGACTGGGCGGGTATTAAAGAGGAGTTGGGAGATTTGTTGTTACACATTGTTTTTTATGCAAGAATTGGAAAAGAAAAAAACGAATTTTTATTAGATGATGTAATAAATGGTATTTGCGATAAACTTATTTCACGCCATCCCCATATTTATGGAGACGGAAAAATGGAAGGATTAAAAAAGGTAACTACCGAAGAAGACGTAAAAGAAAACTGGGAAAAGCTAAAATTAAAAGAAGGGAAAAAATCGATCTTACAGGGCGTTCCAAAGTCGTTGC
>JBJXGJ010000121.1:0-5095 GCA_046153805.1 Ferruginibacter sp. | reverse complement strand
TGGTAAAAGCAATTCGCCTGCAGGAAAAATCTAAAACAGTTGGTTTTGAGTGTGAAAATATAGAACAGGTATTTGAAAAAGTAGAAGAAGAATTACGAGAGCTGAAAGAAGCTGTAAAAACTGGAGTTCACGATAAAATAGAAGATGAAATGGGCGATGTGTTTTTTTCGTTGGTAAATTTTGCAAGGTTTTTGCAGGTAGATGCTGACAGCGCCTTGGAACGTACCAATAAAAAATTTATACGACGGTTTATGGCCATTGAAGAAGTAGCAACTGCACAAAACAAATCCTTACAGGATATGAGTCTTTTAGAAATGGACGAAATATGGAATGAAATGAAAAAGAAAGAAAAGAAATAATCCTTTAAATAAGTCATATAAAATTGCCGCAATTTTCTATACAACGTCGCTTTTTAAAAGATAACAGCTATCTTTTATTAATCTCCCTGCTACTGCTGTTTGTATCGATATTTACAGGCAACGCCCCCTCTGCCGAAAAACAAACTAAAACTTACAGCTATAAAATTCAAAAATATATTAAGCAAGCTGAAATAGATTTTAATGCTGTTATCGTAAACGACAGTATTTTAAAAAATCTAACCTCCAATGAAAATAACGAGGCAGTTAACGAATATCTCCCTCTAAAAAATCAATTTGTTTTCGTTTATAAAAATGTAGGAGGTTTTATACAGCTTACTTATTGGAGCACCCAAAATGTACTGCCAACTTCAGACGTTGCGATTGGTAACACAGATGGTACTTTCAAAAAATTTAACAACGGTTATTACTTCGTTCAAAAAAAAAATATCGGAGATTATATTATTGTAAGCCTTACCCCGGTAAAATGGCAATTCAATATAGCAAGTAGTTATTTGGAAAATAATTTTGCAACAGCGCCAGCAATTGGTAAAAATTTTGAAATAAATTTTGATAGAAACAGTGGAGCCGTTTTTAATAAAAAAGGTACTTACCTATTCTCACTTAAAAATACAAATGCCAACAAAGCTTCCAATTCTCTATTTACCATCTGGCTCCGTATTTTTTCGATAATCCCCCTGCTGCTTTTTTTGCATTTTACTGCGGTTAATCTTTTTCAAAAACAAGGTTTTGTTTATTCAGTAGTCTTTCTTGCCACATCCTTATTTGCCCTGCGGCTGTTTAGTTATGTATTTTTTAATATTTTGCAGCTACGCCAGTTCGAACTTTTTGATCCTAGTATTTATGGCTCTAATATAATATTGCAATCGCTGGGCGATCTCCTCATAAACGCCCTGCTTTTCTTTTGGCTCATCAGTTTTATAAAAAACCATTTAGGCGGTTTAATCATTAAAGAAAATAATTATTCTGTCTTACAAAAATGGACTTGCTTAATCGTTGGCGCTTTTGTGATATTATTTGTCACCTATACCGGCAGCGAAATTATTAGGTCGATGGTAGCTGATTCACAGATATCTTTTGACGTACTCAATTTTTTTACGCTCTCTGTTTACAGCGTAATAGGCTTTGTTGTACTTTGCTGCCTGGCTATCGGTTATTACTATTTTTGTAGAACCATATTTTCTCTTTTACAAAAAGTTTTTCCTCAATTTGATCTGCAATTTTTTTTGGTGGTGGCAATCGGTGGGCTGTTTTTGTTATCATTTAAAATAGGAAACATCAAGCAGGGTTTCGAACTCTACGAACTTGTTTGGTTGTTGCTGTTTTTATTCTTAATTAAAAATGAATTATCCGGTTTTTTCTCAGGAAGTATCATTATTTCCCGAATGGTATTTTGGCTATTCCTTTTTTCAGCATCCATTTCTACAATCATTATTTCGGAAAACAGCAGAAAAGAATTAAGAAACCGGCAGCATTATGCAGAGTTAATTGCTGTAAAAACAAACCCCATTAACAATTTGCTCTTAAATACAGCACTTACAGATTTTAAGCCCAACTTATTGGCGGATAAATTTTATTTATTTAGAAATGAACAAACAGCATTACAATTAAAAGACAGTTTAATAAAAAATAACTCTATTTCGTTTACAGATAGGTACGACATCAAAGTACTTGTTTACGACAGTACAGAAAATCCGCTTTTCAATGAAGATCCTATTTCGTATAATTCTATTACAGGTATAATTTCTACGCAGGCAAAGCAAACAGCAGTAAGCGGATTAATGTACTATTACTCAGCATACGATCAAATAAATTATATCTCAAAAATTGTTGTACGAAATTATGACAATGCTTTACTTGGTTATGTGTTTGTAGTCATTAATCCGCAAATTGTAGGCACGCAAAATTTATCGCCCGAGTTGTTTAAAAGAAACGACAACAATTCAATTGAAAACTCAAATGAATATGCATACGCCGTGTATGAAAAAGGGAAACTGATAAGCAGTCACAATGACTATGCGTTTTCGTCACGTTACCAGGAAAGGTATTTTGCCGGTCGTGAATTTTTGCTCGATAAAAAAAATAAATACAGTGAGCTCTGGTACAATGCTGGCGCAGATAAATATGTAGTTGTAGTAAAAGAGAACAGGTTGCTTATTGAATTAATTACGTTATTCTCCTATCTTTTCTGCGCTTTTTTACTTTTAACTGCTGTGTCGTGGCTGGTATCGCTGCTTGTAAAATCGCAATTGAAAATTGAAGTTCTTAAAAACAAGCTTGAGCTAAGCATCAAACAGCAGGTTCACGGTACAATCATATTTTTTAGCATTTTTTCGTTTCTAATTATTGGCATCGCAACCATTTTATTTTTTATAAACAGGTATGAACGCAATAACAAAGAAACCCTTAGCAGGACCATTAAAAACATTGAGGAAGAATTGATAGCGAGTGTGCCTGCAGGCAGTTTTAGCAATCCTACTTTGAACCAAGATTTTATTACAACAGAAGGGGATACAGAAAATAAAGTAAAGAGCCTAGCAAAAAATCATGGTCTCGATATAAACATCTACAGTATTTCAGGAGATCTGCAAACTTCGTCTATCCCACTACCCTATGTAAAAGGAATTGTGAGTACAAAAATGAACCCCGTTGCCTATTTCCATTTAAACAAAGGAAAAGAAATTCAGTATTTTCAAAAAGAACAAATTGGTAAACTAGAATTTATAAGCGGGTATATTCCTATAGTGGACAGCGCAGGAAAAGACATTGCTTACCTCAACATTCCATATTTTATTTCGCAATCAAAAATAAAAGAAGAGATATCAAATTTTTTAATAACAATCATTAACCTGAACGCTTTTATTTTTTTGATAGCCGGTATTGTAGCACTCATTATTACCAATAGAATAACCAATTCCTTTTCTTTTATAAGTGAGAAAATGAAAAAAATAAACCTTGGTAAAACAAACGAGATAATGGTATGGAAAAGAAATGATGAAATTGGTGCTCTTGTAAAAGAATACAATAAAATGCTTTTAAAATTAGAGGCAAGTGCAGCAGCATTGGCAAAAAGTGAAAGAGAAAGTGCATGGCAGGAAATGGCAAAACAGGTGGCACACGAAATTAAAAATCCGCTTACACCAATGAAGCTTAGTATGCAGTTTTTACAGAAAGCTATTGAGAGTGGTGCGCCTAATATTAAAGAGCTTGGGGCGAGGGTGTCTGTTACGCTTATAGAACAAATTGATCATTTGAGCCAGATAGCAGGAGAATTCAGTCGTTTTGCTACCATAGAAAAAGCAACTCCCGAATTGTTTAATATAAACGAATCGCTCCAATCTGTAAAACAACTTTACGAAGCCGACCGTAAAACGACATTCACATGGCAATTATTGCAGCAGGATGTGTTTTTGTATGCAGATAAGACTCACGTAAATAGAATACTTACCAATCTAATCCTAAACGGCATACAGGCAGTTGAAGAAGGTGCAACTCCCAACATCATCGTAGAACAAACAATTCAAAACAAAACGCTACAAATAAAAATTACTGATAATGGTACGGGCATAAGTGAACAAATACAGTCTCGTATTTTTATGCCGAATTTTACAACAAAATCTTCCGGTACCGGGCTTGGCTTAGCAATGTGCAAAAGAATGGCAGAACAGGCAGGCGGAGATATCAGGTACGAAACCTCCAAAAACGGAACTTCATTTTACATAAGTTTTCCCATTGCTGATGTGTAATTTAAAGACCTTTTATACTTTTGCTTTCTTCTATAAAATGCGAAAATTGCTGTAAAGTAAAACTGCTCAGATTTTTCTCTGGCGGCAACATCGCTTTTTGTGCAGAAAAAACCCCGTATTTAATATCGTCAATTCCTTCTAAGCTATGCGCATCGGGGTTTACGGAAATAAGTACATTTTTTTGAAGTGCATATTTAATTTCACGCCAGTCAATATCGAGCCTGTTAGGGTTTGCATTAAGTTCAATCACCACGTTATTAGCTGCGCAGGCATCGATGATGGTTTTAAAATCTAATGGATAACCAGGTCTGCTCAAAAGCAACCTGCCCGTAAGGTGCCCTAAAATAGTTGTGTAAGGATTTTCTATGGCCGCCAGCAGTCTTTTCATCGCTTTCTCTTCGGTCATTTTCAAATTGCTGTGTACAGAAGCAATTACTAGGTCAAATGTAGAAAGTATATTATCAGAGTAATCCAAACTACCATCACCTAAAATATCACTTTCAATACTTTTAAAGATTTTAAATGGAGTAAGTTTTATATTCAGTTCATCTATGTATTGATGTTGTGCTTTAATCTGCTCTTCTTTTAAGCCTTGTGCATACGATGCTGTTTTACTATGGTCACTAATAGCCATATATTCCATCCCTCTCTCCATTGCTGCCTTCGCCATTTCTTCAATGGTATTGTTTCCATCGCTCCAGTTGCTATGGCAATGTACAAGGCCTTTTATATCATTTGCCTGTATTTGATTTGTAAATGGCTGTTTTAGCAACAGTACGTCTTCATCTTCTCTCAAAAAAGCCGGTATAAAAGGTAGGTTTCGCATTTGAAAATACGCTTCTTCGGTTTTAGCCACCTCTGTGCTGTTGAAATCTTTGGCAATTTTTAAAAGAAAGTTACTTGACGATGAGGTATCAATGTATTTTTCTATAAAAGTCTCTGTTTCGGCGTGCCGGGATCAATGAAAGGCGT
>JBJXGJ010000101.1:0-3830 GCA_046153805.1 Ferruginibacter sp. | reverse complement strand
AGTTCCGGCAGGATATTTTGAAACCCTGGCCGATGTAATTACAGCAAGAGTACCTGCCACAGAAAATGAAAACGATGGAAGCCCGATTATTGATGTTGCCGGGAAAATGATGCCTTTAGATATACCTGCTGGTTATTTTGACTCACTCAGCGAGTCTATTTTAGCAAAAATAAAAACGCAAGAAGAACAAACAGCCGCTGAAGAACTATACGAGATTTCACCTTTCTTAGCCGGTCTTACGAAAGCCAATGCATACGCTGTACCCGATGGCTATTTTGAAGGCGTTTCTGATAAGCAGCTTGTACTGGTTACCGAAAATAAACAGGCAAAAGTTGTTTCGCTTTTTGGTCAACGCAGCTTGATGAAGTATGCAGCAGCAGCTTCCGTACTCGTTATGCTTGCTTTTGGTATTAATTTCTTTTTTACAAAATCAAACTCACAGCTTGACAGCTATGTAAAACTTGGTTTGAAAAATTACAGTACTGAACAACAATTAACTAATGGCATTACAAATATTAAAGAAGCTGATTTGGTTACTTATTTACAAATGACAGCTGATTCAAAAGACGCTGAAACTATTGCATCTCTGGTAGATCAAACACAATTACCCGATGAATCAGATTATTTAGACGGCGAGTTCCTGGAATCTTTTATGAAAGAACTGGAGCAAACTGAAATAAAAACAAATTAAAATACTTGAAAGGAGAAATAACACATGAAACAGATTTTTACATTTATTCTTGCTCTTTCTTTGTTTGCAAACGCTAATGCACAGGAGCAGCAAATTGACCCCAAAGAAGCTGAAAAAATACAGGCACTGGAAGTAGCATTCATTAGCCGTAAGCTGGAACTTACTACCAGCGAAGCACAAAAATTTTGGCCAGTGTATAATGATTATAAAAAGGAAATAAGAGACGTACAGATTAGCCAGCACAAGAACCCAAACAAAGACATTGTAGAAACTGAGCAAAAGATAATTGATGTTCGCAAGAGGTATAGAGACCGGTTTGCAGGAGTTATTGGTCAACCAAGAGTAAATCGTTTTTTTCAGGCAGAGGGTGAATTTAGGCGGGTTTTGCTAAATCAGTTAAAAAATCGCCCCAACAGGCCAATGTTGCAACGCCGAAATAGAAAATAGTTGGATTTAAAAAAAAATATTCCTTAATTTGCGAATAGGTGTTTTTCATAGGTTAGCAACGGCCGACTCTTTTCAGGGTTGGCCTATTTTTTTACCCTAAAAGTATTGTTGGTAAAGGGTTTGAGAAAATAAGCCTGTTGCCGCTCTCATTTTTTCAATTTCAGGCTCTCGTTTAAAAGCAAATAAAAAATAAGTTCAATTTCAATTTTTACTGAAAAAAGGCAAAGGATTTTAAAAAAAATTTTGCCTTTTAAAAATATTTATTTTGAATTAAGAAACTTTATAAACCGGTGATCTGATATCATGATAAAACAAGAATGTCCAGTTTTCTTCTGCACCCTGCTTCCACCATTTACCTCTCAAATCAGCAGCAAGTTTTCCATCAAAATCATACTTGGTAATGAAACGGGTTTTCATTTGCATTAGCTGCGGGGCAACATCACCGCCAAAAAAAATGGTTTCATCTTTCTCCTTTATCCAAAATGCCTGATGCCAAGGGCTATGCCCACCCGTCCACTCATAATAAATATAATCATCAATTACGCCACTGCTTTCCACCAGCATAATACGATCTGTTTCAGTGAGAGCAGTAATATCATCAAGTTGATAGGATTTTGAAAGTTTACTTACTGCAATTTCAAGTTCCTGTTTGTTTACAACATAGATTGCATTTGGGAAACTTAAAAAACGATGTTTTAAAACAGCATCTTCTTTACTTATTCCACCAGCATGATCTTTATGCAAATGGCTCATCAAAACTTTTGTAACATCCAAAGGGTTAATGCCGGCTTGTAAAAGATTGTGATGAATTTGCAGGCTGCCATCGGGCAAGGTAAACCCAAGGCCGGCATCTAATACTATAATATCTTTTGATGTGATAATGGCAAATGGCTGAACTTCTACCAGCAAACTGCCGGGCGGCCGTTCTTTAATATCGTCTTTACCAGCGTTAAAGGGAATAAACTTTTTTGAGCTGTCAACTGTAAAACTACCTTCAGAAAGAGGAATGATTTTCATTTTGCAAAGATGCAGAACTATCAGTTTAAAACCAGCCTTGGAGCACCTATCATTGAATCAAAAATAAAGAGTTCATCTATTTGATATGTTACAAATCTTCTTATTGGGAATTTTTCAATAATTGTTCTTGCATCTGTTTCTGAGTTTGCATTAATAACCACCCACCCTTTGGAACGATCCTGATTTACAGAGTAAGTAACAATTATTTCTTCACTCATAAGCGTATTAATATGCTGGCGATGGCTGGGTATTTGCTCCCAAAAACTTTCTTCTAACAACTTAGGGAGTGAAAAAGTGCAAAGAAATTTCTTCATAAAATCACAATTAACTGTGGATATAACAATGCTTATCAAATAAGGTTCAGGCAGCTTAACGCAATACCATTTGTCTGTTCGCATCTAAACGCAACATAATAAAAATTAAAATAGTAAACGTAAGAATTGAAGACCCTCCATAACTTAATAAGGGCAAAGTAATGCCTATAACAGGCATTAATCCAATGGTCATACAAATATTAATAAACACATGAAAGAAAAGAATACAGGCCACACTGTAAGCATATACTCTTGAAAATGTACTGCGTTGCCGTTCCGCAATTATAATAATTCGATACAACAGTAAAAAATAAAGAAGCAATAATAATGCACCTCCCCAAAAACCAAAGCTCTCTGCAATAGCGGTAAAAATAAAATCAGTATGCTGCGCTGGCACAAAATCACCCTGAGTTGAAACACCTTTTAAAAATCCTTTACCTAAAAAACCGCCAGAGCCAATGGCAATTTTTGATTGCTTTACATTATACGTTACATCCTTCTTTCCTTTTTCTGCTTCCCGCTGTTTTAATTCTGCAATTCGTTCAGGATCTTTGGGTTCATAATTTAAACCAAACAGTGCATACACCCTTGCTGAGTGATGCGGTTTGAGTACTTTATCAAAAAGAGTAGTAAGTGCAAATAATTTAAATGCAATACAAACAATGGCAAGTGAAACAACAATGAATAACAACCTGCCCTTTCTCTTGTATCGCTGATTAGGGTAAAGTAAAACCAAACCGCCTGCAATTAAGATTACTGTAATAAATGCAATGGTAGGCAACAGAATTGCTGCGATTAAAACCACAATAGCCGAAAAACCAACAAGCAGATAACTTGCAGGTAACCCTTCCCGAAACATCACCAGAAAAAAAGAAAAATAAACCAATGACAATCCGACTTCTTTTTGAGCCACAGACATTAAAGAAGGAATAAGCACAATAGCAATTCCTATAAGATAAGCTCTTGTATTTTTAAACTGAGTTTCCTGCCGACTGAGATATTTTGCAAGAGCCAATGATGTAAATATTTTACACAATTCAGCCGGTTGTAAATTAAAGCCGCCACCCATTGCAATCCATGAACGGGAGCCGGATATATCTTTACCAATTACAAAAGTTAGTATCATTAGTAGCAAACCAAAAAAGTAAAGCAGATTGGCAACAGTAGTAAAAAACTTACTATCAATTAATAAAATAAACAGTGCAGCAACTGAACTAACTCCAATAAATAAAAGCTGTTTTGAATAGTTCTTTTTAAAATCAAGTAAGGATTGGAGCACAGGATCTGGAGAACGATACTCTACAGAAAAAATAGCAAGCAATCCAATAAATACCAAAGCATAATACAACAGCACAACTCTT
>JBJXGJ010000098.1:0-17732 GCA_046153805.1 Ferruginibacter sp. | reverse complement strand
TTTGTTTAGCGACTGTAATGATGAATAGCGCCGTTGGGCTAGGGATATAAAAGTTGCCTCTGTCATGATAAAATGGATTGGTTTACCAAATTTAAGCTTTTATAGTGCGACAATTTTAATTGCACCCCAGGTCAGGTTTTATCAAACGTAGAAGTGTCTGCTTTAGTGGCAGGCGTTTCAGGCACTGACGACCCTAACAATAACAATTTGTCACCTCAATTACAGGTAATAACTGTTTTGCCTACCACCATTGCAGAAATGAAATCAGAAGCATCTGGCTGTTTTGCGAAAATTGCATGGAGTACAGTGATGGAAAATGCCGGGAGCACTTTTGATGTTGACTACAGCCCTTATGGTGCTCGTTTCATAAAAGTAGGAACTGTTGCCGGACGTTCAGCAATAGGCGCAAACTACGAATACAGTTGCAGCCAAGGAAATGGAAAGGGATTCTACAGGTTAAAAATTGAAGCTGCTACTGGTGGAGTTAGTTTCAGCAAAGTTGTAAGTGTCGCTGTAAAGTGTAATGAGAAGAAAGTGTTTATTTATCCAAACCCTGTTCAAAATGACCAGAATCTGCATATAAATGTTTCAAATTTTGTAGGAAAAGTAAAAGGCGACTTGATAAATGCGGCGGGGTAGGTTATACTTACGAAAGCACTCGTTAATGGGCCAAATACATTAAAAATTGTAAACCTCGCAGAAGGTATCTATACTTTTAAAGTAGCAGATGATGCAAAGCAAATACAAAATTTTAAGATTGTAGTAGCAAAATAATCAAAAAAAAATTGAACTAAAAAAGAGACCGATTCGTAACAGAATTGGTCTCTTTTTATTTAACCTAAAAAAAATAATTCCAAAAAATATTATGCGAAGTTATAACCGGCAATGGTTTCCAAAGAAGCCTGTATCTGCTCTTTGGTAAAAGGTTTTGGTAAAAAAATATCTGCACCATTTTTTAGTGCTTGTTCTTTGTCTGTACTCTCCGTATTACCGGTTATTATTATTATTTTTATCTGTGGGTAATCGGCTTTAATTTTTTTGATATAATCCATTCCCAAGCCATCGGGTAGCTGGTTATCCATAATGATGATATCAGGTTGCTGTTGGTTTAAAAACGAAGCTGCTTTAGCAAGAGTTGTCACATGTTCAATTTCGATATTTTCTTTTTTTAACATTAAATTTAAAATCAAAGAAATATCACCTTCATCTTCTATTATAAGTATGTTCATAGCTTTATCAAAGTTTCTTTTAATATCTCCCATTTATTATTTTTTATTGGGTTTAAAATTTAAGTGGTAAATGTATTCAAATATTTTGCAAGATTTTAATATCCTCTTACGTCTTTTCCTTCCATAAAATTAATGAATGCTTTGTTGCAAACTCGGTTGCCACCAGGTGTGGGATAGTTACCGGTAAAATACCAGTCTCCTTTGTTATTTGGGCATGCTTCATGCAAAGTTTCTATGGTCTGGTATATTACACTTACAGGCATATCAACATCGTCAGGCGTAATAAGTTGGGCAATTTTATCTGAGATCTCTTCTGGAGTAAATGATTTATAAACCAATCTTACAAGGTTTTCTGTATGTAGTTTGTTGTTGCGCTGAAGATTTTTGCATTGCTCTAAAATATCAGTCAACACATATTCTTGGTTTCTTTCTTTTAGCAACGCAACTGCGGCTTTAAATGCTATAAAGTCACCCATTTTGCTCATATCTATGCCGTAACAGTCAGGATACCTTATTTGCGGAGCGGAAGATACCACAATTATTTTCTTTGGTTTAAGCCTGCTAAGCATTCTAATAATACTTTCTCTTAGGGTTGTACCCCTTACAATACTATCATCAATTACAACAAGTGTGTCTTCATTTTTTCTTACAGTGCCGTACGTGATATCATATACGTGCTGCACCATTTCATTTCTACTACTATCCTCCGTGATAAATGTTCTAAGTTTTACATCTTTTATTGCTATTTTTTCAATCCTCACTTTTCTATTGATCATTTCAGATAACTGATCTGCGTCAAAATCTTTATTCCAACTAAGAATACGTTCTTTCTTTATTTCGTTGAGGTAGTCTTCCGCTCCTTTAATTAGTCCGTAAAAGGCTGTTTCTGCTGTATTTGGAATAAATGAAAATATAGTATTTTTCAAATCATAATCAACCGCCTTTAAAACGATGCTACTTAAGAAGTAGCCAAGAGCTATTCGTTCTCTGTAAATTTTTTCATCGCTGCCACGGCTAAAATAAATTCGTTCAAAACTGCAGGCTTTTCTTTCTTGTGCTGGCACAATTTCTTCTATGCTGTAGCTGCCGTCTGCCTTGGAAATAAGCGCAGTACCGGGCATTAATTCCTGTACTTCATTTTCTTCCAGATTAAAAGCGGTTCGTATGGCTGCACGCTCACTTGCCCCCACAATTATATCATCGTTTACATAATAGTATGATGGACGAATGCCGTGCGCATCTCTCATAATAAAACCATCGCCATTGCCTGTAATGCCTGCAAAGTTAAATCCGCCGTCGAACAATGGAACCGCTTTTCTTAGCATTCCCGCTATGTCAGGGTTGCCAGGGTTAACCTCATCTGCTTTTATAAGAAAATGATAGATAACTTCCATCATGGCCGCAAGATCGCTCTGGCTTTGAAAACTGCCTGGGTCTATATTAATAAGATCAAATAGTTCTTCTGTATTTACAAGGTTAAAATTGCCTGCAAGGGTAAGGTTGCGGGAAGGGATGGTGTTTTTCTTTATAAATGGATGACAGAACTGAACATCGTTTTTTCCCTGTGTACCGTATCTCAAATGTCCTAATAACACTTCACCAAGTACTGGAATATGTCCCTTCATTAATCCGGGATGGTTTTTAATATCGGGTTGGTATTTTTCTATTTCCTCAATGTCTTTACCAATTTGCTGAAACAAATCTGCAATTGGTTGTTGCGCACAACTGCGGAGTCGGTACATAAATGGGTAGCCCGGTTCTGTATTTAATTTTACTGCAGCAATACCTGCACCATCCTGCCCTCTGTTGTGTTGTTTTTCCATTAACAGATACAACTTATTTAAGCCATAAAGTACAGATTTGTGCTGCTGCTGGTAGTAGCTGAATGATTTGCGGAGCCTTATAAAAGCGAGTCCACATTCATGTTTTATTGCATCGCTCATTACAGGATATCAATTGAACTTGTAAAGTGAGGGGCGAATGTAGTTTATTACCGTACAGCAAACAAAAATCCCTCCGTTGGGGAGGGATTTTTAACGGATGTTTTCTTTAATTTTATAAGCCGCTGATGGCAATACCTACCTGCAACAACTTGGTATCTGGCGCAACCCCATCTTTAAAAATGCCCGTTAGGTTATAGGAGCCAAATAATGAAAATATACCGTAACCAATACGTGCAGTAGCTGCAATTCGGGTTGTATTAAAATACGATCTTGTACTTTCTTTTATAGTGAAACCATTAATTTTTGTGCCGGCAGCATTTTCAAGATTTTTACCTTTTGTATGGGCATTAATAAGTGTTCCTACTTTTACGCCGATGGCTGCTTTAAATGATTTGTTGGGTGTTTCGGGCTTCGCCATAAACCTAAACTCTACCGGTATTTCTAAAAATGTAGTGGCTAACTTATATTTTTTATAGCTGTTGCCTGTATCTGTTCTTATAAAAGGAAGTTTAGCATTAAAGGAGGAGATGCGGGTTTGCATTTTGTCGAAATAAATATTACTGGTACCGACACCAATGCCAATTCCTACACTTAAACGCGGATTGGTTTTAAACTGCTTGTCATACATCAAATAAAAATTTGCGCTGCGGTTTAGTCCTTTTATATAGCTGCTTACGCTGTCAGCCGTGCCATTCCAAGAATTAGTAGCTAACTGTATCATTAAATGGTCTGCAGCTCTGTTTCCAAGTTTGGATGGAATTTTATTATTGGTTTGCGAAAATGTAGCACCAGAAATGATAAGGGCAAAAACAATTGCAGAAATTTTTCTCATAATTAGTTCTTAGGCGACAAAAATAATTGCGCCACGGGTTAACGAAAGGTTAAACATTAAAAAAAATAGCCTCTGCATTTTTGCAGAGACCATTTTATGTGGGCCCACTAGGATTTGAACCTAGGACCACCTGATTATGAGTCAGGTGCTCTAACCAACTGAGCTATAGGCCCTTTCTTTTAGCAAGAAACCAATAATTAATTTCTTGTTTATTATGAAGGATTGCAAAAGTAAGAAATTTCGTCATAAAAATAATAAAGTGAGAAAAATTTAAAGTCGTTGAAAAATTTGGTAGGCTCGCAGCCGATCTTATAATATTTACAGTTTGTTGAAGTACCAGTATTTTATTTCTTTAATTACAAAAATTTTATTGCTGCGTTTATGAGTTCCGTTGCTTAAGTATTGTGGCGCAATCAAAATTCTTAAAAAGCAGGCAAAAGACATAAAGAAAGGAATTCTACAATTGTATTTTGTAATTACAATGATTATATCTGGTTACGATTGGTTAAGACACCTTAAAAATGACTTAAATTTTTACGTTATTGCAGAACTATAGCAAAGAATTGCTGTTTACGAAGATGTCGTAGCGTATTAAAAATTCTTCTTCTTTTGTTTTTTCTTACCAAGTGTTTTATACAAAAGATGCAGATTTATATAAGCGGATCATCTATGGGTGGTATGGAAACTTTTTAAATACTGTGCCGTAAACCTAATTTATGCGCTCCAGCCATGCCTATTTGTGGCGGTGCGAATCCTACGACTGCCAATAAATTAATTAAAACAAACTGGTGGTTTTTTCATGGAGAAAAAGACGATGTTGTAAACCCACAACACAGTAGAGATATGGCGATGGCTATGGCAATGTTAAATGAAGGTGGGAATGAAAAGCTTACCATCTACCAAAGCGCAAACCACAACAGTTCAGACAGTACATCGCAGAAAACAATTTTATTCAATGGATTTTTTAAAAAGCAAATAAGGAAAATAAGTACTTAGCAAATAATTAAGCAAGAAGCAATATATTTAGGAATATAAAAAAATAAACATGAAAATATTACAAACCACGATGCTCGCTTTGTTGATTATCATCACTGTTGACGCAACAGCTCAAACAGCCAATCCTACTATGAAAACTTTCATAGATGCGCTGATGAAAAAGATGACACTGGATGAAAAAATCGGTCAGTTAAATTTACCAGGTTCAGGAGATATTGTAACAGGCCAGGCAGGTAACTCAGATATAGCAGAGAAAATAAAGGCGGGAAAAGTGGGTGGGCTTTTTAATATAAAAGGTGTTGATAAAATTAGAGCTGTGCAAAAAATTGCAGTGGAAAACAGCCGCTTAAAAATTCCGTTGTTATTTGGGATGGATGTTGTTCACGGGTACCAGACAATATTTCCTATCCCATTGGCTTTATCCTGCACATGGAATATGCAGATGATAGAACAAAGTGCAAGAGTTGCAGCAAAGGAAAGCAGTGCAGATGGTATTTGCTGGACGTTTAGCCCGATGGTAGATATTGCCCGCGATGCACGGTGGGGAAGAATTGCAGAAGGCAGTGGCGAAGATCCATATCTGGGTTCGGCAATAGCAAAGGCAATGGTAAAAGGCTACCAGGGTGATCTGTCAAAACAGGATGATATTTTGGCCTGTGTAAAACATTATGCCTTGTATGGTGCTGCTGAAGCCGGCCGAGATTACAACACAACGGACATGAGTCGTATAAGAATGTACAACGAATATTTTCCTCCATACAAAGCAGCTGTAGATGCAGGTGCAGCAAGTATTATGGCTTCTTTTAACGAAGTAGATGGCATACCTGCTACAGGAAATAAATGGCTAATGACCGATGTGTTGCGCAACCAGTGGGGCTTTAAAGGTTTTGTCGTGACAGATTATACCGGCATAAACGAAATGACAGCACATGGCATGGGCGACCTGCAAAAAGTATCTGCATTGGCTTTAGATGCAGGTATTGAAATGGATATGGTGGGCGAAGGGTTTTTAACTACGCTTGGCAAATCGCTAAATGAGAAAAAAGTAACACTTAAGCAAATTGATGATGCGTGCAGAAGAATTTTAGAAGCAAAATACAAATTGGGTTTGTTTACAGACCCCTACCGCTATTGTAATCCTGAAAGAAGTAAAACTGAAATTGGTACCCCGGCAAACATTGCTGCTGCAAGAAAAACTGCGGCTGAAAGTTTTGTATTACTTAAAAACAGCAACAGTATTCTGCCGATAGCTAAAGCTAAAACCATTGCTGTTATTGGTCCGCTTGGCGATAACAAAGAAAACATGCCTGGCACATGGAGTGTGGCTACAGATTTTAGAACTGCAGTAACAGTAAAAGAAGGTTTACAAAAAGCGGTAGGGTCCAATGCTAAAATATTGTATGCAAAAGGTTCTAATCTTTTTGAAGATGCTGCGTTTGAAGAAAGAGCAACCCTTTTTGGTAAAACATTGGGTCGTGATAACAGAACCACCAAACAACTGCTTGATGAAGCCTTGGCCATTGCCAATGGAAGCGATGTGATTGTTGCAACACTTGGTGAAGCGGCAGAAATGAGTGGCGAGAGTGCGAGCAGAACAAACCTTGAAATACCACAAACACAAAAAGATTTACTGAATGCTTTATTAAAAACTGGGAAGCCTGTTGTGCTGGTTTTATTTGCAGGCAGGCCCATGGTACTAACGGAAGAAAATAAAAATGTATCCGCTATTTTAAATGTGTGGTTTGCAGGTTCAGAAGCAGGCAATGCCGTTGCTGATGTATTGTTTGGCGATGTAAATCCATCAGGCAAACTGACAACTTCTTTTCCGCAGAATGTAGGACAGGTGCCAATTTACTATGCGCATAAAAATACCGGTCGCCCATTGCCTGAAGGAAAATGGTTTGAGAAATTCAGGTCTAATTATTTAGATGTTTCTAACGATCCTTTATACCCTTTTGGTTATGGGCTAAGCTATACTTCTTTTAGTTATGGTGATGTAAAACTAAGCAGCAAATCAATGAATACAACAGGCATCATTACTGCGAGTGTAACGCTTAAAAATTCGGGTACAAGAGACGGCGCAGAAGTGGTACAATTGTATATTCAGGATTTGGTAGGCAGCGTAACAAGACCTGTAAAGGAATTAAAGGGTTTTGAAAAAGTCTTTCTAAAGGCGGGAGAAAGCAAAGAGATCAGTTTTAAGATAACTGCCGAAGATTTAAAATTTTATAATACGGCTTTAAAATTTGTAGCAGAACCCGGAGATTTTAAACTATTTATTGGTTGCAGCAGTAAAGAGGTAAAAGAAGCAAATTTTAGGTTGCTCTAGAATACTAAAATATTTTACAACTGTAGGTACATTGTTTATTTATGTGCACCTACAGCTGTTTTTTTATAATACTTTTGCCCCATGAAAAAGCCACTCAAGAATATTTTGTTTGATATGGGCAATGTGCTGTTTAGTATTGATTATAGAAAAACACAAGATGCCTTTGAGGCTTTGGGATACAATAATTTTTCTGAAATGTATTCTCAGTTTACCGCAGATGCACTTTTTGAAAAGCTGGAAACAGGTAGAATATCTACAGAAGATTTTTATACAAAGTTGATAGCATCTCATCCCGAAAAAATAACAGAACAACAGATAACAAATGCATGGAACGGTATGTTATTGCATTGGAGAATGGAAAGCCTTGATTTCTTAAAAATCCTTGCAAAAAAGTACAACCTTTATTTGCTTAGTAATACAAATGATATACACCTTGCAGCAGTAAATAGCTTGTTGAAAATGGAGACAGGAAAGGATAGTATTGACGACCTGTTTACGAAAGCATATTATTCACATAAAATAAATTTAAGAAAGCCCAACGCAGATATATTTGAGTTTATAGCAAAAGATGCCGACATAGATTCGCAGGAAACCTTGTTTATAGATGATCTGGAAAATAACATTGCAACTGCTGCGCAACTTGGGTTTAAGACACATTTATTGCTGGAAGGAGAAACGATTGAAGGGCTTGATTATGAAGATTATTGATGTTAAAAATTGGGTTGTATGAATCCAGATTCGGCATAAAGTTCATAAAGCACAATTAGGATAAAATCTTCCGCCATTTGTTAACCCTTACCCCCGCCGGTCCATTATTTTATTTTGATGTGTAATACTTTCCATATGTACTGCGTCATAATATTTTGTCATAAACTCTCTGCTAAGTTTCAATGATTCACCTTTTTGGTAAGCCCTTTCTAAAATCTCGTTCCACCTATTGGTTTGTAAAATGGTGATGTTGTTTTCTTTTTTGTATTGCCCAATTTGCTCAGCAACTTTCATTCGCTGGCTAATGATCTGGAGCAATTCATCATCTAAATGATTTATTTGCTGGCGAAGTTTTTCCAGCGCTGCATGAAATTCCGGTGAATTGGTATCTTCTTTTCTCCACTCAATAGCAGATAATAAAGCCAAAAGAACAGCTGGTGTAATCTGCTGCTTAGCGTCGCTCCATGCTGCATCAGGGTCTATGTGGCTTTCAATCATCAACCCGTCGTAGTCTAAGTTAATGGCTTGTTGAGAAACCGCCTGTAAAATATCTCGGCGACCGCTGATGTGTGAAGGATCGCAGATCATCAACATGCCTGGGTTGCGTCTTTTCATTTCAATAGCAAGGTGCCACATAGGAGCATTTCGATATTCTGTATTGCCGTACGAACTGAAACCACGATGTATCATTCCCACTTGTTTTATGCCTGCTTTTTGTATGCGTTCAATGCCGCCCATCCATAATTCAATATCCGGATTTATGGGGTTTTTTACCAGCACAGGTATATCAACTCCCTTTAGCGCATCAGCAACTTCCTGCACACTAAACGGGTTTACGGTCGTTCGTGCACCTATCCATAAAACATCCACATCAAAACTTAATGCATCTTCCACCTGCTTTGCCGTTGCTACTTCTACTGTTGTTGGCAAACCCGTTATTTTTTTTGCCTGTGCAAGCCATGGCAGGCCTTTTACGCCTACACCTTCAAACATGCCGGGGCGTGTTCGTGGCTTCCAAATGCCGGCACGCAGCATATCAATTTTACCCGTGGCACCTAGTTGCGTAGCGGTTTCAATCGTTTGTTCCTCCGTTTCTGCACTGCATGGTCCCGAAATGATTAACGGCCTTTTAGCCCACAGTTCGTTTACTTTTTCTTTCATATTTTATTTTTTGCAAAGAAGTAAAAATAGAAAAATGGTTTAAACGAGGTTTACTCTAAAATTTTTCTTTTCTTTTACTCCGGAACATTTTTTTCTCTGCCTTTTATTTGCTTTTTGTCCTCTTTGTCCTTTTTAACCTTCTAGCTTTTTTTCCTGATTGCTATTTTATAATCCTCTTAATTTTATTTGCACCTTCAATTAACTCCAGCAGGTATTTATAATTATCTTTCTCGAGACAGCTTTTAAAATTTTTCAACTGAGTAATGTGTTCGTTCAAAACATCTAAAACATTTTCTCTCTTATGCTTAAAAATAGGCAACCACATGGCAGCATTGCTTTTTGCTAAACGAACTGTACTTTCAAAACAGCCACCTGCCAGTTCAAAAATAGCATCATCTGCTCGTTGTTTTTCCAATATTATGTTTACAAAACTTGTAATGTGATATATTTGGCTAATGTGGGCTGTGTAAGTCATGCACACCTGCATTCACATATACGAGCTGCATTCCTATTTGGTCATAAATATTTTCTGTAAATTTTACTGCATCGGCATTTGCTGTTTGTTTGTTGCAAAATGCACCGTTTCCATACCTGGTGCTTCAGCATTGCGCAGTATAGCTGCACCTTTGTAAGACAGATAAGTATGTGTGGTTTCTTTTGCCGCTTCTTTTTGCAGTTTTTTTATAACATCTGGGTGCGGCGGCAGGTGAGGACTAACGGTGCCAAGGTTAATGATGTTTTTTCCTTGTTGATTTAATGAATCAATCTCCCTCAGTTTCTGAGAAAAATAGTATTCGCTTATGGTTTCTAATCTAATCGCTGTTGTAATATTCATCTCGCCATTGTTTTATCGTGCTAGCAGAATTTTTATTTAATTATTTTACCATCATGTGCAAAAAGCAAAAGTCCCGACTTCTTAGCAGGAACTTTTTTATGTTTTTGATTTAATTTATTTTATTAATTCAAAATAAGGCATCCCGTTCTATGGGTAAAATAGAAATGATAATAGAATGCGTTGTATGTTTTTATCGGCAACCAGTACGAGTGAAAAATAAGAACTAATATCTACGAAACATAATTATTGTCTTTAAATTATACATCCTGTCAAGCCCAAGCTGTTTAAGACTAATAGACTACAAGTGAAGCTCGTCAATATTATGATTGTTAATGCCTTTAACATGCCAAATGATGTAAAATTCAACAATATTAAAAATGTAGTCTGTCGAAAAGAAATTATCTAGAGTTTAGCGAATACAATTTCACTTGACTTCCTCATAGTCAATATAATCATCTTTCGAAATCTTTTCGGTGGCTCTTGACGATTGCGGCGGCTGTTGTTGTTGCCTTTGTTGCTCAGCCTGAGCACGTTGCTGCTGTTGCATGCGTTGTTGCATTTCGCTCATTTTACCTTTCACCTGCTTGCTGGCAGTATATAAAGGAATAATAAAGTCAAAAATCAACTTGTAAAGGATGTAAATAACTACTAGTTCACCTATTAGCTTAAAAATATTCATGGAGCAAAGTTATTGCTGGCAGTAATATGTTGTTGTTAAATTTTACGGTTGGTAATTGGTTATGTTTTGGTAAATAGTTCGTTCATATGTATATTTGCACCCGATAACGAAGCAGAAAGAAAGGGAACCAGAGGTTCCCTTCTTCTTTTATAAAGCAATATGACAACAGAAACAAATGCAGAAACAGTAAAAAGGATATTATTAACCCTTCTGTACGACGATATTTTTTTTGTTGATATGAAGGTAAAACCTACCAACAACATTAAAATATTTTTGGATGCAGATAGTGGCCTTGGTATTGAAAAATGCATAAAAATAAATCGCAGGCTCTACAGGCAGGTAGAAGAAATGGGCTTTTACCCCGAAGGAGATTTTTCTTTGGAAGTATCGAGCCCAGGCATAGATGAGCCGCTTAAAATGCTACGCCAATATGCAAAAAACATTGGTAGAAATGTAGAGGTAACACTGAATGACGATACAATTAAAGAAGGTGTTTTATTAGAGGCAACAGAAGAGCAAATTGTAATTGAATCAACGGAAGGGAAAAATAAAAAGGCGATAGTAATAAAACTTCCCATTTTGTTTACTGATATAAAACAAACAGTAGTACAAATAAAATTTTAATTACAAAACCCCATGCCGGCGGGGCAGCAAGAGTTAGCAGGCAAGGAATATGGCAAGCATCAATTTAATAGAATCTCTTACAGGAATTTAAAGAAGCAGAAAATATTGATTGCCCCGCACTTAGGAAAGTAATGGAAAATGTATTTAAAACACTTATCCGTAAAAATACAGTAGCTATGATAATTTTGATTTAATTGTAAATGATAAAATGGATTTTGTGGTAACTTTTTGCCACTTTTAAGCTAAAACAAAGAATAGTACAAATAAAATTTTAATAACAAAACCCCATGCCGGCGGGGCAGCAAAAGTTAGCAGGCAAGGAATATGGCAAGTATCAATTTAATAGAATCCTTTCAGGAGTTTAAAGAAGCAGAAAATATTGATCGCCCCACGCTTATGAAAGTGATGGAAGATGTATTTAAAACACTGATTCGTAAAAAATATGGCAGCGACGATAATTTTGATGTTATCGTAAATGACCAAAAGGGAGATTTGGAAATATTTCGTCGCCGCACTATTGTAGATGATGATGATCTTTATAATACCCTTACCGAAATAGAACTTAAAAATGCTATTTTAATTGAACCCGATTATACGGTAGGCGAAGAGTTATACGAAGAAGTTGACATACAAAAGGAATTTGGTCGCCGTGCAATATTGGCAGGAAAGCAGACACTAGCTGCACGCATTGGCGATCTTAAGAAAAATATTCTTATAAAAAAATACGAAGAGCGTGTAGGTGAAATTGTGAGTGGCGAAGTACACCAGGTGTGGAAAAAAGAAGTATTAATCTTAGATGAAGATGGCAATGAAATGTTGTTACCAAAATCTGAACAGATAAATGCAGATTACTTTAAAAAAGGTGAAACAGTGCGTGCAGTTGTAAAAAAAGTAGAACTGAAAAACAGCCAGGCAATCATCATACTTTCCCGTACAAGTCCATTGTTTTTAGAAAAATTATTAGAAATAGAAGTGCCCGAGATATTTGACGGTCTGATTGTTGTAAAGAAGATTGTTCGTGACCCGGGTGAGCGTGCAAAAGTTGCAGTAGAAAGTTACGACGATCGTATTGACCCTGTAGGTGCCTGCGTTGGTATGAAAGGGAGCAGGATACACGGAATAGTGAGAGAACTAAAGAATGAAAATATTGATGTTATCAACTGGACAGCAAATACCCAGTTATTAATTCAACGCTCTTTAACACCAGCAAAAATTACAAGTATAGATTTAGATAATGAAAAAATGCATGCCAAGGTTTATTTAAAGCCTGACCAGGTATCGCTTGCCATTGGTCGTCGTGGAGTAAATATTAAACTTGCTTGTGAACTTACAGGATATAATATTGATGTGTTTAGAGATAACGAAGGAGAAGAAGATGACTTTGATATTGATTTGGAAGAATTCTCCGATGAAATAGAACCATGGATAATAGAAGCACTTAAAAAAGTAGGTTGCGATACTGCACGCTCAGTATTGGACCTAACGGATGAAGAGCTTGAAAGAAGAACGGATCTTGAAAAAGAAACCATTACAGATCTTAAAAAAATCCTGAACGAAGAATTCGAAAAAGAATAAGAACGACCACATGAACTGAAAAGAAATTTAAACAATAGAAAATTTTGTCCCGCCAAGCGGGACAGCAAAAAGTAAGAATGTCAGAATTAAATACACCCAGGTTGATGGCAGCCGCCAAAGAGTTTAACATAGGTGCAAGCACCTTAATAGACTTTCTTGTATCAAAAAATTTAAATGGCAGCGACGATCTAAAGCCTACATCTAAGCTCTCAGAAGAAATGTATCGTGTGCTGCAGGGAGAATACCAGCAAGATAAATCTGCAAAAGAAAAAGCAGATAAGGTAGAATTAATAAAATCAAACGTTGCTGATCCAAAAAGGAAAAAAGACGAGCAGGACCTTTCTTTTAAAAAGAAAGAAGAAAAGCCAAAAGAAGTTGCTCAAGAAGAACCGAATGAAGTGGCTCCTGTTGTAATTGTAGAAGAGAAAGTAGAAAATATTCCTGCACCAATTCTTCAAATAACACCCGTAGAAGTGGAACTTCCGCCCGTAAAAGAGAAAATACCCGCTCCTCCGATAAAAGAGGAAGAAATCGTTCCGGTTCCTGTTGCAGAGCCCGAAGTTGTAGTGCCGCAAAAGCCAACACTTACAAAGATTATTGCGCCCGAATTAGCAGGGCCGAAAGTGCTTAATAAGATTGATTTAAATGCAATTGATTCTTCTACTCGCCCTAAGAAAAGTACAAATAGACAAGAAGATGTAATTATACCCGAAGAAAAGGAATCTGTTGCTGCGGTGAAGAAAACAGTGGAACCTGTGGTACCAATCGTGTCTGTTCCCGATGTGGCACCTGAATCAAGAGTATTTGATACCATAGAAGCGAAGGATACTACGCCTACAATAGAAAATATACAGACTGCAAGGCTTACCGGACCAAAAATTATGGGTAAAATTGAATTACCTGTCGATAATGATACCCGTCCTAAGAGAGAAGATATAAGCAAACGCAAGAGAATACCAATCCAGAAAAAACCTGGAGCACCTGGTATAGGAGCTTTACCAGATAACCGTGGCCCAAGACCAGCAGGCGATAACCGTGGTACACAACAGGGTGGCGGTTTTAACCGTGGCCCTCAGCAGGGTGGAGGCTACAACCGTGGTCCTCAGCAGGCAGGCCCAGGCGGAGCAAATCGTGGTCCTCAAGCAGGTGGTGGTGGCAATCGCTTTCAACGGCCCGGGCAAAACACGGGAACGCCGATACGCAGAGAAGATAAAATAATTGATGCGAAGGAAATTCAGGAAAAACTAAAACAGACTCAGGCAAAACTCGCCGGATCTGGTGGCAGAGGAAAAAGCTCGAAAGCAAAATATAGAAAAGAAAAAAGAGATCTGTTTAACGAAGCACAAAGCAACAGACCGGAGGAAGGGAACAAACTCCAGGTTACAGAATTTATTTCTGTAAGTGAGCTGGCAGGTTTAATGGATGTAAGTTTTGCCGATATTATAAGCAAGTGTATGAACCTTGGTATAATGGTTTCCATTAACCAGCGTTTAGAAGCCGATGTTATTGAACTTGTGGCAAGTGAATTTGATTATGAAGTAGAATTTATTGGAGTTGATGATGCTGCAGAATTGGAAGTAGACCAGGAAGAGGATGATCCCGCTCTGTTAAAAGACAGAGCTCCAATCGTAACGATCATGGGGCACGTAGATCATGGTAAAACATCGTTGCTAGATTATATAAGAAATACAAATGTAATTGCTGGTGAAGCCGGTGGAATTACGCAGCATATTGGTGCTTATGAAGTTACTTTACCAAGTGGTAGAGCCATCACTTTCTTAGATACTCCAGGTCACGAAGCGTTTACAGCGATGCGTGCACGTGGAGCAAAGGTTACAGATATTGCAGTAATTGTTGTAGCGGCAGATGATGCGGTGATGCCGCAAACAAAAGAAGCTATCTCCCATGCGCAGGCGGCAAATGTGCCGATGATATTTGCTATAAATAAGGTAGATAAAGACGGCGCAGACCCTGAAAGAATTAAACAACAGCTTGCCGGTATGAATATATTGGTTGAAAGCTGGGGAGGAAAGTTTCAGAGCCAGGAGATAAGTGCGAAAAAGGGAGAGAACATTGATTTGTTACTTGAAAAAATATTGCTCGAAACCGATATTCTGGAGTTGAAAGCAAATGCGGAGAAAGGTGCTTCGGGTACTGTAATTGAAGCATCGCTTGATAAAGGCCGTGGCTACGTAGCTACCATACTTGTACAAAACGGTACGCTGAAGCAGGGAGATATGATCGTGTCCGGTCAGTTCTTTGGTAAAGTAAAAGCGATGTACAATGAGCGTAACCAACGTTCAGAAAAAGCACCACCATCTACGCCGGTATTAATTTTAGGTTTAAATGGTGCACCACAGGCAGGTGAAACATTTAAAGTATTTGCAAACGAAAGTGATGCAAGAGAAAATGCTTACAAGCGTGGACAGATATTGCGTGAGCAAGGTATGCGGGCAAGAAAGCATATCACACTAGAAGAAATTGGTCGTCGATTGGCCTTAGGAAACTTTAAAGAATTGAATGTAATTCTGAAGGGTGATGTGGATGGATCGGTGGAAGCATTGAGTGATTCCCTACAAAAATTAAGTACGGAGGAAATTGTAATAAAAGTAATACACAAGGCAGTAGGTGCCATCACTGAAAATGATGTGAACCTTGCTGCAGGTTCAGATGCAATCATTATCGGTTTCAATGTTCGTCCTAGTATTCAGGCGGCTCGTTTGGCAGAAAATGAATCTATCGAAATTAAGATGTACTCTATTATTTACAACGCAATAGAAGAAATTAAAAGTGCCATGGAAGGTATGTTGGAACCTACTGTTGAAGAGAAAATTTTGGGCAATGTTGAAATACGTGAGACTTACAAATTTGATAAAGCAACAGTGGCAGGTTGTACAGTTCTTGATGGTAAAATGGCAAGAAACAGCCGCATACGTTTGGTAAGAGAAGGTATTGTAATATTTACGGGAGAATTATCAAGTTTGAAACGTTACAGAGACGATGCTAAAGAAGTAACAAACGGCATGGAATGTGGTTTGGTAATTAAAAACTACAACGACATCAAAGTGGGTGATATTGTAGAAGCGTTTGAAGAAGTGGAAGTGAAAAGAACGTTGTAAGTTGAAGGTTTATTGTTGAAGGTTCAAAGTTGAAAGTTGAAGGTTACGGATCATTAAAGTAAAAGATTTTCTTATTTGTTTGGAGGTTTTGAGATGAAAAATTTGAGAATTGAACATTGAGAATTTAATATTGATTATTGAGCATTTGTTTTAAATAAACTTACAAAAATAATAATATCATTGCAGCAGCTTTGCCTGCTGCAATTTTTTGTTAAATAGAAAGCAAAGAAAGGCTACAATAATCTGTGAGCTTATCTTTGACGATGTAGTATTAACATCTACAAAAAGAAAACTGTTATATGAAAAAGAGAATTTTACTATTGTCCGGTGTTTTGTTTACAGGCATTGTGGCGTTTACACAACCTAATAAAGTAAATGCTGATAGAATAATAGGTGTTGTAGGAAACAAAATAGTTTTAAAAAGTGATGTAGAAGATAGATTGCTCGATATGCAGCGTCAGGGTGCAGAACTACCTGCAAATGGAAAATGTTTTGTACTGCAAGATCTCATGGGTACTAAAACTTTGGTGTTGCAGGCAGAAAAAGATTCCCTACCGGTTACAGACGAAGAAATAGAAGGGGATGTGGATAATAGAATAAGAACATACATAAATCAGTTTGGTGGCAAAGATGAGCTGGAAAAAATTGCAGGTAAAACCGTTTATCAGCTTAAAGAAGATATGCGTGACCCTATTAAAGACCAGAAGCTAGCTATGGCTATGCGCAACAAAATTGTAGATGGTATTAGAATTACACCCAATGAAGTAAGAAATTATTTTATAAAAATACCAACTGACAGTTTGCCCTTTTACGAAACTGAGGTAGAAATCGGGCAGTTAATTGTTTTCCCCAAAGCAAGCAGAGAAGCAGAAGATTACTGTAAAGAACAGTTAAACGAATATAAAAAAGCAATCGAAGGTGGGAAAAAGGACTTTAGACAGGCCGCTGCGCAATATTCAGACGAACCTGGCGCCAAAGAAAGATTTGGCCAAATGGAAATAAACAGAGATCAAAAAGACATAGATCCAACATTTATTGCCAAAGCTTTTACTTTAAAGGAAGGGCAGATATCAAATCCCTTTAAGACGAAATTTGGGTATCATATACTGCAACTTGTAAGTAGAAACGGTAATGATGTAGTTGTACGTCACATTATTAAAATACCACAGGTTACAGCGGTTGAATTAAAGACTGGTTTCGAAAAACTTGATACAGTTCGTTCAAAACTGATAGCAGAAACAATCGATTTTGGTACGGCCATCAACAGGTATTCTGATGATGAAAACAGCAAATTTACTGCAGGTATGATACAGGGTCCGAATGGTACATTTCTTACAATAGACCAGCTTGACAAAGACATGATACCAATTCTTAAAAACCTAAAGCCTGGCGGTTTTTCGCCGGCTGCTGAATATACGGATCCATCAGGCAAAAAAGGTGTAAGAATAGTTTACCTTAAAACCCAAACAGAGCCGCACAGGGAAAACATGAAGGATGATTACAGTAAAATTTCTTTGCGTGCCTTGGAAGGCAAAAAAGAAGAAGCCCTCGAAAAATGGTTCGGTGCAAGGTTAAGTTCTTACTATATAATGGTTGACCCTGAGTACAAAGACTGTGAAACAATGAAAACATGGGTAGATGCGATGGCCAAGAAGAAATAGGAGACGGACGATAGACGACAGACCATGGACGACAGATACTG
>JBJXGJ010000097.1:0-7038 GCA_046153805.1 Ferruginibacter sp. | reverse complement strand
CCAACATTATCACAACCGTACTACATTGCAGACATCATTATTCTAACAAACCGCCGTATGCCGAACGGCACGTACGGTGGTGTGAGAGGACAGTAGGGGAAATAATCCCCTACTTCCTACTCGATTTTGTAAAGTTTTGCGCTACAGCTTCAACTATTTCATCCATACTTATTGCACTATGGCTCTCATCGTATACACATTTACCATTTCCTATTACGAGCACTTGTGGCGATGCATGTTCTACATCAAATACCTCTGCAATCTTTGAGGAGATATTTCTGTGTGCAATCAAATCAAGATAATTAAACTCAATTCCTTCAGGTGCAGTTGCTCTTTCTAAGCGACTCTTTGCCATAGAGCTGATGGAGCATTTGGTGCTGTGTTTAAAAATAACCTGCGGCTTTTCTGTAGAACGTTGTTTTATTTCTTCAAGGCCTTCTTCACTTGTAAATTCTTTCCAGTTCATTCTTTAATTTTTAATGGATAATCCCTTGGTTGTTGGGGCATCCAACTTTTCTGCTGCTGCCGCAACTCGATATTAATATTGCAATTAAAAAAACTGCCATTAATAGTAAGAAAATCTTTTTCATAAAATGTGTTTAGCGGTGCAAATATAATTTATTCTATTTAACGAAAAATATATCCATTTATTATTGGCAAAAGCTTAAGTCTTACCCAATGATGTATATTGCAGCAACTGAATTCATATTTTTAAACTTCCTATTTTATGTTGCAGCTAACCCGCCCAATTGCTTTTATAGATCTTGAAACTACCGGTGTAAATCTTTCGACAGACAGAATTGTAGAACTGGCAGTAGTAAAAATTATGCCAGATGGCACACGACTTGTTAAGCGTAGATTGGTAAATCCTCAAATGCCAATACCGCAGGTAACAATTGATATACATGGCATTACAGATGATATGGTGAAAGATGCGCCAACATTTAAACAAATGAGCAATGAGATAAGGCAGTTTTTAGAAAACTGTGACCTTGGTGGTTATAACAGCAACAGATTTGATATACCGATGCTTATGGAGGAGTTTTTAAGGGCTGGCGTAGATGTAGATTTAAGCAACCGCAGAATGGTTGATGTACAGCATATTTTTTATACCATGCAACCACGCACCCTTGCTGCCGCTTACGAGTTCTTTTGCGAAAAGGAACTGGTAGATGCGCATAGTGCAGAGGCAGACATAAATGCAACAATTGAGGTGTTGGAGGCACAGTTGAAAAAATATGAAAAGCTTGGTACTACAGTTGATTCTGTGCTAGGCGTAATTGGCGAAGATAAAATTGTTGATTATGCCCGCAGGTTTAGCTTTGATGCGAAAGGCAACGAGGTTTTTAATTTTGGCAAATACAAAGGAATGATTGTTGCCGACGTCCTTAAAAAAGAACCGCAATATTATGACTGGATGATGAAAGGTGAATTTCCCATGCACACAAAGAAAAAACTGACAGAGTTATTTAACAGAACACTTCTACAGAAATAGCCAAACAGAAAATTAATATGCTGTTTTCCTTTTATAATTTATTTTTGAAGATAAACCACTTTCCTTTTTGAAGAAAATCGTCATTATACCTACCTACAATGAGCGTGAAAACATTGAGGCAATTGTTACAGCTGTAATGAATCTTGAAAGTGGCTTTCATGTACTTATTGTAGACGATGGCTCACCCGATGGCACTGCCACTATAGTAAAATCAATGAATGCTGCGTTTGCTGAGCGACTTCACTTGGTGGAGCGTGAGGGTAAACTCGGACTTGGTACGGCTTACATTTACGGTTTTAAATGGGCTTTGCAAAAAGGGTATCAATATATATTTGAAATGGATGCAGACTTTTCTCATAACCCAATAGATCTTGAACGGTTGTATGACGCAGCGGTTAATGGTGCAGATGTGGCTATTGGCTCCCGTTATGTAAAAGGTGGAGCTGTCGAAAACTGGCCAATGGAAAGGATTGCGCTTTCCAAAGGAGCATCTCTTTACACCCGCATTATTACGTTTATGCCAATAAAAGACCCAACGGCCGGCTTTGTGTGTTATAAAGCAAATGTACTAAGCACAATAAATTTAGATGCTATATCATTTGTTGGGTATGCTTTTCAAATAGAAATGAAATTTGCTTCCTGGAAACTCGGTTTTACCATAGTAGAAGTTCCAATTACTTTTAAGGACCGAAAACTTGGTGCAAGCAAAATGAACAAAGGCATAATAAAAGAAGGGATTTTTGGCGTTTTAAATTTAAAATTGCAAAGTATCTTTAAGAATTACCGCCGTAAAATTGTAACAAAAGACAGTGTTACCAATATTTTGATAGACCAAAATATTGCATCTAAACCAAACTGATATTTTATTTAAATGCGGGATGAAACTGCTGTAACGTAGTTCTCAGGTATTCTCTGTCCAAGTGTGTATATATTTCCGTCGTTGTAATGCTCTGGTGGCCCAGCATTTCCTGCACAGCACGCAAATCTGCGCCTCCTTCAACAAGATGGGTAGCAAATGAATGCCGGAAGGTATGTGGCGAAATTGTTTTATCGATTCCTGCTTTTTTTGCCAGTTCTTTCAGCATTAAAAATATCATAACCCTTGTAAGTTTTGCACCACGACGGTTAAGAAACAGCACATCTTCATGCCCGTATTTTACAACACAATGGTTTCTTACGCTGCTCTTATAAATACCAATATGTTTCATAGCATCTGCACCCACAGGGACAAGTCTTTCTTTGTCTCCTTTACCTGTAACTTTTATATAGCCGTCATCCAAATACAAATGACTTATTTTTAAATTTACCAGTTCACTCACCCGTAACCCGCAACTATACAACGTTTCAAAGATGGCTTTGTTTCTTTCACCCTCCGGTTTGCTACGGTCTATTGCAGCAATAATTTTTACTATTTCTTCAAAGGCAAGTGTATCTGGTAATTTTCTATTGCTTTTTGGTGCTTCTAAAAGTGTTGCAGGGTCTATTGTCACTATATCTTCAAGAAGGCAATATTTAAAAAAACTTTTTATGCCTGAAATGATCCTTGCCTGCGATGCGGTTTGCATACCAAGTCCATGTATCCATTTGGTAAATGTTTCCAGGTCTTTTAATTCGATATCAGTGGGCTTTGTTTTTTGCCCCGTCAATTCTAAAAAACTGGTGAGGTGCTTTACATCGTGCAGGTACGCCTCAACAGAATTTTCTGATAATGATTTTTCAAGCCTTAACCATGCTTTATATCCTTTCTTGTAAACTTCCCACATATAAACTTCCTTGTTTTTTAAATGCGTGATGCTACAATTTAATTAAACATTATTTTCGTTCAATAATTATTTTCCATCTCAAGCAAAAGTATGTCTCCGGTAAATCTTAAAACCTTCAAGAAAAAATTATTAGCCAACAGAAGTTTTTTTAGAAGATTCATTAACAAGTTAGAAAAAAATCCACCGAAGGGAATAGATAAACTTACACCGATGATAGACGCTGAAGTATGGCAGGAAGTGGATTGCCTTTCCTGTGCTAACTGCTGCAAGGTAATGACACCTACGTTTACAGAAAGAGACCTCAAAAGAATCTCCAATCATTTTGGCCAAACGGTAGAGGCGTTTAAAAGACAATGGCTCAAAAAGGAGCGAAACGGTGATTGGGTAAACGTTACACAACCTTGTCAGTTTTTAAATATGAAAACAAATATGTGCAGTATTTATTCCGTGAGGCCAGAAGATTGTGCAGGCTTCCCACACATAAAAAAGAGAAAATTTGAAGACTATGCACATGTACACAAACAAAATATTGACTATTGCCCTGCCACTTACAAAATGGTAGAAAAGTTGATGATCAGAGTAGGGAGCCCCCTCAATCCGCCAAAGGGGGAATAAAATGCAGACTCCATTTATTTTCCTCAATTTAAAATATTTGAAGTCTATTTTCAATTATTCGTACACATCTTCAATTAAAAAATATTCGGTTGTGGCATTTGTTTTCATTGTTATAGACAACACATCAAACTGTATGCGCTGCCATTGTGGATGTTGAAATAGAAATTCTTCTGATGCATTTATCAGGTTACGGATTTTATTTTCACTCACTTTATCCTCGGGGTTTCCAAATTTTAAAGTAGTAATGGCTTTCACTTCTATAAAATGAAGCATGTTGTTTTTGCTTGCAATGATATCGACTTCTAAATTTTTATGCCGCCAGTTTGTGTGAAGAATAGAATAGCCTTTCTCTTCAAACCAAATGACAGCAAGCGCTTCACCTTTCTTTCCAGTATCGTTGTGGTATGCCATAAAAGTGATTTAGTGTGGGGCTGTGAGCAAAGATTATAAATTTGGCATTTGATAGGGCTATCCGCTGCAATCTTTTATTCACCCGCTTTGCGGTGTTCACAAAAGGATTTCCGCTTCTATCCCTCAGCCCTTCGGCAGAATATTTTTGCTCAGCTTTTATTGCAGCAAAAATCAACTACAATAATTTATTGCTTGCTCCTGGTTCTCTTTCATATTCCACATCAACTTCTAAGTTTTTTCCATCAGCCGCTGTAGTTGCCAATTCATCGCAGCGGTTGTTGAATGGATTGTCAGCATGGCCTTTTACCCACACAATTTCAATTGTAAAATGTTTTGCCAAGGCATGGTATTTTTTCCAGAGATCTGGGTTTTTTTTGCCGCCTTTAAAATTTGTTTGTATCCAGGTATTCAACCAACCTTTGTTAATACTGTTTACCACATACTGGCTATCAGAATAAATCGTTACCGGAATGTCACGGTTTGTGATACTTTCTAAACCTGCAATAATAGCCCATAATTCCATCCGGTTATTGGTGGTATGCTTAAAGCCTTTTGATAACTCTTTTTTGTGATTACCATACATTAGCACAACGCCATAACCACCCTGGCCGGGGTTTCCACGTGCCGCACCATCCGTATATAAAGTTATTTTGCTCAAATTAATTTAACATTTTTTGAATCGACAACTTCTCTATTTTCTTAGCGTCTTTGTGTCTTTGCGGTTAACAACTACACCTGAAAAACGCCCACTTTAAACTCCGCAATATCCGGGTTGTTATTCGCCGCTTCAATTCCTTCGCTGATTACTTTTCTTGTATCTGCCGGATCTATTATAGCGTCTACCCACAAACGTGATGCAGCATATTGTGCTTTTGTTTGTGATACATATTTATCTGTTATTTTATCAAGAATAGCTTTTTCTTCTTCGGCGGTTACTTCTTGTCCTTTTGCCTTCATACCTGCTACCTGTATTTGTAACATCGTTTTTGCGGCCTGTTCTCCACCCATCACAGCAATTTTTGCACCTGGCCATGCATATATAAATCGTGGATCATAAGCTTTACCACACATGGCGTAATTGCCCGCTCCATAAGAGTTGCCGGTAATGATGGTGATTTTTGGAACCACAGAATTTGCAACTGCATTTACCAATTTCGCCCCATCCTTTATTATACCACTGTGCTCACTTCTGCTGCCCACCATAAAGCCAGTTACGTCTTGTAAAAACACCAATGGTATTTTTTTCTGATTACAGTTCATTATAAAACGTGCAGCTTTATCGGCGCTATCATTATAGATAACACCACCCAATTGCATTTCGCCTTTCTTGCTTTTTACGATAAGACGTTGGTTGGCTACAATACCTACAGCCCATCCATCTACACGTGCGTAACCGCACACAATTGTTTTTCCGTAATCTTGTTTAAATTCATCAAAACTATCGGCATCTACAATGCTGTTTATAATATCCAGCACATTGTAAGGTTTGCTATTATCAGCCGCAATAATACCGTAAATTTCTGCAGGATTTTTAGACGGAGCAGTGCTGGCTATTCTATCGAAACCTGCAGTTTTTACTTTGCCTAGTTTGCTTATGATTCTTTTAACCCTATCCAAACACTCTTCTTCTGTTTTAAACTTATAATCTGCAATACCACTCAGTTCATTGTGTGTTGCAGCGCCACCAAGGGTTTCGGCATCTGCATCTTCACCAATAGCAGCTTTTACCAAATACGGTCCTGCAAGAAAAATGGATCCTGCACCTTCTACCATTAAAGTTTCATCACTCATAATTGGTAAGTATGCACCACCTGCTACACATGCGCCGGTAACAGCTGCAATCTGTGTAATCCCCATTGCACTCATCTTTGCATTGTTGCGAAATATTCTACCAAAATGTTCTTTATCAGGAAAAATTTCATCCTGCATTGGCAGAAAAACACCTGCACTATCTACGATGTAAATTACTGGCAAATGGTTTTCCATAGCAATCTCCTGCATACGCAAATTTTTCTTACCGGTAATAGGAAACCATGCGCCGGCCTTAACCGTTTGATCATTTGCAACTATAATACATTGTCTGCCGCTTACATATCCAATACCGCTAACCGTGCCACCTGCAGGGCAACCTCCATATTCCTCGTACATACCAAATCCTGCAAAAGCACCAATTTCTATAAACGGTTTATTCGCATCGCAGAGATATGCAATGCGCTCACGAGCTACAAGTTTATTTTTTTCTTTCTGCTTTTCTATGGCTTTTTTACCACCGCCTTCGTGTATTTTTTCTAATTGTTTTTTTACTGTACCCCAAGCAAGTTTTTGTTCGTCTTCGTTTTTATTAAATTGAATATCCATTGATCGTTTTTATGTGCGGCAATTTAACGAATAGTATTGAGTTGTAGGGAGGTGAATTAAAGAAGCATTTTTTAGCTCCTTTAGGAGCGACATGCCATTAGCTTTTACATATTCCTAATGTTTTCAAGCTCCGTAGGAGCGACATCTAATTATTTTTTATGTTAGCATGTAGCTCCTATGGAGCTAATCCAAAATTTGTAAATATATGTGGCTGGCATGTCGCCCCACTAGGGCTTAGGCCGCATTTTCCTTCGATATGATATAAAAACGGGTGCAATTAAAATTGTCGCACTATAAAAGCTTAAATTTGGTAAACCAATCCATTTTATCATGACAGAGGCAACTTTTATATCCCTAGCCCAACGGCGCTATTCATCATTACAGTCGCTAAACAAA
>JBJXGJ010000091.1:0-27127 GCA_046153805.1 Ferruginibacter sp. | reverse complement strand
CATTTGCAAGGCACACAAAGCCCACACACAAAAGCTAATCCCGCAGAAAGCGGGACAAAGAGCCTGCCTTGTGCCAACGCACAGGCAACACTCTGCGGTTGGACACAGACCCACATTATAGATGACCACGAAGAAGGGCGAACGTACAAACGGGGGTTTGCCAAAATACGGGCTGACGGAAGTTATCTTCGGCTTTTTGTAATTCTATTGTGCTTCATATCCAGCTTGACGTAATTCTATTTAGCTTTTTGTTATTATCTGCATCTTTAGTTTTTCAATCATCATCGGTACCGGGCGGACGGAATACTAATTCCCGTACTTCGGCAAGCCCTGCTCGATAAACGCAATTTTTTACTTCAAATTATGATAGACCTTTTGCACATCCTCATCCTGTTCAATATTATCTACCATTTTAAGCACATCGTTTGCATCTTCTTCACTTAGTTCAACCAATGTGCCCGGTATGCGGGTAAGTTCTGCACTAATGAGTTCTAATTTTTTATCTTCAATTGCTTTGTTCATATTGCCAAACTCTGCAAATGCGCATCGGATGATGATATTTCCGTCTGCATCTTCTCCAATTTCTTCCAGCCCAAAATCTATTAATTCCAGTTCCAGCTCATCTATATCCTGCCCATTATTTTTTACTTTAAATTCTCCCATACGGGTAAAGGTAAAAGCTACACTTCCACTCGTGCCCAGCGCACCTTTTGCTTTTGTGAAATGCATGCGCACATTGGCAACGGTTCTCGTTGTGTTGTCTGTTGCAGTTTCAACTAATACTGCTACACCATGTGGCGCATAACCTTCGTACACCATTTCGTCGTAGCTGCTGATGTCTTTGCCCATGGCACGCTTTATGGCCGCTTCTACACGGTCTTTGGGCATGTTGCAGGCTTTTGCATTTAGGTAACATCTCCTAAGTGCAGGGTTGTTTTCGGGGTCTGGTCCTGCGGCTTTTACAGCTATGGCAATCTCTTTTCCAATACGGGTAAAATCTTTTGCCATTTTATCCCATCGTGCAAACATGGCACCTTTTCTTACTTCAAATATGCGACCCATCTTTTACTTATTTGTTATTGGTTATTAATGAAACCAAAGCAAATTTATGGATTGTTTTTTAATGTTGTAAGTATTGGTCTTTGGTGAGTAAGGCTACTCTAACGCAAATAAAAGTTCGATAAACATTTACTGCTGAGCGTAGCCCCGATAGCAACGGAAATCCTTTTTCATCGGCCATCGGCAGATAAAAAGATTGGAGTGAATAGCGGGATACCAATGTTGAAAAATGCTTTCTTGCCCATGCTTCTCCATCAGCAGACAAGTTTTAAAATTTTATAACCCAACCTTGAACTATCAACCTTAAACCTTAAACCTTGAACCATTAACATTTAACTTACCACAAATAACTAATTTTGCAGCATGAGCAAAGGAAAAGTTTTGATGGCTATGAGTGGCGGTATAGATAGTACTGTGGCTGCTCTTATGCTTCACAAAGAAGGTTATGAAGTAGTAGGCATTACGATGAAAACATGGGATTATGAAACAAGCGGCGGTGGTACTACCGGCAAAAAGGAAACTGGTTGCTGCAACCTCGATAGTTTTAACGATGCACGCCAGGCAGCTGTGCAGCATGGCTTTCCGCATTTTATTTTAGACATAAGAGAAGAATTTGGCGGTTTTGTGATAGAAAATTTTGTTGAAGAATACATTGCCGGTCGCACGCCTAACCCCTGTGTAATGTGCAATACGCATATAAAATGGCGGGCATTGCTAAAGCGCGCAGATGCACTTAATTGTGATTTTATTGCCACAGGGCATTATGCGCAGGTACACCAGCACACAAACGGCAGGTATTTTATAAGTAAAGGTATAGATGACACAAAAGACCAAAGCTATGCGCTATGGGGGCTTCAACAGGATTTATTGAAGCGCACTTTGTTACCGCTTGGTACTTACCATAAAACGGAAATCAGGCAAATGGCCCACGATTTTGGGTATCCCGAATTGGCTAAGAAAAGTGAGAGTTACGAAATATGTTTTGTGCCCGATAATGATTACCGTGGTTTTCTCAAACGCAAGGTAGAAGGGTTGGAAGAAAGAGTGAATGGTGGAGATTTTGTAGATACCGATGGTAAGTTTTTAGGAAAACACAAAGGTTATCCGTTTTACACCGTTGGGCAAAGGAAAGGTTTGGATATCGCCCTTGGAAAACCTGCTTTTGTAACCAAAATAATACCTGAAACAAATACTGTTGTGTTGGGCGATGAAGATGCACTTAACCAAACTGAGATGACGGTACGTGGAATAAACTGGATGAAATATGAAGGAATAACCGATGGCATGGAGGCGTTAACAAAAATACGTTATAAGGATAAAGGCGCATTGAGCAATATGTATAGAACCGATGGCGGCATTACGGTAAAATTTTACGAAAATGTAAAAGGAGTGGCCCCCGGACAAAGCGCTGTTTTTTACGAGGGCAATGATTTGATAGGTGGCGGCGTTATACAAAGGCGATTGTAGAATTTGAGTGTTTTGTTGCAAATGAGGTTTATATTCTATATTAATTTTTTTATCCTTGTAATTTGTTGTTATTTGTGGCAACAATTTTTTGTAGTAATCGAAGCAACTTAACTGATAATGATACCGTCTTAATAAATAACTGTATATTTATTTTATGAAGAAATTAATTCCATTTGTATTAGGCGTATTGCTTTTTGTAGCATGTAAAAAAGAATCAGAGCAACTTAGTGTAATACCTATAAGTGACTATGCG
The DNA here is from genome assembly GCA_046153805.1 of Ferruginibacter sp. Taxonomy (GTDB): domain Bacteria; phylum Bacteroidota; class Bacteroidia; order Chitinophagales; family Chitinophagaceae; genus Ferruginibacter. The sequence goes on along the minus strand of JBJXGJ010000091.1, from coordinate 24,348 downwards.
CCGCTTACAGTTGGTAAATACATTACTTATAGTTTAGATTCGTTGGTTTTTGTAAATTTTGGCACTGTGGAAGCACATCGATTTTACGAGATAAAATATGTTGTAGCCGACTCAATTAGGGATTTACTTGGTCGTAAGGGTTTTAGGATTGTGCGCTATATAAGAATGTTGCCCAATGGAACCTTTACTCCAGATAATACCTCTATCGCAGTAAATACAGTTAATACCTACGAGTTTACTGAAAATAATCTTCGTTATTTTAAACTTACTCAACCATTAGCAAACGAAAGAAGTTGGAAAGGTAATTCTGCAATTGATGCGGTTGATGACCCTATTACAGGGATTGATCTGAGTTATCTTGCTGATTGGGATTATACCTATTCAGAAGTAGGAAAAAATAAAAAAATTGGCAATTTTGATTTGCCCAATACTCTTACGGTAAATCAAATAAACGATTCATTTAATTTACCTATTCGACTTCCAAATGTGCGAGATTGTACCCTTGTAGCAACAAAAAATTATTCTCAAGAAATTTATTGTAAGGGAATAGGTTTAGTAAAAAAGGATTTTTTAAATTATGAATACCAAATATCTTCTGCCTACAAAGGCTACGGGGTTAAATTAGTAATGATAGATCACAATTAAGCGAATTGTCAATGGTTAGTTGTGAGTTTTAGGCATTATTTTTTTCTAAGAAAAGATATTAAATCTGTGTTGGGGATGTCCTTTACATCTACCTGCCTAAGCATAGTTACCAGCTGCCCCCTATGGTATGACTGGTGATTGAAAAGGTGTAGCACCATTTCGTAAACCGGCTGTTTAAATTGGTCTTTTTTAGAGTTTTTGTATATGAACTCATGCTCCAAAGCGGCCTCTGTAGCTATGTCTATCCATTCTTTCCAATGTTTGCTTTGGGCTAGTAAGTTGTTGTTTAATTCCATTAACGAACCTGAAAAATTATCGCTTTGCCATACTTGCACTTCTACTAATTTCATACGCTGCCACCAAATATTTTCTACATCCCACAAATGCAAAACCGTTTTACGAATGCTGGGGTAACTACTTGTTATGTCTCTGTCCACCTGTTCATCTGTGAGGTTATTTATTACTTCTACTAGTCTGGTATTTGCCCAAAGATTATAAGCGGCATACTGTGCAAGCATTTTTTTCATGTAAGTTGTATTCGTTGTTTGAGCAAATGTAAACTTTACCTTTCAATGGTAAATTAGTTTTAAATTGGACAAATTTTTTCAATGGAAATACAAGTAAGAAAAGCAGTTAAAGAAGATTGTAAAGCGATAATGATACTAGTAAACGAACTAGCAGTTTATGAAAAAGCACCAGACGAAGTTACTGTTACAATGGAGCATTTTATAGAAAGTGGTTTTGGTGAAAACCCTGTTTGGGAGGCTTTTGTAGCAGAGGAGAGTGGTGTTTTGCAAGGCTTTGCACTTTATTATATTCGCTACAGTACATGGAAGGGACAACGGATGTATCTGGAAGATTTATTGGTTACAGAGGATATGCGTGGACATGGTATTGGTAAATTATTGTTTGATGCATTAATAGAAAAATGTAAGCAAAAAAAATACAGTGGACTTGTGTGGCAGGTGCTTGATTGGAACGAGCCTGCTATCAATTTTTATAAAAAGTTTGAAGGTGTAAAGTTTGATGGGGAATGGGTTAATTGTAGTATGGAGTTTTAATCTAAAAAAATCATTCCCGATTATTTGTAAAGAAATGATTTTCATAAATGTTTAATCAAATGTAAGATTGTTACTTTTGCCGCACAAAATAAGGATGAATTGGGATATGCCGTACAGGTGAGTGACATCCCTAAACAGTTTTAGGGAATGCTAACCATAGCTGCTGTCTTTGTTTGAACCATAAAAAAAAGTGCTTGTAAGTGCGCTAAAAAATGAATCCTTAAAGTATTACTAAATAATCTCAATAATAATATCTAAATACTCAATGCTAATATGAACAAAATAACCATGCAAAACGGTACGCTCACCGTTCCCAACAATCCAACGATTCCTTTTATTGAAGGGGATGGTATTGGCCCAGATATTTGGAAAGCGAGTGTGCGGGTCTTTGATGCAGCGGTGCAAAAAGCTTATCGTGGCAAAAGAAAAATTGAATGGCTAAAAGTATTGGCAGGGGAACAAGCATTTAATGAAACCGGCAGCTGGATGCCGGAAGAAACCATGCAGGCATTCAAAGATTATTTGATATCAGTAAAAGGACCGCTTACAACGCCTGTTGGTGGTGGGATAAGAAGTTTAAATGTAGCACTTAGGCAGGAATTGGATTTGTATGTTTGCTTACGTCCTGTAAAATATTTTGAAGGAACGCCATCACCCATGTGGCAGCCTGAAAAGGTGAGTATGACTATTTTTAGGGAGAACACAGAAGATATTTATGCGGGTATAGAATTTATGACGGGTACACCTGAAGCAACAAAATTGTTGAATTTTTTGGTAGATGAATTAGGCGTGAAAGCATTTCGTTTTCCCGAAACAACTTCGCTTGGCGTGAAGCCTGTAAGTAAAGATGGTAGTGAAAGATTGATACGATCCGCCATTGAATTTGCTATAGAACATAAACTGCCGAGTGTAACTATTGTTCACAAAGGCAACATTATGAAGTATACAGAAGGTGCCTTTAAACAATGGGGTTACGAACTTGCCGAAAGAGAATTTGGCCGACAGGTTTACACTTGGCAACAATGGGAAAAAACCAAAAATGAAAGTGGAGAAGCCGTTGCAAATGAGCAAATGAAAATAAGTGCCGTTGGCGGAAAAGTAATAATTAAAGATGCCATTGCAGATAATTTTTTACAACAGGCATTGTTAGCCCCACAGGATTATTCCGTAATTGCAACCCTCAATTTAAATGGCGATTATATTTCTGATGCATTGGCTGCGCAGGTTGGTGGTATTGGTATAGCACCCGGTGCAAACATTAATTACCTTACCGGTCATGCAGTGTTTGAAGCTACACACGGCACAGCACCCCGCTTTGCAAACACAAATACTATGAACCCATCATCTGTAATTTTAAGCGGCGTAATGATGATGGAATATATGGGTTGGAGAGATGCGGCAGATTTAATAACCAACGCCATCGGAAAAACAATTAGGAATAAAACGGTAACAATAGATTTTTATAATCTAATGAAAGAAGGAACGCTTTTAAAGACCAGTGAATTTGCTGATGAGATTATCAAGAATATGTAATAACTCGAGCGTTTGCTAAATTTCTAAATATTAAGTGTAAAAAAATGAACGCAGATTCTTTAACGGAATCTGCGTTCAACATTTAATAAAAAAATTGCTCTTTTGTAATTTTTCCGTCTTTTACTTCATACACAGCTACTTCATCCATTTTCATACGGCCCATTCCTTTCATAGTAACATCCATACCCATTGTTACAGCAAAATGATTGTCTGAAATGATTGGGTCGTTAGTATAACCCCCGTGCATTTCTTCTACTGTTTCATTAAATCTTTTTCCTTTTTCTTTAATAGCATCAAGACCCTCTACACTGGCCATTCCTTGTGCATGCGATGGTTCAATACTCACACAGTCATCTGAATAAAGTTCGCCATGTATAGCATCAAATTTTCCATGGTTTGCAAGTTCCATAAAACGTGCAGCAACATCTTTTGTAGTCATAATTTAAAAGTTTAGGTGTGATAGATTTTGCTAATATATACAATTTGGGCTAATTTTTTTATGAAGAAATTGTTTTGCACACCCTACAAATGGTAAGACCTTCACAATCAATCTTTGATTAGAATTATGAGATAGTAATTATTTTTATTCAACTCGCTTCATGTTTAATATAAGTATAAATTAAATGTAAAATTTATATTGATGTTTATATTAGGACTTGAATGATGAAAAGGTACAATGTTTTTAATAATATTGCATTTAATACATTTTAAACAAAAATAATTATGATGGATAAAATTAAAGTTGCCAACCCTGTTGTAGAACTGGATGGAGATGAAATGACAAGGATTATATGGAAATTTATAAAAGACAAATTGATAATTCCATATCTGGAAGTCCCTATTCAATATTTTGATTTGGGAATGGAGTACAGAGATGAAACAAATGACCAAGTAACTATTGATGCGGCAAATGCAATTAAGGCTTGTGGTGTAGGCATAAAATGCGCAACCATTACGCCTGATGAACAGCGTGTGGAAGAATTTAAACTAAAGCAAATGTGGAAATCGCCTAATGGAACAATCCGGAATATTTTGGATGGTACCGTTTTTCGTGAGCCAATCGTAATGCAAAATGTCCCACGTTTGGTAACCAACTGGACTGCACCAATTATTGTAGGGCGCCATGCGTTTGGCGACCAGTATCGTGCAACAGATACTGTAATAAAAGGTAAAGGAAAATTAACCATGACCTTTATGCCGGAAGATGGTGGCGAAGCACAGGTTTTTGAGGTATTTAATTTTAAAGGCGATGGCGTTGCAATGGCGATGTACAACGTAGATGAAAGTATTTACGGTTTTGCACGCAGTTGTATGAACATGGCATTAAGCAAAAAATGGCCATTGTATCTTTCTACAAAAAATACGATTCTTAAAAAATACGATGGTCGCTTTAAAGATATTTTTGAAGAAGTTTATCAGAATGAATTTAGAGAAAAATATGCTGAAGCAGGTATCACTTACGAGCATCGCTTAATTGATGATATGGTTGCTAGCGCTTTAAAGTGGAACGGAAATTTTGTATGGGCCTGTAAAAATTATGATGGAGATGTGCAGAGCGATACCGTTGCACAAGGCTTTGGTAGCTTAGGTTTGATGACTTCCGTGCTTGTAACACCCGATGGTAAGACCATGGAATCAGAGGCAGCACATGGTACGGTAACACGTCATTTCAGAGATCATCAAAAAGGCAAACCAACCTCCACAAATCCTATAGCATCAATTTTTGCCTGGACGAGAGGACTTGCCTTTCGTGGAAAATTAGATAGCAACCAGCCACTAATTGATTTTTGTAATAACCTTGAGCAGGTATGTGTTGAAACAGTAGAGAGTGGAAAAATGACAAAGGACCTTGCTGTTTGTATTCACGGTAATAAAGTAGAGCATGGTACACATTATTTGTACACAGAAGAATTTTTAGATGCTATTGATGAAAATTTAAAAAAGAAAATGGAATAATAATTAAAAGCATTTTAGAAAATATTTTACGAAAAAAGAGAAAACCTAAGCTTTCTCTTTTTTTGTGTGTGTATGCGTATTTAGTTTAAAACAAATTTTACAGGTAAAGTGAATTTAGTTTTCACCGGTTTGCCATTTACTTTTCCGGGTACCCACGTAGGCATTTTACGCACTACCCTCAATGCTTCCTCATCTAATCCATATCCTTCATTATTTCCTTCAATCATGGGGTTCATTAACTTGCCGTTTTCATCAACTGTAAATCCAATTCTTACGGTACCATCAACCCCATTGTCTTGTGCATCCATTGGATATTCTAAATTATCATCAAAATATTTTTGAAGGCCCTTGTAGCCACCAGGGAACGAGGGAATGTAATCCACATTTTTATAAACACCGCTTTCATCAGGTCTAGCATCTGCTTTTATTTTAGCAGGTGTAACTTCTGCAATCACCGCCTTACCTTTTTTTCCTTTTTTTGCAGGGTCAGGCTTTGCCATACCTTGCTTTGCTTTGCTCATACTCGCAGTATCCATTTTTGCCATGGGCATAGACGCTGTTGTATCGGTGGCGTTCATCATATTAGTAGTATCTACTGCCATGGGAGCTGTAGTATCTGTAGTCGTTGTTGTAGTTGCTGATGTGTTATCGTTGCTGTTACAGGCAGACAATACTACTACACCGCCAAACGCAAAAGCAACTGATGCTTTTGTAAATAATTTACTTTGTTTCATACAAAAAATAATTTTAATAAGGTGCATTAACCAAACTTAGTGCCTATAAATTTTTGCAGTAAAACAACATTCATTCGCAGTGGCTGTATTGTAAAAGTCTGGGAATCTTTTACACAATTTGAGGAATTAACTATTTATTTTCTTTGCATCTCTCGTACCTGCATACAGTTCATATTCAAATAACCTACAGTCTATTTTACTTGTGTAAAATTCAATTCTTCTTTTAGGTTTAAGCCCTATTTTTTTTGCGAGTTCTAAGTTTCCGGTAAAAATATATCCAGTGAAACCCTTGCATTTCTTTTTCATAAAATCCCCAAGCAACGAATAGGTTTCTTCCAGTTCTTTTTCCTCGCCCAATCTGTCTCCATATTCCGGGTTAAATATAATAACACTTCCCTCAACCGCCGGCAATTGGGTCAGTTGAAAATCGCATACTTCATACGTTATCATATCTTCCACACCTGCCACACCTGCATTTATTTTAGAAATATTTACGGCATCTTCACTTATATCTGATGCTGTTATTATTAAGTTTGGTTTTTCAATAACCTGAGCCTGTATCGCATCCAATTCCTTCTCATACATGCTGTATTCGTAGCCTTTTACATGCATAAACGAATAATTATTTCTGTATAACCCAGGTACTCTATTGGTGGCTATCAATGCAGCTTCAATGGCAATGGTGCCTGAGCCGCACATGGGATTTATAAAGGGTGTTTCTCCTTTCCAAACACTTGCATAAACAACCGCCGCAGCAAGCGACTCCAGCATTGGTGCTTTTCCAGGTATTTTTCTGTAACCGTGTTTGGAGAGTGTTTCGCCCGAAGTATCTAAAAATATTTCTGCAGATTCTTCTTTCCAGTAGAGATGTATAACTGCACCGTTGAGGACTGCACCAGAGTCTGGGCGGCTACCGCTTTTATCTCTGCACCTGTCAGCAATGGCATCTTTTACTTTTACATTGGCAAATAAATTATTGGTAATGGTTTCGTTGCTCACATTGCTGCTGATAGAAAAATAGCCATCTGCAGGTAAAATATCCTCCCAGGCAACATCCAACAAAACATTGTAAACGTCATCTGCATTTACAGCTCTAAATTCTTTTATAGAAAACAACACCTGGCTGGCGCACCTCAGGTTTAAATTTAATTTTATGCAATCCTGTAAATTTCCAGTTATTTCAACGCCTGTCTTAAAAGTTCTTACAGGTGTATAACCTAATTTTTTTATTTCTTGTTCGAGGTAGGTTGACAGGCGATTGCTGCACGTAACAATAATTCGGCTGTCTGTATTAAATATTTGCACAGTGTAAAAATACCAAACTTAATGCAAGCATTGGCAAATAGGTTTAGCTTGGCTACAATTAAAATAAGTTTGAGCAGAGCGTCTATGCGTAAACTCTAAATCCTCTTTTCTCTGCGGTGGATATTACATTACCAGAAAGAAATTGTTATAGCGACAGTTTTGAATTCACCCTTTAACTTTGCCCCGTGAAAATTTTTCTAATTGGGTTTATGGGTTCGGGCAAAAGTTTTTTAGGAAAACTTTGGGCAGATGATAACCATCTTCCATTTTATGATCTAGATTATTTGATTGAAGAGGAAGAAAGAATGACTATAGATAAAATATTTGCAACCTACGGCGAAGATTATTTTAGGGAACAAGAAGCCGCTGCATTGCGAAACACCGAAAGATTTACAAATGCAATTATTGCTTGCGGTGGTGGTACGCCCTGTTATTTTGACAATATGCACTGGATGAATAAAAATGCTGTTACTGTTTTTTTAAACGAAACAGAAGATAAAATTTATAGGAATGTACACAACGATAAAAAAGTAAGACCGCTTATACTTGGGCAAAACGACAAGAACCTTCAGTCATTTATTACAACTAAATTAAAAGATCGATTACCTTTTTATAACCAGAGCCAAATAATGTTGCTTAGCCACCAACTGAACAAAGATGGGTTTGCAATCATTGAAAATTACTTAAACGACCTCGTAAATAATTAATTCCTACAATAAATGAACAAACGTTTTTTAAAAGCAGCCGCACTGTGTGGGGCATTAACCGTAATATTTGGCGCATTTGCTGCCCATGCAATTAAAAGCAGGGTAAATGGAGAAACCCTTGCCGTTTTTGAGACAGGTGTGAGGTACCAGATGTACCATGTATTTGCTCTTTTTCTTGTTGGAATTTTGTACAAAGAATTTCCATTTAAATCAATGATGTGGGCCGGCAACTTATTTTTATCAGGAATCATCCTGTTTAGTGGTTCCCTTTATTTACTAACCTATTTTAAAGCAATAGGCAACGAAAATATGAACTGGTTAGGGGCTGTAACGCCATTTGGCGGAACCTGCTTTATTGCAGGCTGGAGTTTAATTTTAAAAAGTTTTTACCACGGCAAAACAACCGTCTGAAATTTTTTAGCTAACGGCAAAATTATACCAGTAACTAAGCAGATGGTTTAAAACAATTTTTACCTTGCTGCGTATCGTTTTTTATTATCTTTAACGCCATGGCTGTAAAAGTTAAATCCATAACAAAAAATACAAAAGCCGCAGATGCGCTAAAGCAGGAGAAGGAAGAAACCATAGAAGTAAAAGAGCTTCTAAAAGATGAGCGTACACATAAGATTGCAGGTAGTGTTTGTTTGTTGCTGGCCATTCTGTTTTTTGTAGCTTTTACCTCTTATCTTTTTACATGGGATGAAGACCAGGACAAGGTATTTAAAGAAGGGTATAAGTTGCTTGTGGGTACCGATACAAAAGTTGCCAATTTAATGGGAACATTTGGCGCTTTTATTTCGCATTTTCTTATTTACAAAGGTTTTGGCGTTGCATCTTATCTTATCTGTACTTTCTTTTTCATAATAGGTATCAATCTTTTTTTTGGTAAAAAAGTTTTTTCTGTTGGTAGAAATTTAAAATATTTGGTAGTTGGGTTACCATTGCTAAGCATCACCGCTGCTGTAATAATGCAGGGTAGCGATTTTGCATGGGGTGGGGCTGTGGGAGATATGTGTAGAGATTACTTTTACAACGTAATTGGTAAAATTGGTACAATAGGTTGTATTGCGGTAGCATTTTTTGCATACATCATCTGGCGTTTTAATCCATCCTTTAAATTGCCCAACAAAATAGAAGATGCTCAGAACGAAACTGACATTTTAACGGAGGAAAATATTGAAAGCAATGAAGCGAATAACAAAACAGAGGAAGAAGTGCAGACATCGGCATCTGGCAACATTCTAAATGGCAACGCCAGTATTTTAAAAATACCCGATCAAAGCCGGAAATTTGACCATGAGTTGTCGCTTTCAGAAAAAGAAGAAGAACAGAAAAGAGGTGCACGAATAATAAACACGGTAGTTCTGTCACAAAAAAAGCAACCTCAATTACTAGACGAAGTTGAAGAATTGCTTGATGAACCTTTTGTTGAAGAGCTCCATGTTCCTAAAAACAATGCAGGAACAAATCTTCAGTTGGAAGTGAAAACTGCGCCCGATGATGCGGAGGAAGGGGCTGAACCAACACTTGCAAAGACAGCAGCTGATGTGCATAAATTGATTCCTTACGATCCCATTTTAGATTTGCGGGATTATAAATATCCTTCGGTAGACTTGCTGGAAAACCATGGTAGCGAAAAAGTAATTCAGGATCCGCAGGAACTTGAAAATAACAAGAACCAGATTATTTCTACCCTTAAGAATTACGATATTGAAATACAAAAGATATCTGCTACTGTAGGGCCTACGGTTACCTTATATGAAATTATTCCTGCTGCCGGTGTAAGAATATCCCGTATTAAAAATCTGGAAGACGATATTGCTTTAAGCCTTGCTGCGCTTGGTATTCGTATTATTGCGCCGATTCCGGGTAAAGGAACGATTGGTATTGAGGTGCCCAATACCCGCAAAACAATGGTGAGCATGAAAACGTTGCTGGTTGATGATAAATTTCAAAAAAGCACTTTTGCATTACCTATTGCCATTGGCAAAAGAATAGACAACACAAATTTTATTGTGGATCTTGCGGCAATGCCACATTTGCTGATGGCTGGTGCCACTGGGCAAGGTAAATCTGTAGGGCTCAATGCCATTCTTGTTTCCTTGCTCTACAAAAAACATCCATCCCAATTAAAATTTGTTTTGGTAGATCCTAAAAAGGTTGAACTCAGTATTTATAAAACAATTGAAAAGCATTTTCTTGCAAAATTGCCCGGCGAAGATGAGTCCATTATAACAGATACAAAAAAAGTTGTTCATACATTAAATGCACTTTGTATTGAAATGGATAACCGTTATGATCTATTGAAAGAAGCCGGTTGCAGAAACATACGAGAGTACAACGAAAAGTTTGTTGCCCGAAAATTAAATCCTGAAAAAGGTCATGATTTTATGCCGTTCATCGTGTTGGTTGTTGATGAGTTTGCAGATTTAATAATGACTGCAGGTAAAGAGGTAGAAATGCCAATTGCACGTTTGGCGCAGCTTGCAAGAGCGATTGGCATACATTTAATCATTGCTACACAGCGACCATCTGTAAATATTATTACAGGTACAATTAAAGCAAATTTTCCGGCACGTATTGCATTTAAGGTGAGCAGTAAAATAGACAGCCGTACCATTTTAGACACGGGCGGTGCCGAGCAGTTAATTGGAAAAGGTGATATGTTAATTAGTTACAACGGGGAGGTGGTGCGTTTGCAGTGCGCATTTGTAGATACACCCGAGGTAGATAAAATTGTTGATTTTATTGGTGAGCAGCGTGGCTATCCCGATGCGTTTTTATTGCCCGAATATGTGGATGAAAAAGAAATGGAGTCGAAAGATTTTGATGTGAACAACAAAGACTCAATGTTTGCAGATGCCGCAAGACTGATTGTTACCAGCCAGAGCGGAAGCACTTCTTTATTGCAACGCCGGCTTAAACTTGGGTACAACCGCGCAGGCAGGTTAATGGACCAACTGGAAGCAGCTGGTATTGTTGGCCCCAACCAAGGCAGTAAAGTGAGGGATGTATTGATAAAAACAGAGGCAGATTTACAGATGTTTTTGAATGAGATGTAGGAGGGCAGAGCGAAACAAGACATGAGATGTTAGACACAAGATATGAGAACGGTGTACGTCCCTGATGAATTTTATATATGACTAAATTTTAAAGCCACCAACCAAAACAAATAATTCGATACACAAAAAATCATGTCAAAATTTTTAATAGTTGGTCTTGGCAATCCGGGTAATGAATATGCCAATACACGCCATAATATAGGGTTTGATGTTGTACATGCCTTTGCAATGAAGCATGGAGGCATGTTTAAGGAAAGCAGGCTTGCGTATACCGCAGAAGTAAAATGGAAGGGAAAAATATTTGTTTGTATTTGCCCGACAACCTTTATGAATTTAAGCGGACGTGCTTTTAAATATTGGATGGAAAAGGAAAAAGTGTTGCTTCAAAATACACTTACGGTGGTAGATGACCTGGCATTGCCTATACAAAAATTAAGGTTGCGGGCAGCAGGGACACATGCAGGTCATAATGGGCTGCGAGATATACAGGCAATACTCGGTACCGATGCCTACCCGAAACTGCGGTTTGGCATCGGCAATATTTTTCCAAAAGGAATGCAGGCAGATTTTGTATTGAGCAAGTGGAATAAAGAAGAAGTAGAAACCGTGAAGAAAAAAATTATAGGCAGTGTAGAAGTAATTGAAAATTTTGCTGCAATAGGTGCAGAGAGGGCAATGAACCTTTGTAATACATTAGATTTTTGAGTTATGAAATTAATAGATTGATTACCTTTTTTTAGGGTTTTTAGCTATTTTCGCAAAAGTATAATGTTTTGTAGATGAAGATAATTTGTATTGGAAGGAATTACGCTGCGCATGCAAAGGAACTTGGGAATGACATCCCCGATGAGCCTGTGATGTTTATGAAGCCTAAAAATGCTTTGCTGCAGGGCTATACGCCATTCTATTATCCTGAGTTTACAAACGAATTGCATTACGAATGTGAGCTCGTGTTGCGTATATGCAAAAATGGAAAATTCATTACAGAAAAACAGGCACCTGATTATTATAATGCCATCTCTGTAGGATTGGATTTTACAGCAAGAGACATTCAGGAAGACCATAAAAAGAGGGGATTACCTTGGGAAAAAGCGAAAGCATTCGATAATTCTGCCGTACTCGGTAAACTTATCAACATTACACCTGACTTTAAAATAGCGGGAATAAAATTTTCGTTGAAGATGAATGGAGAAACTGTGCAGCAGGGTAATTCAGATAATATGATTTTTAGCTTTAACAGCATTATTGCACATATTTCTAAATATTTTTCACTCAATATCGGCGATCTTATTTATACAGGAACACCCGCAGGCGTTGGGGAATGTGTAGTGGGCGATGAGCTGGAAGGATTCTTGGGCGATGAAAAAGTATTTGCGTTGACGGTTAAGTAAAACAAACTTTAGAATAAGAAAACGGAAGAGCGTTGACTGTTACTTTTTCATTTGCACCTGTCAAGTATAAGAAGGATAAAATCATATTAATCTTCGTAAAATTCTATTAAACTTCCCAGATACACATCGTTCCAACCGGCTACAATGGCATCGTAATCTTCTTCTGGAATATTTGTATGCCGCAATTCGAGCGACGTTTTATTTCTTTCAGCAAATAGTTTCATCGTAACAATCGATGGCTCTTCCTGCTCACCAAAATACCATTGTTGCACTATTTTTTTATCTTTTTCAAACTCTAAATTTTTACCTTCTATATTGCCTTCCCACAAAGAAAATTCGCTGCCGGGTTCTGTGCTCATTACCGCTGGGTCGCCGCTCCACAACTGTATGGTCGCTGGGTTGGTTAATGCTGCATATACTTCTTCCGGCGTTGCGGAAAGGATATAATATTTTTTAAAATCTTTCATCTATTTATTTAAACTTGCGAAATACAATTAACAATTCAAAAAAACAGAATTGGTTAAATTTGAATATAAAATTACAGCTATGAAATTACAAAAAGGTAAAATTATTGGTTTTGCTTTGCTCTTTTGCAGCGTGGCATCTACTGGATATGCTCAATATAAATCTTTTAAAATAAGTGCCAAGGGAGATACGATTAATAAAATAGATAAGAAAAATTTAAAGCAGGGCAAATTTGTTTTACACACGGATGAATTGCGTGGTGAGCCCGGTTTTGAAGAAGAAGGAATTTATAAAAATGACGCAAAGGAAGGGGTGTGGCGGCGGTATAATTTACAGGGAGACCCAATAGGATTTGAAACTTACTTGCACGGGGGTAAAGATGGCTTGCAACAATATTATTCGCCCCTTGGTGAATTGCTGAGAGAAGAAAACTGGCGCGGCTACAACCCTGATGCACCTTACGATACTATTGCTGTTTATGGTACAGGCAGTAATGAAATTGTAGATTATAAAATCGTAAAAGCTGAACAGTATAGTGTTAAGCAGGGAATGTGGCGATACTATGAGCCTGTAACCGGGCGTCTGTTAAAAAGTGAGGAATGGGATAGGAACAACTTGGTATTACCCAATTCACCCAAAAAAGAAGTAGCAGGTGGTAATTCTTTAAAAGGAATAAAAAAAGAAGTAGCTAAGACTCCTGAAATGCTGGAATGGGAAAAGAAAAATAAGGGTAAAAAGAATGTTGTTAGAAACGGGCAAACTGGTTTGTAAAGAAAACTTCAAATCTTGACATAAAAAAAAGCGGATACCACAACAGTATCCACTTTCTAAATTTTAATTTTCTTAATCTTACTTCACTTCTTTTTGCATTGGGTTGCCTTGGCCATTGCCTGCGCCTCTTGCGTTGCCGCCCGCCCGGGCTTTATACAATTGAAATTTTGATGGTTGTTCTTCAACATTCCAGCCATTGTTTTTTTCGTTAATGTCGGCTGTCTCACGCATTGGATCTAATTTTATAGAAGTCACTTCTTTATCTTTTAAAAATGTCTTTATTACTTTGTTCTCATTTTTACGCCACACCTGCACCGGTATGCGATCTATTTCTTTGCTGCCATCTTTAAACGTCCACTCAATAATAATGGGCATTACTAAACCGCCTTTATTGCTAAAAGTAAGTTCGTACATATTTTTATTGCCGGCTATTTGTTGTTTTTGGTCGTTGGTAAAAGTATCTACAACAGCATCAGGCAATGTCATGGTAAATGGTGTTTCATCTACCTTCACTAAATTTCTGTCGTATCTCCAGTAAAAATCACGAAGACTTGTATCTGCATCTGTTGCAAAAACAATTTTTTTATCTTCCCTGTTTCTAATTTTAGAAATATCTTCAAAACTATTTACCTGTGGTTTTGCTACCGGTTGAGTAATTGTGTTGGGTCTATTTCTTGTAGGCGCAACTGTTGCATCCATACCTAGGTTCGACCACTTTACGGTATCTAAAGAAATATCACACGGGTCTGTATTGTAAAACCATCCTCTCCAAAACCAATCGAGGTCTTCTGCACTTGCATCTTCCATTGTTCTAAACAAATCTGAAGGGGTAGGGTGTTTAAATGCCCATCTTCTTGCGTATTCTTTAAAGGCGTAATCAAAACTTTCTCTGCCCATAATTGTCTCTCTCAAAATATTTAATCCGGTAGCGGGCTTACTGTATGCATTTGGGCCAAACTGAATAATGTTTTCACTATTGGTCATAATAGGTTCCAGTTGGTCTTTTGGCATTTTCATATAGTCTACTATTTTGTATGCAGGACCTTTGCTAACGGGGTATTTATTATCGTATAATTCCTCTGTTAAATACTCAACAAACGAATTTAATCCTTCATCCATCCAACTCCACTGGCGCTCATCGCTGTTAATTATCATTGGGAAAAAGTTATGTCCCACTTCGTGTATAACAACGCCAAGCATTCCTATTTTGGTTCCTTCACTATAAGTACCATCTTTTTCTGTTCGGCCATAGTTAAAACAAATCATTGGGTATTCCATGCCGTTCGCAGCTTCTAAACTTTGTGCAACAGGGTAAGGGTAAGGTATAGTAAATTTTGAATAGCTTTTTATTGTATGTGCAACGGCTTTTGTACTAAATTTTCTATACAAACCGTACGCTTCTTTGCCGTAAGCGCTCATGCACATTACTTTTTTACCTTCTACAAAAGCAGGCATTGCATCCCATACAAATTTGCGGCTGCTTCCCCAAGCAAAATCACGAACCATTTCTGCCTTAAATATCCATGTTTTTTTTGTCGTTTCTTTTTTTAGTTCTTTCGCTTTTGCTTCAGCAAGTGTTACTACTTCCGTAACATCTTTGCCTGTTTGTGCAGCCTGCCACCTTGCATACTGCGCAGGGGTAAGTACCTGCTGATAGTTTTGGCATTCGCCTGTAGCCATTACAACATGGTCAGATGGCACCGTCATGGCAACTTTGTAATTCCCAAAAACCAACGTAAACTCGCCTGTGCCTACAAACTGGTGGTTTTGCCAGCCTTGGTTGTCGCTGTAAGCACACAACCTTGGAAACCATTGGGTAATGGTATAAAGGTCATTCTTGTCTTCGGGAAAATATTCGAAACCGCCACGGCCACCGTATTTTGTGCGCTCAATGATATTGTAGTTCCAGTCTATTTTAAAAATAAATTGTTGCCCAGGTTTTAATGTTTGTGGCAATTCAATACGCATCATTGTTTTGTTGATGGTGTATTTTAGCGGAACATCCGATGCGGTTGTAACTTTTGTAATATTATCACCGTACTCTTTATCTAATTTTCCGCCGGCACTCATTCTTAAAACCTCCTGGTCGCTCATAGTTTTTGGCGCAGCATTGCTTGTTTGGTAACCGGAATTGTTTACAGAACTGTGTTCGTTCTCATCTAACTGCAACCATAAGTAGGTAAGGTTGTCAGGCGAGTTGTTGTAATAAGTAAGTGTTTCTTTTCCTGTTATTTTTCTGTTGGGCTCATCAAGCTCGCAGGTAATATCGTAATCGCAGCGTTGTTGCCAGTATTTAGGCCCCGGTGCACCACTTGCTGTTCTGTATTCGTTTGGCGTGGGCAAAATTGTACCAAGTTGCTCAAACCTGTTGCCATGGTTGCTGCCTGGGTTGTTTTTAATATCCTGCGAATAGGATGTAACTAGACCAGTAACCATTAAAAGAAGGAATAGGATTTTTTTCATTGTGTCTGTTTATTTTTTAAGTCGAAATATAAAACTGTCTTAAAGATAATCTTTTAAGGAATTCGTTCTATTGCAAATTTTAATGCAAGGATCAGAGAAATACTGCTCAGAATGTTTACCCAATAGCGTCTTTTGAGCCGGGCTTTATTTATTACCAGATAGCTCAATATAAGAATGCAAGAAACCAGTAATATTTGCCCAAGCTCTAACCCAATATTAAAGCCAAGCAAAGGCTGGGCAATCGCCTGGTCTTTTGATAACATAAACCTGATCGTATTTGCAAACCCAAGGCCATGAATAAGCCCAAATAATAAAGCGATAAAATAATTAAGCATTAGTTTTTTTTCGGCAACCCTTTTAGTGAGCATATTAAAAAGAGCTGTAATTAGGATGGTGCAGGCTATTAAAAACTCCACCCATTTTCCGTTTATGCTTACAACATTATACACACTTAAGGCTAGGGTAATGCTGTGTCCGATGGTAAAAGCTGTTACAAGAACAAGCACCTTTTGCCAGTCTTTTAAAACATACAAAGCTGTAAGAGCCACTATAAAAAGTTGGTGGTCCAACGCATTTAAACTTATTATGTGCAGCCAGCCTTCCTTCAAATAAAATGCTAAATCACCCATGCTTTAATAAAACGCTGAATCTTTCATGTACTTTTGAAAAACGGCAGTAGGTCAAATATATATTTAAACATCAATTTTTTCAAATTATGGGCAAACTTTTATTTAAGTGGTTTATTGTCGTCACGGTTTTTTCATCTTTTGGGTTCGCAAAAACGCATCATCCTATTTTTGTGAGCGTAACAGAAATTGAGCACAATGCAAAAGACAAAAGCCTTGAAATAAGTTGTAAAATTTTTACTGATGATTTTGAAAAGTCACTAAGAAATATTTATAAAACACATATTGATTTGCTCGATGCAAAGTCGAAACCATTGATGGATAAATTTGTTGGTGATTATGTACAAAAGCACCTTAAAATAAAAGTAGATGGCAAGCCTGTAAACTTAAGGTATGTTGGATATGAAAATATTGAGGAAGCAATTTACAGTTACTACCAGGTTGACAATATAACGGCCGTAAAGAAAGTTGAAATAGCAGACGATATTTTATACGAGTATAAAAAAGAGCAGTTTAATTTAGTACACGTAACAGTAGGTGGTAAGCGCCAAAGTACAAAATTAAATTACCCTGAACGTATTGCTACTATGGAGTTTTAAAGCTATAATTCATCCAAGTTTAAAAAGTATCTACTATATTTAAGTTCACCTTTTTTACTAAGTACTCTCATATTTACAAGTTCTTGTAAATCTCTGGTAACAGTAGCGGCAGATGATGTTGTAATTGTTTTGTAATTGGCAGCACTCAATCCACCTTTAAAACCTTCTATCCCTTCTTCAAAAATTCTCAGTAAAACCTTCAATTGCCTGGTATTAATTACATCCTTATATTTTGACAAAAATTTTGTTTTTATGATAATGAAATTCACCATGCTTATGGTATGTTTTTGGGATTCCAAGAGCATTTTTGAAAAGAATAGGAGCCATTTATTTATGTTTAAATCATTGTTGGTTGACTGTAGGGCATCATAATATTCTTTTTTATTTGCATCAATTATTTTTGCAAAAGAATTAAGGGCAGGGGTTTTCATTTTTTGAGAAATCATCTTCTCAATTAATGCCCTTCCTATTCTTCCATTTCCATCTTCGAAGGGATGGATAATTTCGAAATACAAATGTGCAATACCCGCTGCCACAACAAGAGGTAATTCATTAATTGCAACGTGATTATTATACCATTCTACAAATAATTTCATTTGTTTTGGCACGTCAGACGATGGAGGCGCTTCATAAAATAATTTTGGTGCAGCAAGATTTCCTGAAACTATTTGCATAGGATCTTCATGCTTTCTGTAGCTGCCAATATGTTCAATATCCCGTCTCCCATTCATCAACATTTTATGCCATAAAAAAAATGTTTGGTGAGATAGTGGCTCATCATAATTTACATAAACGTTGGTCATCATTTCTGCAATGCCGGCTGCATTAGCGGGTATCTTTATTTTCTCGGTTTTTAAACCTAAATGTTTACTTATAGAACTTTGAACGGATGCTCTTTGTAAAATTTCACCCTCAATGTTAGAAGTAGAAACTGCTTCTTGCGTTAGTATTTCTATTTTTAATAGCTCTACATTGTCAGCAGGTAAATGCCTTAAAACGCCAATTATATTGCCTGCATTTTTGTAGAATTCTTTATCAAATTCCAAAAATAGAGATGAATCATATTCAAAATTTGGCCATTTTTTATGTTGCCATATCCACTGCATGAGTTATAGGATTAGTTTCTATCGCTCAAATATAAGCAAAAAATGAGCGATAAGAATATCTCTCATCGCTCATTTTTTAAATTATTCTGTAACAAATTTTAGCCATTATCTTCCATCTCTTCCTTCAACTCTTCTGATACGCTAACAATAATTTTATCAATTCTTTGACCGTCCATATCAATTATTTCAAAACCAAAATCTTTCCACTCAAATGTTTCGCCCGTGGCTGGTATGTGTTTCAGTTCGTGTAAAACAAAACCTGCAAGCGTATCAAATTCATGTTCGCCCTCATTCAACCAATCGGCTCTTTCAAAATAGCTTAAAAAATCGTAGAAGCCAAGTTGTGCATCAATTAAAAAACTGCCATCGTCTCTTTTAAATATGCCATATTCTTCCTGCCCTGTTTGTGGTACGTCTCCAATAATAGCCTCCAATATATCATTTAGTGTTATCATTCCTTCAAGTGTGCCGTATTCATTTACTATAAATGCCGAGTGTATTTTTGTTCCTTTAAATTTTTCCAATAATTGGTAAGCAGAATTATTTTCCGGCACAAACAAGGCAGGCTTCATAATTTCCAGCAAAGGCTTTTGTGGGTCTGCTTTTAGTAAATCTTTTACGTAAACAATTCCTTTAATATTATCTATCGTGGTTTCGCATACAGGGAAAGTACTGTAAATAATTTCGGCCGATTTGTTTCTTACATCAAGCGTAGTATCCATTACATCGTACCATATAATATCTGTACGGTGTGTCATAAGTGAAGTGATATTCCTATCACCCAAGTGGAAAACCCTTTCAATTATATCTTTTTCATCTTCTTCAATAGAGCCATGCTCGCTTCCCTCGGAAATCATTGCCTTTATTTCTTCTTCGGTAACAGCACTGTCAGTTGCTTTTTTTATGTTGAAAATTTTAAAAATAAGGTTTGTAATACCCGATAAAAACCAGACGAATGGATGCATAAGGGTAGATAAAAAATTCATTGGTATGGCAACACCACGGGCAATTTTCTCCGACCTTAACAACCCAAATTTTTTCGGAATAAGTTCTCCAAAAATAATTGATAAAAAAGTGACCAATATTACCACAACAGTTGTTGCAATGCCATCTGCATATTTTTGGGTAACGGCAAACTGTTCAAAGAAAGGTGCAAGCAACTTGCTAAACTTATCTTCTGCGTACACACCTGTAAGAATAGCAATTAGGGTAATACCAATTGTTGCGGTGCTTAAAAACTTCTCAGGGTTATTGGCAAGGTCTAGTGCAGCTTTTGCTTTTTCGTCGCCTTTGGCAGCAAGTGTTTCCAGGCGACCTTTGCGAGCACTTACCAATGCAATCTCGCTCATCACAAAAAGAGCATTTAACAGTATTAATAAAAAAAGAATAAACGCTGCAGCCATGGTTGTTTGTGTCGTATTAAATAATAACTAAATGTTACGGCAGTAAAGATATAACGATGTACCTAAATGTTACCTTATTTTTATGATAACACAGTCCTCGGTGAGTTCGCTTCTCTTACCAGGTATTAAAAATTTTATTTGTAACCTGCTCACGCCGTAGGTTGGAACTTTATAGATAACATCAAAAACTTTGCCCGCATTTACCAAGTCAACTAATCGGGCTTCTTTTAAAATAATATAATCTCCTTTCACCATCTGGGTTACGGTGTCTTTATGGCCTATTATTTCGTTGCTGTAATAATGAATGGAGTGCCATATTTTTTCCTGATAAATAAATGTATTTGCAAGTGGTAAATTATTTTTATTAATAAAACGGCCAATTGTGTTTCCTGCCTGGTATTTTAGTATTGCCGGATATACCCACGCATTTAAAAATAAATTGATGAGTAGAAAGCTGAATACACAAAGCTTTATGAGGTAATGAGAAACATTGTTTTTTGAAAAATAGAAGTAAAATAAACCAAGAAGTGTAGCATAGCAAACAAGCAACCATATTGGTGCAGGAAAGCTATTTACCAATAAAATAGAAAGTGCTATGTGTAACAAACTAAAAATAATAAAATGACTTTTTTCTAATAGCGAACGCATTTTAAAGTGTTCTCCATTGTAAAGCTTGTATAAAAATTTTGCAGTAATAATGGCAGCAAAAGGAAAAACAACAAAAATGTAATGTGGTAACTGGTATTTACTGGAACCTAATGCAAGATACCCAAGGGTGAACCCGCCCATACAGATCCATTCGGCATTGGCTGGGATTTTAAATTTTTGTTGTATCAGCAATTTTAATTCTGTAAAAAACGCTATTGAAAATATAAGGATCCATGGTAAAAATGACCATAACATATTTTGAAAAAGAAAAAAAATATTACTGTTGTTGTTCCATACCGATTCACCTGTAACGCGGCCGAAACTCTGTGTCCAGTAAAAAAAGCGCAACCCTGAAACACCTGTTTTTTCATTCACTATTTTTTCCGGGTGAACATCGAACTGTGTGTATAAACCGATAGACATCGGCAATAAAACGATGGCGATAATTACAATACCAATAAGATATTGCCATTTAAAAATAGCTGAAAAATTTCTAGCTAGTAAACAATGAGTGCCAAAAGCCAGAACAGGAACAATCAATGCTATTGGACCTTTTGCAAGCATTCCCAAACCTATTCCTACAAACGCCAATACAAAATTGATTGTTTTTTTATGCTCTAACCAGGTCGCCAGTTGCCAAATGCTGAAAACAACACAACTCATTAAAATGGTATCGGTTCTTACATCATGATTTATAAGAAAAAATGCCTGGCATGATGCTAATACGAGCGCAGCCAGTGCAGCAATTTCTTTTTTATAATAAAGCAGTGCAAACTTGTAAGTAGAAAACAAAGCTAACAATGCGAATAGAAAAGAAGGCAACCGGTAAGCGAAATTATTTGCCCCCAATATTTTAATGCTCAACGATGTAACCCAAAATAAAAGCGGTGGTTTATCCAGGTAATCTTTACCAATTTCATACACCTGGAGGTAACTGTTGCTGTTGCTCATTTCCCTGCTCATTTCTGCATACTGCGATGCATCAATATCCATAATATCTATACCAAAGCCTATGATGTAAACCGGGATAAGCAAAAAGATAAACTTGATAAAATCATTATTCATAATTACAATATGTTTTGTAACAATCCTTTTTTGTTGTTGTAAAAGTTTCCGATAACACTTCCTGTTAACATACCAAGCATGGCACCACCAATTACATCTGATGGGTAGTGCACGCCCACATAAATTTGTGCAAAGCAAACAAGCGCTGCCCATGCAAAAAAGTAATGTACAAAACGCGGAGCAAGATGTTGCATCGTTACAAAGAAAAACATAGCCAGCCCAAAATGATTTGCTGCATGAGATGAGGTAAAACTGCCGTTGCCACCGCAATAAGCTGCTACGAGTCTTACTTGGTTGGAAAAATCAGAATCCATGCAGGGGCGGGGGCGGGCGAAAAACGGTTTAATAAATTTACTGCTTATAACATCTGTAAGCGAAACGGTAATTATGGTAGCCATTACCCACCATATCGCCTTTTTGCCAAAATTAATAAATACAAAAAGTAGTATAAAAAGATAGAGCGGTGCCCAAAATTTCGGCTCTCTAAAAAAAGGCATAATGGTATCAAAAAAAGCGTTCCTGCAACCTTGGTTTATTTTTAAAAAAAGATAACGGTCTATTTCAAGAAGTTTCTTTATCATTAATCATCATTGTCGTTGAAACACAAATATACTCTTTCAATAAAAAAGTACACTTATTTGTGTACCAATAAACAAAATCTGCTTGGTTTGTTTTTATGTATTTTTGGCACTGTATTTATTTTTAAAAAATGATGTTAATAAATGAAAATACTGTCAATAGTTATCCCAGTATACAACGAAGGCAAAACAATTGCTGTTACCCTTGCAAAAATAAAGGCAGTGCAGCTGCAAAATGGCATTACAAAACAATTTATTATTGTGAACGATTGCAGTAAAGATGATTCTGCTGCTGCAATAGAAATGTACAAAAATCAACATCCCGAGCTAGATATACAATTATTTACCCATCCTGTAAACAAGGGTAAAGGTGCTGCGTTGCATACAGGCATAGCCGCGGCAAACGGCGATTATGTAATTATACAAGATGCAGATTTGGAATACAATCCTGACGAGTATAAAATTTTATTACAACCGTTGGAAGACGGCGTTGCAGATGTTGTATATGGCAGCAGGTTTATGGGAGGAAAACCGCACCGCATACTTTTCTTTTGGCATACAATAGGTAATAAATTTCTTACGCTGCTTTCAAATATGTTTGCAAACTTAAATTTATCCGACATGGAAACTTGTTACAAGATTTTTCGGTCAGAGATAATTAAATCAGTAAACCTTAAAGAAAAACGTTTTGGTTTTGAGCCCGAAGTAACACAAAAAATTGCACGCATAAAAAATATCAGAATTTATGAAGTGGGTATATCTTATTACGGCAGAACGTACGACGAAGGGAAAAAAATAGGATGGAAAGATGGGGTAAGAGCTATCTTCTGCATTTTGAAATATGGACTTTTTAAAATGCCATAATCGGTTAGACTGCCATGTACTAGACATCAAAATGGGGTTGCTTCCAAACAATAAAAATAAATAAAAATCATTGCGGCTCGCTACTAGTGGCTGCTGTTTAAAGTAGCAATCATAATCAACCTTGGTGAAGTTTCCTTATGGTACTCATTAAACTCATAGTCACCAAAAACTTCTTTTATTTCCATGCCTTGTTTGGCAAACATATTTTTAAAATCCTCCAGCGTGAATTTTGAAACTTTTTCGGTGTATTGCAAAGGTTTTGCAAGCGCTACATCTTCTACCATTATCTTTTTATAAAAATGGGTTTCATCGTACCATTTACTGATGTGGTAATGCGATGTATCAATTATCTGAGTGCTTTCTGCCACGGTGTGGTGTGCAGAAAAATTTACATTTAAAAAATCCATCACAAAAATACCATTTGTTTTTAACGCAGTGGCAATGGTGCGTATGGCATTGTCGTGCTGCCGCTGGGTTTTAAAATAACCAAAACTTGTAAAAAAATTAAAAGCAATATCAAAATAATTTATCCAGAAAGGAAGGCGCATATCATGCTCATAAAAATGGAGGTGTTCGCCTTCATTTTCCAAAGCTGCGGCTATACTTTCCTTACTCAAATCTATGCCAGTTACATCAAAGCCATTTGCAGCAAGTTGCATAGAATGCCGCCCCTTACCACAGGCTACATCCAGCATTTTTGCACCCGCTTTTGGTTGTAAATGACTGATAAGCTTATCAATAAAATTTCCGGCTTCATTAGCATCTCGGTGCGCATAAAGTTTATGATAATAGGGAGAGTTAAACCAATCTTTAAACCAGGTATCTTGCATAACAGCAAATGTAGTAAAACCAATGCTTTTAACGAAGTAGAATTACGATGCGGTCAATTTTAGGGTTAGGGTTTAAAATAGGTTTGGGGGCTTTCATCATATACCCATTAAGTTTAGTCGTTCGCTGCCCGACTGCAATCTTTTTTGCTCAAAGGCAGCAATCCCGCATTTTTTGCAGGATCGTTTAAGTAGCGCAGCCACGCTGCGATTGAATATGTATATTTAGCTTTTATAGAATGCTTGATGGTGGATTAAACAGCTTAAAATATTAAATGCAACAATTTCTAAATATTTTTTGATTCTTAGTTATGATTTCGTTTAAAAAACGGGTATTATTTGCCTTAGTTGATAATAGGGCATCTCTAAAAACTAAACCCACATAAGTTATATTAATAAATATATGTAATAAGTTGCTTATTATATAATTGTGGTGTATATTTCAGTATGAAAAAATTTAAACGCAGCAAGGCTATTGGTTTTTTTGATGAAGATTTTCGTTTACAAAAACTTACCCAACTAGGTGACCCTTTGGCCAG
>JBJXGJ010000094.1:0-2760 GCA_046153805.1 Ferruginibacter sp. | reverse complement strand
GTCTTTATACAATAAGGGTAAATGTATTTTTACAATTACTCCATTGCCGGTTGAATTATTGTCAATACTAAAGCCTGCCTTGGTTTTCAATTTAATATTCAACAAATATATCCTGTCTTTAATTATCTGGCTGGCACGGCTGATATGTTCATTATTTTCTTTAGCTGTCGTATTCAAGCCTTTTCCGTTGTCGGTTATCTGAATCAGCAAATCTTTATTATCTTTTGTGAAATTTACTGATACTTTTCCCGGATAATCTGCTCCCACAAAACCATGCTCAATACTGTTCTCCACAAAAGGCTGTATTATCATAGCCGGTATTTGCAGTTCATCAATATCCAGGTCCTTATCAGCATTTACTTCATAACTGAATGTTTGTGGAAAACGGATTTTTTGTACTTCTAAATATTCATTCAAAAATTCCATCTCCTGTTCTATTGTTACATATTCTTTGTAAGTGCTTTCTAATGTTTCCCTCATAATATTACTAAACTTAGAAAGATTGCTCGCCATTGCCTGACCGTCATTATCCCTTAATGCAACTTTTTGTAAAGTTGTTAATGCATTAAAAAAGAAATGCGGGTTCATTCTTGCCCTGTTGAGGCGTTGCTCTGTTTCTAAAATATTTTTTTTGTGTTTTAAAGATTGCTGGCGCAGGTAAAAAGCAATTGCCAAAGCTGCAAGTAAACCGGCGATAGCAAGAAAAAAATACAATTGTTTTTTCTTATCAAGGTCTTTTATTTTGTTTTCATTTTTTGCCTGATTATATTTCTTCTCCAGTTCGTTAATGTTTTTTACTTTTTCTACATTTACAAGACTGTCATTGATTTCCAAATAACTGTTCATGGCATCAATGGCATTTTTATAATTTCCTGAACGATTATTTATTTGGTATATCAACGCATATGCATTGGCAATTAGTTCTGGATTTTTATTCAACTGGTTCAGCCTTAAACATGAATCTGCGAATCTACTTGCTTCTTTGTAGTTCCCCATTTCCATAAACACATCGGCTTTGTCGCCATAATCTGTAGCTTTTTGAGGCAGGTCGTCCATGCTTTCATGCAGATACAAGCTACTGTCAATATAGAGCAGGGCTTTACTATAATTTCCTCTTTCATGTGCATAACCATTCATTTTATTGTAGCCGTAAGATAGCAGGGTTAAGTATTTCCCTTGTTTGGAAATAGCTATTTGCGTATTTGTAAATTGTTCGGCAGAATCAAGCAGTTTTATTTCTTTTGTATCTTGATATCTCCATAAATATCGCTTAGCCAAATCGTTTAATTGTTCTGCTTTTTGGTATGGTATATTTAATTGTTGTATAAGTGGGAGTGCTTTTCTTGCATATTCAATTCCTTTTTCGGAAACTTTCATTTTATTAAATGCTTGTGATATCAAAAGCAGGCAAGTGGCTCTTTCGTATTTATAATTTTCGCCTTCTGTTAATGGCAGCATTTTAAAACTCATATCAATTGCCCGTGTATAATTGCCAAGTTGCTGGCTTAGTAATGTTATTACTCTGTAATAATTTAAATAAGTCATTTCGCTACAAGAAGATTTTTTATAAAAATCAAACGCTTTTTGCAAACACAATTCTGTCGAGTCGTATTCTCTATTTAATAAATGCATTTCAGCCTGCCACTCATAAAAACGGGGTGTGCAACCAATTGTAGTATTACCCTTCAATTTTAATAATGCGGCCTGGTTATCAAATAAGGGTGTAGTTATTTTGTTTTTTCTCAGTTCAAAAAAATCCGGGCAATCACAATTTTGTGAAAATGAAAAATGGCAACTGCAAAAGCAGAGAAGTAGAATTGCTATGAAGCGATATTGGCCGATAGTTGAGAATGTTTTTTTTGAATACATTTTAAACGCTATTTTAGGTTTAAAGACTTTAAATACTCACTAAAGCAGGCACTTTCCCCCCCGTCATCATACTCAGGCAGCATAGAGCACAATGTATTGCCTGTAAGATAAGAAACGGATTACATTCTTTATCAAACTCTTCATTGATCTGTAATACAAAATCATATGACTTTTTTTCCCAGTTAACAGAAGGTATTATTGTTAACAAATCTTCGCTATTCTTGTTGAACAGGGAAAAACGTAACTTAAGATTCTGCGATTTTTTGAAATAATACTTTTTTCGACGATAGCATTTTGTTATACTCATACTACCTCCGGTTTCAGTTTTGATTGTGCTTACCAATTTTTCTTCATCTTTAAGTAGCACAGATACTGCCCAGGTGCCAACGGCAATAAGTTTCAGAGAGTAATTTTCACCGGCAGAGATAGATCCTGTATTAAAAGTGCTGTCTTCATACCTGATAGTTGATTTATTACCATTTTCAGGTTGTTCCAGTTCAATTTCAATATTACTGATGGTATTTAGAAGCATCGTTTCATCACTATTAGAATACTAAGCTATGAACTAAATTCCCATGGTGATTTACGTTTCATAAACGATGCTTTTCAATTCATAACTGATTTTATCAGATATGAAATCCCTGTTATCATTTGTAAAACCGACAAATTGAGTTTCTTTTTCAAAATTAGTTTTACAGAAACTTATCAAAAATGAAAACTATAACTATCCTTCTTGCCTTTGTATTTGTTATACCAAGGGTTGCTGCACAAGACCCAAATTATTCCGGCCCCGCCAAAAACCAGGTTAAAATGTTCTGGGCACAAATTGAAAAGCTTAAAGCCGGAACAGCCTCATCTTCTGCCATGATTAGTGCTGAAAGGGCTATTAAA
>JBJXGJ010000093.1:0-4688 GCA_046153805.1 Ferruginibacter sp. | reverse complement strand
TCTTCATTGCTTTTTTGCATAAGTAAAATATCAATATCCATTACTTTTATTAAATCTTCCGCAGCCTTTAGTTTAGTTTTTGTAATAAGTAATGCAGCATCTGCAGATTGAAGTAAATGCTGGTTTTCTTTTTGCGTATTTTCCTTCATCAGTTTTTCACTTTCCAACAAACCTTTAATACTCTTATTTTCCTTTTTTACTTTTTGAATGCTGATGAGTTGTATGATCCAGGCTATTAGGAAACCGCCTGCAAAACCTATAATTATATATATGTAAAATGCCATTAATTTAAAATAGTTGGGCGTTAAAGTTGCATTATTAAAACACTTCAATAGCTGTGTAACACAAAAATATTGAAAAATGATTTAAATGAGGAGAAGCAACTGTTTTAAATAAAGGAAGTGCAAATAAGCGAAGGCAAAATCTTAAGTTTTGCGGAAATGTAAAAACGAATTTGCTACCCTTGACCAAATCACTTTCTACACTAATAGAGCTACCATTTTTTATCAAAAATTGTTTGCACAATAATAATCCCAAGCCTATGCCACTCTCATTTGGAGTGCCGTTTGTAGTAAAATAAGTATTTGAAAAAAGTTTTCCTAAATTTTCTGAGCTGATGCCTATGCCCCGCATCCTGCATATACATTTTCAACCAGTTCAATATCCGCTAAATAAACGAGTGAAGCAATTATTGGATACAATACAAAATGCCACATCATGGCAAACTGGCATTTTTTGTAATAGTTTCCGATTAACACTACAGAACTGATAACGAAAGAAGAGAATGCAACAATCCATGCAATTAATGAAACGTAACCATCGCCAAAAAATCCTGCAAAGGGTGTTGTAATCCCTTTAGTTCAACCAAAAAAATTTACGAGATCAAAAATTCCAAGTCTGCGTTTCTCGCAATTATCCATCGAAACTGTTAAACCAATCTTTTTAAATTTTTTAAAAAATAAATTAGAACGCTGAAGTATAAAAAACATTTTTCTATTTGTTATGGACTTTAAGATTTTTGTGTGTGAGAAGTTTTTTTACGTATTATCACCGTGGAAAGATTTTGAATTCGAGCCTGTACCTATAACTCTTGAAACATAAAAAAGGTATTTTTGCTATCATTTTTTTTATGACCTGTATATTTACTTTTTTTGTATTATTTACTTCGCACTATGGCTTTTTTTGCCAATAAAAAATCCATCACGAATGATGGATCTTAGATCTTAAAAAAATATTCTGTTATTCTATTTTACAGCATTTGCTCCTGCTACAAGATGATTATTCTCAACAATGCTGCCTGAAACCCCTATTGCACCAAATATATCTCCATCGCCGTTTTTTATAACAACACCTCCAGGGCAATTTATTAAACCACCGTTGGAGTGTTCTATATTGTATGAAGGTTGCCTCTGCCGCACAAATTGAGACAAAGCATCTGTAGCCATGGTAAATAAAACAGCAGTTTTTACTTTCGTAACCGAGCTATCTACAGCCCCCAACCATGGGCCATCCATCTGGACAAATGCAACCCGGTTGCTGCCTGCATCAACAGAGCGAAAGTGCATTTTGGTATCTATTTCTGCTGGTTTAATTTTTGCTCAAGCTATTGCAACTTCTGCCCGTGCTGATGTAATTTTCATTTAATTAACGTGCTTTTTATGATTTTACTGCCAATAAATCTACAAACTCAATTACAGGATCACTTGCTAAAAGTTCCGCTGCATTTGCCATTAAAGCCGCTGCTATCTGTCCCTGCAAATGTGCCTTCCTTCCATCTTCTGTTACAAATGTGTCAAATATCCCAAACGTATTTTCACTTATTTTAAGACCATACCATCTTACGGTGTCAGGCTCTGCTTCAGCAAGTGGTAATGCGCTTTTCAAAAATTCTTCAACTGCGGCTTCTTTGCCGGGTTTGGCTACTACTCGAGCCAATAATGCAAACTTTTCCATGTTTTTTTATTTTTTAAATGAAGGATAAATTATAAAGTGGCCATATCAATAACAAAACGATATTTTACATCTCCCTTTAACATGCGTTCGTAACTTGCATGAATGTCTTTTATATCAATCATTTCGATATCTGAAACGATGTTGTGTTCTGCACAATAATTAAGCATCTCCTGTGTTTGGGGTAAGCCGCCTATCAACGAACCGGCAAGACTTTTTCTACCACCGATCAAATTGAATACATGTATTGCAGCAGGTGTTGGTGGCGCTCCTACGCAAATTTGCACCCCATTGGTTTTTAATAGACCCAAATAAGTTGCATAATCATGCTCAGCAGAAATGGTATCTAATATAAAATCAAAATAACCGGTAACGGCTTTTAATTCATCTGCGTTTTTTGTAACGACAAATTTCTGCGCACCAAGTTTTTTTGCATCATCTTCTTTGCTGGCTGAAGTACTAAGTACGGTAACCTCTGCACCAAACGAAACAGCAAACTTTACAGCCATGTGGCCAAGGCCGCCCAACCCTGCAACTGCAACCTTGTGTCCTTTACCCACCTTCCAATGCTTAAGCGGAGAGTATGTTGTAATTCCGGCGCAAAGCAAAGGTGCAACTGCACTCAAAGGTAATTTGTCAGATATGCTTAGTATAAAATCTTCGTGTGCTACTATTGATTTTGAATAGCCTCCATAAGTAGGAGTTACTTTATCCTGCTCGTAAGAATTATAAGTGGCTGAGTTGCCATTTAAACAATATTGTTCCTGCCCTTGCTCACAATTTTCACATATTCTACACGAGTCAACAAGGCAACCTATGCCTACGGTATCGCCTACTTTATGTTTTGTTACATGGCTGCCAACGCTGGTTACCTTGCCAACAATTTCGTGGCCTGGCACCATTGGAAAAACCGAATTGCCCCACTCGTTTTTTATTTGATGAATATCGCTGTGACAAACACCACAAAATAATATATCAAAGGCTACGTCATTTGGTCCGGGTGTTCTTCTTTCCAATTCCCAAGGCTCAAGGTTAGAAGTACTGCTCTGTGCGGCGTAAGATTTCGTTGTAGACATGTTGTATAAATTTAAGTGAGGTGCAAAATTATTGACTCGGTGTTATAACATCAAAACTAAAATTGGAATAGGTTATAGATTTTACGGTAAAATAACTAATCACCGTTTAAGGCCCAATTGTAGGTGTAATTTTCTAGCGAGATATTTGCGGGTACAGGCACTTTTAAATAAGCATTTAAAAAGCCAATTATACTTCCTTTTGCTTTTATAAAATCATCTTTATACCAATTAAATAGCATAGAAACGGATGCTTTGTTATTTTTTACATCAATTTTTGTAAAAGTCGGGTTTTGAATGCTTTGCTTCGTAAGCAGGTCTAGCTGTGCATTTAGGTTTTTAGGCGAAAACGCATATGAAGGTAATGGTGGGCAACTCTTTGCGCCACATACAAGGGCAAAATGTATTCGTGCATCATTGTATTTTTTGCGCACAATATCGTTTTCAATACCGTTTAAAGTAATTGAATTTCCATTTACTGTATATTTTTTCTTATCAAAAAAGCCCGGTATATCCATTGGTCCTTTTATAGGATAGGCATCGGTTATAGCCTTAATAACCGTTAAATTATAACTGTTCAGGTAAAATGCTTTTTCTTCATTGGTTGAGGTAAATGACTGCTGTTTTGCCACAAAGGTTACAAGTTCATCAAGCTGCATTTTCTTAGCTTGAATATTTTTATAATTTACATTGCCATTTTTTACATTAGCTGCTAAAAAATTATCTGTCTTTGTAAAATAACTTTGTAAGTTTTGTATTTGTGCATTCGTAGAAGCAAATGCAAATAAAAACGTGCAAAATAAAAGGATGTATTTTTTCATATTCAAAATTTATTTATAAGAAATACGTAAAACTACTTAACATTGTTTTAAGTTTATAGTTTTAATTATGATGCGTTTGATTTTTTAACCTATCATTTTATCTTGTTTAACATTACCCAATTTTAAAATCTTTAATGTATTTAAATAAGAATATTAAGCTTGTTATTCCGGCTTATAATGAGGAAGATAGCATTGGGCTTGTTTTAAATGCTGTGCCAAAAGGTGTTTGTACGGAGGTTATTGTAACCGATAACAACAGCAACGATCGCACGGCCGCAGAGGCGAAAGCCAATGGTGCTACCGTCCTTTTTCAACCCTTGCCCGGATATGGTAATGCATGTTTAAAAGCATTGGATTATATAAGAGAAAATGGCGGATGTGATATTGTTGTTTTTCTTGATGGCGACTTAAGCGATTATCCCGAAGAAATGCCAGAGTTAGTAAAGCCATTAATTAGCGGTCATGCAGATATTGTTGTAGGAAGCAGAATAAAAGCACTACGGCAACCTGGCAGTATGACGCCTCAACAGGTTTTTGGAAACTGGCTGGCAGTATTTTTAATAAAACTTTTTTTTAAGCACCGCTTTACTGATCTTGGTCCGTTTAGGGCTATAGCCTGGCAGGCTTTGGAAAAGCTTAAAATGGAAGATAAAAATTATGGGTGGACGGTAGAGATGCAGGTGAAAGCTGTAAAGCATGAGTTGACTTGTATAAACTTGCCTGTAAAATACCGCCATAGGGCAGGTGGTAAGAGTAAAGTAAGCGGTACTTTAAAAGGCAGTGTTTTAGCAGGTATTAAGATAATTAAAACAATTTTTAAATATGCCTGATGCAGCTTTAGAGC
>JBJXGJ010000011.1:0-3183 GCA_046153805.1 Ferruginibacter sp. | reverse complement strand
GTTTTTTTACGAATCTATTTCAAACCCCAGTAAAACCATCAACTTCATTATTGGTGTATATTATACCAAAAATGAATTTATTACCCGTGACGACGGAACAGGTTATACTAAAATACGTATGGCACTTATAAATAAGGAAGGAGCTGACCCGTTTAAATGGAGTGATTACAAAATTTATATTATGCTTAAAAACGGCGACTTATTTTACAATTACACTACCAAAGCAGCAGATGGAGAACTTGCCTGTACCTGGACGGCTGAGCCTGGGAAAAACCATATTCAATACATCTGTTTTGACAAAGCTTTTGATGTAAACCAAATTGAACGTGTATGGCTGGGTATGAGCGATAATAAGTTTTTTGACCTCGTAAAAAGCGAATCAAAATAAATAATGCTTTTAATATTAAACGTTCTGTGTGTGGCAGAACGTTTTTTTATGTACCCTGAATTTTGTTAGGTTCTTGCTGCTACCTTTGCCCCGCTTAAAAAAACTCAACTTATGTCTTTAATTGTTGTTGGCTCTATGGCCTTTGATGCTATTGAAACTCCATTTGGAAAAAGTGATAAAATTGTGGGTGGCGCAGCTACTTATATTGCATGGAGTGCTTCAAACTTTACGCAACCTATTCATCAAATTTCAGTGGTGGGGGGCGATTTTCCGCAAGAAGAATTGGATGTATTAGAAGCACGGGGTGTAAATATAGAAGGTGTACAGATTAAGAAAGATGAAAAATCATTTTTCTGGAGTGGCAAATATCATTTAGACATGAATACCCGTGACACCTTGGAAACACAGTTAAATGTACTGGCAAATTTTAACCCCGTTGTTCCGGATAGCTATCAAAATTCTGAGTTTTTAATGCTGGGAAATTTAGCACCTGCTGTGCAACTACAGGTAATAGATCAGCTAAAAACAAAACCCAAGCTCATTGTAATGGATACCATGAATTTTTGGATGGAAATAGCCATGGATGATTTGTTGAAAACAATTGCCAGAGTAGATGTGCTGATGGTAAACGATAGCGAAGCAAGACAATTGAGTACTGAATATTCATTAGTAAAAGCGGCTAAAAAAATTATGACTATGGGCCCTAAATACCTCATTATAAAAAAAGGGGAACATGGTGCCCTGCTGTTTCATGGCGATAATGTTTTCTTCGCCCCTGCCTTACCGTTAGAAGATGTGTTTGACCCCACAGGTGCAGGAGATACATTTGCCGGAGGGTTTATTGGATATATTGCAAAAACAAAGGACATTAGTTTTGAAAATATGAAAACCGCCATTATTGTGGGCAGTGCCATGGCCAGCTTTTGTGTAGAAAAATTTGGAACCACAAGACTAAAAGAAATTTCAAAACAAGATATTGACGAACGCATTCAGCAGTTTGTACAATTAGTAAATTTTGATATTGAGCTTGTATAAGTGAAAAAGAAGAGGCAACTTTAATTTCCTGCCGAGGTAGGGCATTTGTAAGAAGAAAAATTAAAGGTAATGCCTATCATTGCCATGATGTATTGATCTCTTTGGCGGCTAAAGCCACGCTGAAAGCCTTGTGTACCGATGGGGGTACCTGTTTCATAACTTCTATCCTGTAAAAAAGAGGCGGCCGTTCTGTTACCTCCAGATAATGGGAAAGCCCCAACCCCTGCATAGGTTGTAGAAACGTCATCAATATAATCGGTAGTAGTAAACCGATGCGCTATTTCAAAATTAATATTGAACTCTGCATTTATTGAATACTTAATACCCAAACCCACGGGTATAGCAATTGCTGTTGTTGAATAAGGTCTTATTGTAGGGAAAGCGGCCGAGCCCTGCCCCTCAGTTCCTAATGGCTGCAAAAAATATTTTGTATCATTTAAGTATGCATACGGATTAAAACTAAAAACACCTGCCCCTAAAGTAAGATAGGGCGTAAACCTTTCGTTGGGGTTAGAGGGGTTGAATTTAAAAAAATTAAAATCGCCTTGAAGCATCAGTTCCCAAATATTGGTATTAAAGCTCAGGTTCCGGCGGCGGCGAAACTCGTTTTTTGTTTCATAAATATCGCTGTAGCCAAGCTGTGCAAAGTTGGCACTTAAGCGAACAGCTACATACTCATTCATCATTTTACGAAAGAAAATACCCCCTGCAATTTTGGGGGTGTTAAGTCTCGAATTAGGATTTAAATCGCCAAAATAATGAGCTAAACCAAGTTGAATACCAAATTCACCTTCGTGCTTAAACCCTTCGTACTGTGCAAGTGCTTTTTTCCCAAAACAAAAAATACCCAATAAAAATAATGAGCAGCCAACTAATAATTTCATCAAAATAACTTTTGGATTAATAATTCTACCGTAGTAACGCACATTTGGGGGTTTTCATTTGCAGCATTCATTATTTTTTTAATAATGGTCAATTACGCCGATCAAGTCCCCATGATAATTTATTGCGCAATGTTTGTAAAAAATTATTTTCATTTAACCGAAGAAGGCTTACTGTAAAATCTTCTTTTTTTACTGCTATCTGTATATCCTTTCTTACAATTTCTTTCCTAGAATCAAGTGTGCACAGAAAACTGTCTGTTCTTCCTTCAATTTCAAAAGAAATGATATTATTATCTGGCACAACAATTGGCCGAACATTTAAATTGTGTGGAGCAACAGGTGTTATTACAAAGCTGCCCGACTCTGGAAAAACCACCGGCCCACTGCAACTAAGTGAATATCCTGTAGAGCCTGTGGGAGTTGCTACTATCAATCCATCTGCCCAATAAGTATTTAAGAATTCTCCATTTAAATAGGTATGGATTTTTATCATAGATGATGTATCCAGTTTATGTAGGGCAAATTCATTTAATCCATACGGTGTTTCACCAAAGAGTGGGGTATTGCTATCTAAATGAATAAGTGTACGTTCATCTTTAACAAAGGTATGATCTACTAATGCAGCTACAGCTGTTTGTAATTCTTCTCTGCCAATGCTTGCTAAAAAACCAAGCCTCCCGAAATTAATTCCCAGCAAGGGTATTTTTTTTGCTCTTACCAGCGTAACTGTATCTAACAACGTACCATCGCCACCCAAGCTGATCATACATTCAAATGTATCATCCAATTGTGCTGAAGAATGAAAGAGGAGTGGCGGTGAATCAAATAGAATCGACTCTTTTATCTGCTGATAAAAATCGTGGTATAAAACCGGAG
>JBJXGJ010000086.1:0-6008 GCA_046153805.1 Ferruginibacter sp. | reverse complement strand
GTCCCGAAGTAATTTTGATGGACGATCCTTGCTCAGCGTTGGACCCCATTAGTACACGTAAAATTGAAGATCTTATTTTAAGTTTAAAAAAAGATTATACCATTGTTATTGTAACGCATAATATGCAACAGGCACAGCGTATTTCGGATAAAGTGGCGTTTATGTATTTAGGTGAAGTAATAGAATTTGACAGTTGTGAAAATGTTTTTAAAAACCCAAAACAAGAACTCACCAAAAATTATGTAAACGGGCATTTTGGATGATTCCGTGCAGGCCTGGTTTTCGCACACATAAACTATAAATTTGAAAGAAAGCCAGTTGCGAAACTCTCACGATGAATTCAGATTTAATTTTTTATATTTCAAAGGCTAACCCTGTTTTTATTTCCGTACCAGCGGGTTTTCGCACGTCTAATCTATAAATTACAAATAAAACTTTGTGTAAAACCCAACGTATAATAGAGCCTTCTATTTGCAGAGACCAAAACCATTGGATCAAAAAGTGATTTTGCCTAAAAAACTGCATTCAAAACATCTATAAAACCATTGTGCACTAATAATTTTTCTAATAAACAGTAAATGCGTGCGTTATTACAATAATTAAAGATTTTTTAAAATTGCCTCAAAAAAGATCTTAATTTTTGTTGTTTACCGGTGCAATTCACTTTTGTAATTACATTATATTTACGTATCAAATCATTTTTAAAAAAATATTTACTATGAAAAAAATTGTTATACTCTTTATGGTATTGGCAGGTTTTTTTACCACTGGTTTTTCCCAGTCAGATAAATTTTGGACCCAAGAAACCGCAAACCGCAGAAGCATCATTACAGATAAAGCTGTTGCCAGATTATCATTTCCCAAAGAATTTAAGTTGTTCAGTTTAAACAGTACTGCTCTTAAGCAAGCAGTATTTTCAGTGGTTGGCAACACATCAAAACGCTCTACCATTATTACTCTTCCAAATGCAGATGGTAATTTAGAGCAATTTGAAATATTTGAAGCCTCTAATTTTGAACCAGCATTGCAGGCGCAGTTTCCTCAAGTACGTGCGTATTCAGGCAAAGGAATTACCGATAAATCAGCGACCTTAAAATTCAGCGTGTCGCCTCAAGGCATACAAACAATGGTTTTTAGAACAGAAAAAGAAAATGAATTTATTGAGCCTTATTCTCAAGATCATAGTGTATATGCAGTTTTTACATCGCAAAGAACAAAGGGCGAATTGCCTTGGAGATGCTCCACACCAGATGCAGATTTGGCCATTGGTTTAAACACACAGGTAAATAATTTAGGCATAGCTGCAAGGAGTGGCGGCGATTTAAAAACGATGCGCCTCGCCCAATCTTGCAACGGAGAATATGCAAATTATTTTGGCGCAACAAGCGCTGCACAAGTAAGTTTGGTTTTAGCAGCATACAATAATACTCTTACCCGTTGCAACGGTGTGTATGAAAAGGATTTGGCATTGCATTTAAACCTAATTGCAAATACAACCGCTGTTATCTATTACGATCCTGCTACAGATCCTTATTCAACAAACTTAATCCGGTGGAATTCACAATTACAAACCACATTAACAAGAAATATCGGCGAAGCAAATTATGATATTGGTCACATGTTTGGCGCAACTGGTGGTGGCGGTAACGCAGGCTGCATAGGCTGTGTATGTGTAAACCGGTCTAAAGGAAGCGGCATCACTTCGCCAGCCGATGGCATACCACAGGGCGATAATTTTGATATTGATTATGTAGCACATGAAGTTGGCCACCAGCTCGGTGGTAACCATACTTTTTCACAGTCTTTGGAAGGTACTGGCGAAAATAAAGAAGTAGGTTCAGGCATTACTATAATGGGTTATGCAGGCATTACTGGGTACGATGTTGCGCCGCATTCTATTGATGTTTTTCACGCGGCAACCATTGCACAAATACAGTCAAACCTGGCTACAAAAACTTGTCCTATTACATCCTCTATTGCAAATGTAACACCAGTTGTTGCGGCAGAAAGTAATCGTACTATTCCTATCAGCACACCGTTTGCACTTACAGGTTCTGCTACCGATGCTAATGCAGGCGATGTGCTTACTTACAGCTGGGAACAAAATGATAACTCCAATGTGTCTGGTGCCAGCAGTGTAGCAAGTGCTACAAAAGCAAGCGGACCAAACTGGATATCTTTTCCACCAACAACATCTGGCACAAGATTGTTCCCTAAATTATCTACTATACTTGCAGGTGCACTTATTAGCGGCCCAAATGCAGGCGGCGATGCAGGCGCAAATACAGAGGCATTAAGCTCTGTTTCCCGTGAATTAAATTTTAGATTAACCGTAAGAGACAATGCACCCTACATTTCTACAGCACCATTAAGCATTGGTCAAACTCAGTTTAAAGATGTGGTAGTTACGGTAACCAATACATCAGGGCCGTTTGCTGTAACCGCACCAGACACCCCAGTAACATGGGCTGTCGGTTCATTGCAAAATATTAGCTGGAGTGTAAATAATACAACAGCACCACCGGTAAGTTGTGCCAATGTAAAAATTAGTTTATCTACCGATGGTGGTCATACATTCCCAACTGTGTTGGTAGCAAGCACACCAAACGATGGTACAGAAGCATTGGTAATTCCTGCAAGCCTCACCACTACTGCACGTATAAAAGTAGAAGCAGTGGGAAATATTTTCTTCGATATTAGCAACACAGACTTTACTATTGCCTTGCCTTGTGGCGATGCTACAGGTTTAACATCATCTGCCATTGACAGAAACAGTGCAACCATTAGCTGGAATGCCGTTGCAAATGCTACAAGTTATGCAGTAGAATATAAATTAAATTCAGCGGCTGTGTGGACGAGTTTTGCAACAGCACAAACTGCTACCACTGCAAATTTAACAGGGCTCACACGAGCGTCATTATATAATTGGAGGGTGAGAGCGACTTGTGTATCGGGCACTGGAAACTTTGTAGCAGCACAGTTCTCCACAAGTGGTTTTTTAACAAACCCTTGCCCCGGCATTTTAGATGTAAGCACAAATGGTGCGGCAAGTGGCGCAGCTACTATTCCTTTTGATACTGATGTACAAGGATTGATAAACACAACCACAGATAACGATTACTACAAATTTGTAATTACAACAGGCGGTACAGCAACCATCACATTATCTACGTTGCCTGTAGATTATGATGTACTTTTATACAGCAGCGATGGCACTACACAATTAGCTATTTCTCAAAACGGA
This sequence comes from Ferruginibacter sp., assembly GCA_046153805.1. Classification (GTDB taxonomy): domain Bacteria; phylum Bacteroidota; class Bacteroidia; order Chitinophagales; family Chitinophagaceae; genus Ferruginibacter. The sequence goes on along the minus strand of JBJXGJ010000086.1, from coordinate 2,764 downwards.
AGCACCAGCAACGAAACCATTACCCGTACCTACGCAGCCGGCACCTATTACGTAAGAGTTTATGGCTACAACGGGGCAAACAGCCCAACTAACTGTTACACTTTAAGAGTACAATTAGGTACTGCAAGCAAAGGCACTACTGAAACATTTGCGCAATTAAAGAACGATTTGAACGATTTGTCGGTAGCTCCAAACCCTACAGGCTACACCGCTAATTTGTTTTACAAAGTAAAAACTGCAGGCAAAGCAAATATTATTGTAACCAACCAAACCGGTGCAGTTGTATTAAGAAAAGCAACCACAGCAACCGAGGGCGAAAATAGACAAACATTAGATGTGAGCAAATTGGCAAACGGAATGTACTTTATTAAAATACAAAACGGTACCGAAACACAAATGACCAAAATAATGATAATGAAATAAAAGACATTGGTCGTTTTTTGAGAGAGGCTGCAATTTTTGCAGCCTCTTTTTTGGTGTGTCAGGCATGGTAATAAGCTCTAGGGTGGAAGTCCCGAACGAGAGTTGCAGTACTTATCGTTAGCCAAGCGCAAGGGTGTCCAATGTAAATTGGAATCTGAAAGAAGCGGGCGGCAAATATTCGCCCTTACGAACAGAAACTAAATACAAGGCGTTGCAATTTGGGTGATCCCCCCGCCTTGGTTCGTGGCACACGAAACAAAACCCTGTTGCACTTCCCCGCCTTGGTTCGTGGCACACGAAACAAAACCCACTCGCCTCGGTGCGTGTCTCACAACTTTCGCTTAAATGAATGGGTGATTAAGTTGTGGCGAATGGTAGGGTGTGCCACGATGCAAGGCGAAGGACCAACGGAGGTAAAGGAAACGAAAATAATGAGGTGGTTGACTATTTATAAAAAAATCCATCTGCAAATTCTACAAATGGAATACCTAAAAGGTTATGAAACCAAGGCCGGTACTATGTTTGTGGCGGTGTTATCTTCTTAGAATTTTAATATTATCAAGTTTTTTATCGTAGGCAAATACAATGCCTCGGCGAATGAGGGTTAGCTGGGCTCGTGCAAACGAGATTACTAAGTAACCAAGGCGAGCACAGACTTTCAAAGATTTCTTCTTCAGCCCTTTTTGGCAGCGCAGCGGGTCTTCAAATTCTCCCTTTGGTGGGTGGGTGGGCTTCTGCTCAAGTGTTGTTGGTGCGCTTGGCTGGTTATCCCTACTGCAAACCAACAATGGCCAATGTAAAAAGCCTTAAAACTGCGTGGGTATTAGGTGCAGTTCTAAGGCTATACAATTTTTAAAACTCTGGCTGTTATATTGCGGCTTTGCGGGTATTTACAGCAGCTATAAAATTATCTGTCTCGGTTATTTCGGCAGATAATCTGGCAATATCGTTTTCCCGCAACAGCAATGCGACGCTGCCATAGTTTTTATCTTTTTGAGTAAGTAAAAACTTTTTTAGTTCCAGTTTTTTTAACCTTGTTTCGTTATCATCTCTGGCTGCACCGGGCGGTAATGAAGCCACTATCGGTGTGAGAGCAGCAATTTCAGCATCGGTTGCAGCAATATCTGCATCTATGCTAATACTGTTGGTTTCATAATTCTCTTTTTGCCGTTCGGCAGATGATTTTCTAAAAGCAAGGTCGCTTTTGTCTTTTTGCGCTACCATTATCACGGAGTCGCAGTCTGCCACCGTAGTGAGCATGTTTACTGAATAAGCCATAATTGATTTTGTTTAAAAAGTGATTTAATAAGCCAAATCTATAAATGGCTTTTAAAATATTTTGTTAACCAATCAGGTAAAAATCGTATTTATAATATGGTTAACAAACCAATAATGTTTATACCTGTCTGCGTTTGTTATTTGCTTTTGTTCACAGAAGCGTGCAGGAGGGTAAAGAGGCTGCGCAGAGAACTTTTCTTCTCAACGAGAACTCTTTCTTCTCATTTTCTACCGCAAGGGCGGTACAAGTTATACGGTAAAAATTAGAGATAGAGCTTAAATGGTAATGAAAGAATTTAATTCAAACAGCTGTTTAGACGGTTAGTTTTTTTAATGCTTTTAGTTGCTGCATCATGCCGGCTATTTCGCACTGCTGCTTTGCCAGCAGGAGCGGATGGGTTTTGTTTAATTTTTGTAATGCAGCACTTTCCAGCAGAGCAAACCAAGCAAAGTCTTTTTTAGATATTGGCGTTGTTGTTTTTAACGCTTTTACGTGTTCTACAAAATTTAAGGTGTGTACCGTTTGCTGCTGTTGCGTGGTAAGTATCTCCAGCTTTTTTTGTTGTCTAACAATCTGGGTTTCTATATTTTTTACCGCACGGGTGAGCAAAGTTTTATGGGCACCAGCTCTGGCTTCTATTTGGGTACTGGCAATATCTGCCTGTAGTAATAACTTTTTTGCTGGTGTTTGTAAAGTATTCAATTTAATAAGTGCCGCCGTAGGCAACAATCTTTTACCGGTTTCCGCAAGTGCCACGGCACTGTGGCTTACATCCAGATACTGTGCAAGCTGCTGCTGCGTAATGCCAAATTTTTCTCTTATCATTTTTATATTACTCATATTGTAATAATTTTTAAAAAAAAAGATAAAATTATTACAGTTTTGTAATAATTTTCGTAAAATCTCAAAAATTATTACAAATTTGTAATAAAATTTGTGTAATATTTTAAATTATTACAAAGAAATTATTATAAAAGTAAAAAAATAAAAAGTTTTTATTTTTTTAAGGGGCTATTTTTTATAAATTATAGGGGAGTGGATAGTTGGGATTTGCTTTTAAAC
>JBJXGJ010000085.1:0-3064 GCA_046153805.1 Ferruginibacter sp. | reverse complement strand
CAATGTTAGTATTATAAAAAGGTTAGACGCTCAGGCCAAAAGGATACAAAACTCACCGCATGCAGATGACCTCACCATGAGGGTGACTTTATAATAGAGATAGGTCCATGCTATCCAGTAGTTACAGATAGTTGGAAAAAAATTCCTATTCCTTTTTATACATCGATTTCAATGTGATTGGCTACGTCACAGCAGTAGTTTTTAGCGTATTTTTTTCGTTTTTAAACAAGATTTTTGTATCAAAATTTATATCATCAATGCTTCCGTTTACTCCCTCATTTCTTCTTAGCCCACAACTGTAATACACTACCAACATGGCTTTATCCCGGCTTTGCAAAAACATTTCTTTATCGGTGGTATGCTCTCTTTTTGTGAGTTCAAAGAGTTCTTTTATTTCATCGGTGGTAAGTATGTTTATTTCTTTTCGTTGCAATCTTTCTAACTTAATTGCCATTGCTGGTAGGTGTTGTCCGCCTTTGTGGTGCAGGTATTCTAAAAACTTTTCGATGGCTTGTAAATTTTTGTTGATGGAGTTATTGCTTAAACTTCCGCCTCTCCTTTCGTTGGCTCTGGTACTGATATGATCATGATAATTTTTTATGTGCCTGTGTTGTAAGCCTTTTATATTGTTGATGTGCTGGCTTTCTAAATTGTGTAAAAATTCTCTTATAAAAACGGGCATTCCTTTTACTGTGCCGCTGCCATATCCTAAAATATCCAACCATTCTTTAAAGGCGGTTTCTAAGTATTGATAGCTTTGATTTTTGAGGAGTAATTTTTGCATAGCCTTATCTTTTGTAAATTGGCTTCGTTTGTACCAAATCTTTTGCAGTAAAGGGTTTCAATGCGAAGCGGGGTATTTCGCATTGCTTCGTATTATTTGCCTTTTGCCTTTTTTTGATGTGCTTTATTTACCCTTTCCATTACTTTTTTTATGTGTTCTTCAATACCTTCCGTTAACTGGTTTTCGCTTGTACCGTGCAGTAATTCATATTCGTAGCCTGTTCGTTGTTTGCCGCTTGTGATGTGCAGGTAATTATATTCTGTGAGCTCTTTTAAATAGCCCTGTATGCTTCTGGGGGTTAATGTTATATACTTTCTTATGTCGCTCACTTTAAATTTTTGCAACTCATTTTTTTTCAATACTGCTGTGAGTGTTTCGTAAAAATCTCTTACAGCTCCGTTGAGTTCATCGCTTCGCCTGAACAACACATTTTTTAAATACTTAAAACCGTTTTCTACATCGTCAGGGGTGCTTTCTATAAATACTTCGCCTGTGTCTTTTTCTGCTTTTTGTTCTCTTTGATATTGATGGTAAAATGTAATGGTTTCTATAATATTGAGTAGTATCGGTAAGGCTCTCCGCTTCTTGGGGAAGTTATCGGGCAGGTCTATGGTGGGTGCTAAAGGGTTGATCACTTTTACAGGCTCTAATGCTTTTTACATCTGCTGTAATTTTTCCTGTAACCGGTTTTCTTCGTAAGTATTTATTAACCCTGCTCTTTTATCTTTTTGGTATTGCATTATTCTTTCGTCCTGTTCCCTGCTGCCGTCAAGATAAATTAATATGCTGCGGTTGGCATTGTCTTCGTAAATACTTTCCTGTGTGGTGCAGGTTATTACGCTTACGGGCCCTTCTACTATTAAAGTGATGGTTTCTAATTTTCCGTCCCTGCCTTTTTTTGTAATGGTTTTGCTGATCTTCTTTTCTGACTGTAATTCTCTTATGGGGAAGAGTGCAGTTAATGCTCCTTCTAAATCTTTTATGATAAATACTTTGCCGCTAATCTCGTTTCTTTTAAAATAATAAAATGCATTGCCCGTAAATTGTGTCTGCTCTTTTTTATCTTCATCAGGTATGCACCTTGCCACCATTTCCATAAGGTAAGATTTGCCTGTGCCGCTTTTTGCCAAACATACTACGCTTATCGGGTCTTTGCTTTTTCTGCTCGTCATGGCAAGCAATAATAACAAGGCGTTTTCTTCTTCGCCGATGATGTCGCCTGTTTGTAAATCTTTAATGGTTTGTACTAATAAATTTTGTTGCTACAGATTTTTAATTGCTTCTTCTCTTTGCTTTTCTGTGAGCGGTTTTGATTGATTTGTTTGTTGGCTGTTCTGCTCTTTTATTTTTTCTAACCGGTAATTTTCTAAGCATTGCGTTAGTTCTGCCATTGTTCCAGCTACGGTGCTTGTACCTATCTCTAAACGCTCGGCTATTTTTCGCATCATTTTTTCAAGCTGCGTATCATTGTATAAATCTAAGTTGTGCCTTACGGGTGGTACTTCGCTTTCTGCTAACGATACTTTCAGCGTTACCCTCATTCGGTCTAAGCCTTCGGTTCTTACGCCGCCTAATACTTCGATGGTTAGTATTTGGTTGGAGTAAATGAGTTGATCAGGGTTGGTGGTGAGGAAGCTTGCCATAAATATGTTGCTTATTCGTTAACTGCTAACATAAAATAATGTTACCAATAAAGCAACTATACTTTCCCCAAAACTGCAATTAATTACATTTAGTTGCGTTTTTGATTATTTTTGAGCTTTAGTATTTTAATATGAACCTTACAGATAACATAAGAAAAATTAGGGAGCAAAAAGAATTGCGCCAAAAGGATGTTTATACCTTTTTAAAAATTGGTAAAACAGTTTACAGTAAAATTGAGAACGGCGGACGGGAGCCATCGGTACAGGAGCTTGTATTTATTGCGCAACTTTTTGAGATGTCTGTGGATGAGATTATTAATTTTAATGACGGTATTCCTAAGCCTGTAACCCTGCAAAACAAAACTAATAATGAACAGCATCAACTTTTTGAAGATCTGGACGATGAAGACAAACAAACTGTTTTTAAAATTGTTGATAAAATGCTGACTACCAAAAAATTTAATACCTTCTTTCAGGAACACCTGGAAAAAAATAATTAGGATTAGTTATTTAGTTCGCAAAAGTTCAATTTGCCAATATATTGAGTATTTGTACACTAAATATATTAGTCATGGTAAACACATTATCAATACAAGAATTTTGTACTCGCTTTAAAACAGAGGAGGATTGTTTAAAT
>JBJXGJ010000079.1:0-11109 GCA_046153805.1 Ferruginibacter sp. | reverse complement strand
ATTTAACGAAGGGTTAAAAAACGAACTTTTCAACAGGGAAGCGTTTAACATTTGCCTATTTACGATATAATCATTGTAATTATTATTATTTAAGGTAGAAGTATTTTTTTTACTTAAAAAATCGACCGTTTCAAAATTGTCTTTTGGGCGAGAGGTAATTGTGTTTATTGAAGAAACACTTTGTAAATCATTGTCTTTATTTAGAACGTTATTTACATCATCGTTTTTTGTGCCATCGTTTTTTGTGCTGTTATTTATTACAGTGTTGCTGCTTTTTTTCATAAAAACATTGCCTTCATTTTTTGCAACGTTGGTGGCCTGTACCAGAGAAGGCTGTTCTTTATTATTGATACATAAATACACAAGTGCACCTGCACCGGTCAATAAAAACAACAAGCTTGCTGCAATTTTCGTAAAGTTTTTTAGCCAGAAGCCAACAGGCTTATTTCTTTCTTTTTTTGCAATAATATTTTCCCAGATATGAGAAGGTACCTCTGGCCTGCTGCCGGCCAGTTGCTCCCTTGCATGGGCATCAAATAAATTATTTTTCATACGGCAACTTTTTGTAAGTGTATAATTTCTTTTTGTAATAACTGCCTTGCTTTTAGAAGCTGGCTTCTACTGGTGCCGGGCTGTATGCCAAGCATCTCTGCAATTTCATCATGTTGGTAACCCTCTATAATATACAGGTTAAATATGAGCCTGTACCCATCAGGTAAATTATTTACCAAAACAAGGAGGTCTTTTTCTGATAAGTAACTAAATGCGAGCACGTCATTGTTATCAACTACCTGCGGCTCCTTCACCTCTTCTACAGAAAATTCTTTGGTATACCTGCTGATGGTGTATTTTTTTAAAGCAGTATTTACAACCACCCTCCTCATCCATCCTTCAAACGAACCATCGCCTTTAAACTGACTTATTTTTTTAAAAATTTTTATGAATGAATCTTGCAATATATCTTCTGCATCTTCTTTGTTACGGGCATAACGCATACAAATGCCCAGTAAAACGGAGGCATAACGGGTGAAAAGGCTTTTCTGGCAAAGCGCATCATCTTTAATACAACCTCTGATTATTTCAATATCTGTCAATATTTTTGGGTTGATAGGCGTGTATTTGAATAAGTAGATACTTTAAGTCGTTATAATGCTGCCCGCTCATAAATATACAATTAATATTAGTCTTTTAAATAACGGAAAAATGCTGAAACAATATTTAATTCATTTGCCACACAATCAAATTTTCTTGTTTTGACTATCTAAAACCAAACTTGTGAATAAAATTGACGGAGTTAAAAACATTCTGATAAGGCCTAAAACAGAATGGGAAGTTATGAGCCTAAAAAGCCTCAAGGAGTTGGGTATGCCGCAGTATTTATTATTTGTTGCAGTTGAAATTACGAGATTAAGAAGCTATTAAATTTCATAAATACTTATTTAAAAAGCATCTTTGTAAAAAGGTGCTTTTTTGTATAAAAAATAAATTATGAATGCTATTGCAGATATTAGAAAAGATTACAAACTGCGTTCTTTTTTAGATGAAGATGCGGCAGAGAATCCATTTGTACAGTTTACCCGCTGGTGGAACGACGCATTAGCCAGCAACATTGATGAAGTAAACGCCATGACGCTTGCAACGGTGAGCCCAAATGGTAAACCTTCAGCAAGGATCGTATTGCTAAAAGGAATCAGTGAAAGCGGGCTGGAATTTTATACAAATTATGAAAGCCACAAAGCAAAGGAAATGGAAGCGAATAAAAACGTAGCATTGGTGTTTTTTTGGAAAGAGTTAGAAAGGCAAGTAAGAATAGAAGGCACAGTAGAAAAAGTGCCCGATAGTGTAAGCGATGCTTATTTTGGCAGCCGCCCGGCTGAAAGTAGAATTGGTGCCTGGTCATCGCCACAAAGCAGCGTTATAACTTCCCGCAGTATTTTAGAAGAAAACGCAACAGCAAATAAGAAAAAGTTTGAAGGAAGAGAAATAACCCGACCCGCTTTTTGGGGAGGTTATATCGTAACACCAGTTTTGTTTGAATACTGGCAAGGCAGGTCAAATAGACTACACGACAGAATAGAATATGTGAAAAATGAAAATGGATGGATAAAACGAAGGCTTGCTCCCTAATTGCTAAAATTAGAAAAGGCGAATTTCACAATTCGCCTTTTCTAATTATTTCGCTTTTTTTGTAGCAGGTTTTTCTTCTGCAGCAACTTTTGGTGCCGCTACTTTTGTTGCAAGTTTTGCAGGTCTGGATTTTCCGAAAGATCCTGCTTTGGTTTTTCCTTTTTTGGTTTTAATATCACCACGTCCCATAAGTTGTATTTTTATTATTTATTAAAGTTATAAAAAAAGCAAGACACTGTTGCATCTTGCTTTTAAAATGTTTTTTTTAAGTTAGATCTTAGAAGATAATTCTTTACCTGCCTTAAACTTAGCAACTTTTTTTGCTTTGATTTTAATAACAGCACCCGTTTGAGGATTACGGCCGTTGCGAGCAGCTCGTTTAGATACAGAAAAAGTACCAAAGCCTACCAAAGTAACTTTGTCACCTTTCTTTAAAGTTTTTGTAACAGCATCTACAAAAGCATCAACAGTTAAGTTTGCCTGTGTTTTTGTGATACCTGCATCTTCTGCAATTTTTGCAATTAATTCTGCTTTGTTCATAATGAGTTTTTTGAAAATTTATAGTAAGACAAATATATAGGCTTTTTAGATGTAACAATTTTTTTAGTTCATTTTTTTCTATTAAGAAATTTGCTGCAAAGCAATGTGAGTATGTATTTCAGGTTAAAAAAGAATACAAATTATATGGTACTTACACAAGGCTATTCTTTCGCAAAAAGCTATGGTACTGATTTTCAACTGTGTTATTGGCAAAAAAGTCAATAGCCGTAGGCATCACAGGGTTTGCTAAGTCACACAAACATGCGAGATCGGGTTTTACACAATTACTCAACAATTTGCATTACTGACCTTATAGAAATGAACTGATCCCCCCATTTATTAAAAGCTTCCTGCCGCATTTTGCCGGCAAATTTGTCAATATATTGGTTATAGATCGCTTTGCTATCGGCATATAATTGCAGCGCATAAGTTGGGCCTTCTTCTTCATCTATTTCCAACAATTTTACTATTTTAAAATCAGTAAAACAGCCCGTATTTAAAATCTCTTTTACATGCTCATTTTTTAGCCATTGCAACCAATCATGTGCAATATTGCTGCGAACCTTTGTTGTTACGTTATAAATTATCATAGTGTTTTTACTTCTAAAAAGATGGGGCAATGATCGCTGTGTTTTACATCTGGATAAATGGCAGCACCCACAAGTTGTTTACGCAAAGGTTCTGTAACGGTGATGTAATCTATACGCCAGCCTTTGTTGTTTAAGCGCACACTTGGGAAGCGTTGGCTCCACCAACTGTAATGATGCGGGTCTTTATTAAATTCTCTAAAAGTGTCAATCCAGCCTGTTGCTAAAAACTGTGTCATCCATTCTCTTTCTTCCGGTAAAAAGCCGGAGGATTTTTTATTGCCCTTGGGGTCGTGAATATCAATTTCATTGTGTGCAATATTGTAATCACCACAAAGAATGATTTTAGGGTTTGTCTTTTTTACTGCATCAAGATAATCTTGCATTTCCTTCAGCCAAATATATTTATACGCTTGTCTTTCATCGCCCGATGTACCCGATGGAAAATAAGCATTTATCAATTTTATATCGCCAAACTGCAGCTCAATTACCCTGCCTTCAAAATCGCTCATTTCGTAACCGCTGCCAATTTTTACAGCGTCTGGTTTTATCTTTGTAAATACGGCTACCCCGCTGTATCCTTTTTTTTGTGCACTAAACCAGTGATGGTGAAAGCCAAGATCTTCCAGCATTTTTACATCAATATCAGTATGGGCAGCTTTGGTTTCCTGTATGCAAATAACATCTGCAGGGTTTGTTTTTAACCAGTCGATAAAACCTTTTTTAATAGCTGCACGAATGCCATTTAGATTGTAGGAAATGATGCGCATGGCTTGTAAAATATTATGGCTTGTAAATAGCTTGTAGTGGCAACTGTATTGAGAGCAATTTTAATTCAATCACTTCTTCCAGTTTTGTAAAAATAGCGGATTGCCATTCGCCGGTTTCATCCTTGCTAAAACAATGCACTGAAAAAACCTCCGGCTCTACGAGAATATAATATTGTAATGAATTTATTTTTTGGTATTGAATAAACTTATCTACTGTATCATATTTTCTTGTGCTGTCACTAAGCACTTCTATAATTAATGATGGGTGTTGCTTTATGTATTTGTTTTCTTTATCAGCTTCATTGCTAGTTATGAAAACATCGGGGTAAGTATAATATTCTTCTCCTTGAATTTTGCATTTTACCCCTTCCATATAAACCTTAAACTCTCTTTTTCCTAATATGGCTCTAAAGAAAATAATTAGATTTTGGCAAATTTCATTGTGTAAATCAGTTGCTCCAGACATGTCGTATAATTGACCGTTAATAAATTCGTGGCGAATGTCAGATGCTTCATCCAACAAAATATATTCATCTACTGTATAAATTTTATCGTCTATAGCGTTTGTCATAAAATTCATTTTACCAAATTTACGGCTTTATACATATTATTCCATTATCGGTCTCAGCCATCTTTCCATATCTTCTATCGGCATTTTTTTACGCAGTGTATAGTCATCAAACTGGTCTTTATCAATTTTACCCACGCCAAAATATTTACTTTCCGGGTGTGCAAAATACCAACCGCAAACTGATGACGCAGGGTACATTGCCAAAGATTCTGTCAGGTGAATACCTGTAGCATCTTCACCACCAAGTAAGTCAAATAACTTGTATTTCTCGGTATGGTCGGGGCAAGCAGGATAACCTGGTGCGGGGCGAATGCCTGAGTATTCTTCTTTAATTAATTGTTCGTTCGTGAGTTGTTCATCTTTTTCATAACCCCAAAAATCTGTTCTCGTTTTTTTGTGCAACACTTCTGCAAATGCTTCTGCAAAACGATCTGCAATTGCCTGTAACATTATTTTACTGTAATCATCTAGGTTCTCTTCAAACTTCTTTATGTGTGGTTCTATGCCTTCAATAGTTACGGAAAATGCACCCATGAAATCGGCCCCCTGTCCCCCGAAGGGGGAACTTAGATTATTAATCTCTTTAATACTTTGTTGTTTCTTTATATTTAAAGTGATTTTCTCCAAAGTTTTATCTAGATGGGACAGTACCTCATCATTTGTAAAACGAACAACTTTAAACCCTTTCAATTTTAACCATTCTGTCCTTAACTCATCCGACTCTTTATTTTCTGGAAGCTGGTGAATCAGACCATCAATTTCGATAATTAATCTTCTATCCAAGCAAACAAAATCTGTTATATAACTTCCGATAATATGTTGCCTTCTAAATTTATATCCTGAAAGCTGTTTTGTTTTTAAAGCTTCCCACAATGTGGCTTCAGCATGTGTAGGATTTCGTCTATGATTAAAAGCATACTCTTTCAATAAAGTATAAGTTATTGGGTCTGCCCATTCGTAACCGAAGCCCACACTTTCTTCCCCTTCCCCTCGGGAAATTGCCCCCTCTATCTCCCCCGAAGGGGGAAGAATACTAGAAGATATACTCGAAAATGGTTTAATAAAATCTGCTAGTGATAAATTCGGTTGCCCGGCAGCTTTCTTTGCTTGCTGGCGTAAAAACTGCAATTCAATATTATTATTTATTAAAACTGTGTCTGGGGCTGTTCTCTCTGCTTCCCAAAAACCAATTACGCCTTTTGCCTGCAACCAATTTTCATCTATAATTTGTTTCAATAATTTTTTCGCATCATTGTACAAATCTGTTGCTTGCTTGCCCACAACTTCGTCAGTTAATATTTGTGGAAAATTGCCGTGCAACTCCCATGCAATAAAGAATGGTTTCCAATCTATGTATTCGGCAATTTCTGCCAAAGGATAATTGTTAAAAATTTTTGTGCCTGTAAAAGTTGGTGTAACCGGGTTGTAATTTTCCCAATCTATTTGCGAAGGGTTTTTTTGAGCGTCTGCAAATGGCATAAATTGTTTTACAGTGCGCTTGTTGTCAAAATCATTTTTAAGATTGCTGTATTCTATTTTTAAATTTTCTAAAAAAGTGATTTTATTTTCTTTGTTCAATAAACTTCCTGCTACTGTTACACTTCTACTTGCATCTAATACATGCACAACTCCATTTCCATATTCAGGCGCAATCTTTACGGCAGTGTGCATCCGGCTTGTTGTGGCACCACCAATCAATAATGGGATATCCATTTTCAACCTTGTCATTTCTTTACCTATGTGTACCATTTCATCAAGCGAAGGCGTTATCAAACCACTTAGACCAATAATATCTACATTGTGTTTTTTTGCTTCAGATAAAATTCTATCTGCCGAAACCATCACACCTAAATCAATAATATCATACCCATTACACCCAAGTACAACGCCTACAATATTTTTTCCTATATCGTGCACATCGCCTTTTACAGTTGCCAGTAAAATTTTTGCTGCACCGGCTGTTTCTTCGTTTACAGTTCCCGCAGTAATATGTGCTTGTTTTCTATCTTCTTTTTCCTGCTCAATAAACGGAGTAAGCACGGCCACCGCTTTTTTCATTACCCTTGCACTCTTCACCACTTGTGGCAAAAACATTTTTCCTGCGCCAAATAGATCGCCTACTATGTTCATACCATCCATTAACGGTCCTTCTATCACTTCGAGTGGGCGAGCATAAGCAAGCCTCGCTTCTTCGGTATCTAAATCTATATAGTCTGTAATGCCGTTTACCAGTGAATGTGCAAGTCTTTTCTGTACGATTTCATCTCTCCACTTTTCATCTTTTACCGTTTCTTTGCCTTTTGCTTTTACGGTATCTGCAAAAACGATGAGTGCTTCTGTCGCTTCGTTGTTGTCATTATTTTTATTCAGCAAAACATCTTCGCATAGTTGCTTTAGTCTTGGTTCAATATCATCATAAATTACCAACTGCCCTGCGTTTACAATACCCATATCCATACCTGCATGCACCGCATGAAAAAGAAATACACTGTGTATTGCTTCTCTCACGTGGTCGTTGCCTCTAAAAGAAAACGAAACATTACTCACACCACCACTCACTTTTGTAAGTGGCATCAATTTTTTTATTTCTCTTGTAGCTTCTATAAAATCTACTGCATAATTATTGTGTTCTTCAATACCTGTTGCTACAGCAAAAATATTGGGGTCAAAAATAATATCCTGAGGTGCAAAACCAACCTGCTCCGTAAGGATCTTATAGGCCCTATGACAAATTTCAATTTTACGTTCTTTTGTATCTGCCTGCCCTACTTCATCAAATGCCATTACAATAACAGATGCGCCATAGTCTTTACAAATAATTGCCTGCTGAATAAATTTCTCTTGGCCTTCTTTCATCGAAATAGAATTCACAATACATTTTCCCTGTACACATTTTAGCCCGGCTTCAATGATCTCAAACTTACTGCTGTCAATCATCACGGGTATTTTTGCAATATCCGGTTCTGCCTGTAATAAGTTTAAAAAAGTGGTCATTGCTTCCACGCCTTCCAGCATGGCATCGTCCATGTTCACATCAATAATTTGTGCCCCACCTTCTACCTGTTGGCGTGCCACAGACAAAGCTTCTTCGTACAAGCCATCTTTTATGAGGCGAGCAAATTTTTTACTTCCTGTTACGTTTGTGCGTTCACCTACGTTCACAAAATTCGTTTCGGGGCGAACAATTAGTGGCTCTAAGCCAGATAATCTTAAATACGGTTTGATGATATTCATTTTTTTATTTTTTAACACAAAGCACACAAAGGAGATCACAAAGTTCACAATGAACCTAATATTATCCTTTTTACCCCGTCTTTAAATAGTGAGACATTAAAATTTATTAATAAAGCAAGTTTGCACTCTGAAAGTTTTAGATATGTTAAAACTTGTGCAGTGTGAATTGGATGTAAAGTTTCGATAGCTTTTACTTCAACAATCACTTTGTTATCAATTAAAAAGTCTACCCGATAACCCGCATCAAGTTTTATTTCCTTATAAATTAGGGGAAGGCCTTTCTGTTTTTCAACTTTTAACCCAGCATTAACCAAATCAAAATATAGGCACTCTTCATATGCGCTTTCCAGCAAACCTGGTCCCAATGTTTTATGTATCTGCAAACCGGATTCAAAAACTATTCTTGCTATTTCATTTTCAGTAAATTCCATTTTGCTATTTTGAAAGCGACATACTTATTTGGTGTGCTTAGTGATCTCCTTTGTGCCCTTTGTGTTAAACAACCTCCAACACCGGTAATTTCCTCGCTTCATACGTCTTCACTTCATCTGCTATATGCTTTATATGATCTGGTGTGGTACCACAACAGCCACCTACAATATTCAACCAGCCATTGGCAGCCCACTCTTCAATAATGTGTGCTGTTTCGTGTGGGTGCTCATCATATTCCCCAAAAGCATTTGGCAAACCGGCATTTGGATAGGCCGATGTGTAACAAGTTGCCATGGAAGAAAGTTCTTCTACATGCGGGCGCATTTCCAGCGCACCCAATGCACAGTTCAAACCTACACTCAGCGGATTTGCATGTGCAACCGAAGTGTAAAAAGCTTCTAATGTTTGTCCACTCAATGTTCTGCCAGATGCGTCTGTGATGGTGCCCGAAATCATGATCGGTAACTCGGGCTTGTTTATTTTTCTAAAATAATTTTTTACCGCATATATCGCAGCCTTTGCATTTAGCGTATCAAAAATGGTTTCAATTAATAGAATATCAACGCCACCATCTGCCAAACCTTTTATCTGTTCGGTATAAGCAGTTACAACTTCGTCGAAAGTAACGGCTCTAAAACCTGGGTTATTTACGTCGGGCGATAAGGATAAGGTTTTGTTGAGCGGACCAATGGCACCGGCAACAAAGCGTGGTTTTGCAGGATCTAAGGTTGTATGTTTATCAGCAGCTTTCCGTGCACATTTTGCAGATGCCACATTTAATTCGTATGCAAGCGACTGCATATCATAATCTGCCTGCGCAATGGTTGTGCTGCTAAAAGTATTTGTTTCAATAATATCTGCACCGGCTTCCAAATACAATTCATGAATACCTTCAATAATTGAAGGTTGAGTAATACTTAGCAAATCGTTGTTGCCTTTTACATCGGTATGCCAGTCCTTAAAACGTTCACCCCGATAGTCTGCTTCTTCCAGTTTATGGCGCTGTATCATCGTACCCATTGCACCATCTATAATTAGAATTCTTTCGTTCAAAATTTCCTTTATATCCATACCATAAAAAATTTATTCGTTTTTGCAAACGAAAAAAAGATTGAAAATAAAACTGGCTTGTAAAAACGATTTGCAGATCCGCAGAAAAAGAATGCAATAGGAAATGTATCTCGTTTATTAGTTCAGTTTTTTAAAATGTAAGGGGGTGAACAATAAACAAATCCTGCCGCTTACCCGACAAAGCTACGTCAATAGGGCAGATTTTCAAAATGATAGTTACTTACTAACGAAAAAAATCCCTCCAGTTTATTGGAGGGATGTAATAAGAAACCTATTGTTTTATTTTAGTCAATCCTTTCCAGATTCACTTTAAGCGTTTTTTGTTTTGAATTGTATTTACTAACGAGTACATGTCCGGGTTTTCCTCTTTGTAAATATACCCTTTCCTTTTTTTCTTTTTCAATAGTAAATTTTTTCACTTTATAGCCTTTTTTCTCGTCAAATGTTACAGCGTTAGTACCATATCTTTCTCCTTCAAACTCGCCCCTCACCAAAAAAGATTTTTTACTTCCACCCAAGCCCTCGTCAGTGTACATATAGCCAAACCAACCTTCTAAGCCAAGCCATCTTTGTACCAATCCTAGTGGCATTCCATCTGTAGGTAAAGGAACTCTATCTACAGACTTTTCTATTTTTTCTAATGATGTGGGGTTATTGTTTTTGTCAGTTCTCAATATAAATGCATCACCTATAGAAATTTGTGCGGCAGCAGCTCCATTTCGGGATAACACTTTCATTGCTGAACCCATTACACTTACCGTTCTTCTAAAAAATTCTCCAATGACTACTTTTGATCCATCGGGCATCAAACAGATATCGTGAACCTTAAGATAACCTTCTTCAGATTTGCTCTCACTTTTCATATCTAATACTTTACTTAAATCATTCTCGTAGGTAAAGTTTTTATCCACTTTAAAATCGCCGGTTTTATCGTTTAATGTCACTACATTAAATCCAATTGGTTTGGCGGCGTAAAATTTATCTTCCTCTTTAGTAAGCGTAGAAATCATTTTAAATTCGTTTTTTTCGTCTGTTTTAAAAAACATCGGCTCCCAGGCGAACTCATTTACATCCATAGATTTCTTATACAATTCTTTACCTGTTATTGGGTCCAAACCAATTATAAAATTCTTAGTATCTCTATCCATTACGCCTCCTCTTTCAGAGCAAAAGAAAATAACAGCGTTAGGAGTGGCAGCAGTTAAGTAAAGGTCCATTCTGTCGCCTTTATCTGCAGAAATGTTTTTTTCCCATTTCATTTTTCCGTTCAGGTCAATAAATTGCACATCTGCACCGCCTACTTTTGCTTTGCTTTGGTAAACGCATACAAATCCTTTACCTTCAACATTACTGTAGCCATTGTAATAATTGCTCATTTGCTCGGCCATTGCTGCTCCAAACATTCCCTTTTTTACTTTTTCAGGGTCATAAGATACAAGGCCTTTTTCTTTTCCTTTTAAATCAAAAACCTTTACAAACTTCTCATAATCATCCGTTTTTTTGGGATCACTAAAAGCTAACATTATATTGCCGGATTCATATAGAGCCCCTTCCAATATTAAATCTTTAGAACCTTCAAACTCATTACTGCCAATGGATTTTAGGTTTTCATCTAAAATTTCCAAACGATACAATGCGGCCTTTTTCATTTTTTCCAACTTGTAAAAAAAAGCATAACCTACAATTGTATTGTTGTTTTTAATAGTAACAGTACTCTTTAATTCTACTGATACAACATTTTCAAATTCTCTTGTTTGAGCCTGTGCATAACCTACAA
>JBJXGJ010000075.1:0-22544 GCA_046153805.1 Ferruginibacter sp. | reverse complement strand
ATTCTCCAACTTGGGCCATGGTCCTCAGTAGTAGCATTAATCATATTCTTGCCGCCACCCATATTTAAATGCAGTCTGCTAAACGGTGCTTGTTTTAAAAGATGGTTTATTCTTGTATCCTTATTTTTCCACCATTCGAGGTTGCCTTTTGCGTCCAATTCCTTTAAAACAACAACCGCTTCTTTAAATGACTTTGTTGCCACATCAACCAGCGTTTCTATTTTTGTGGTGCTAATATCATCAAAAAATTTATAAGCGCTGTCTCTCAAAGTTGCTTCAATTAAAGTGCTTTCAAATGGCAGCTGTATCGGTTTTGGCACTTTTGCAAATTCATCATCATACACACTTGCTTTAAATTTTTTGTACCATTCACTATAAACTGTTGCCCCTGTTGATGCTGCATCGTTCCTAAAATTCCATGCTTTTAAAATTGAAAAATATTTGCTTTCGTCTTTATTCAACATTTCAATATTAGTATTTTTCATTAAAACCGGCACCAGTTCTTCCGCATAAATATTATAATTATCTGTTTGCAGCGCCATCATATCCTGAGGGGTAATTTGCTGCATAGCCGTTAGTCTTTTATTAATGATCAATCCACGTGCAACGGGATATTCTCTACCTAAATAATATGCATAAGTTGAGTCAGTTGGTTTTTGGTTGGCACTGCTCACAAATCCTCTTTCAGGATTGTATTGAAAAGGAATTTCATTTTGAGGAATCATCCCCTGCCACATATAAGAACTGTCTTCACCAGGCATTATATAATCGCCCTGTCCTTTCCATTTTGCGGGCCACTCCCCCTGCGTTCGCATGGCAATATCGCCTGCCTTGCTTGCAAAGGCAACATTTTGCCCGGGTACTTTTAAATGAACAACTGCTGCTAAATAATCATCGTAATTTTTAGCATGGTCCATTAAATTAAACATTAAGAGGTCGTTGCTTTTATCGTGTGCTTTCCACCTCACAGCATAATTTTTATTATTTGTTAGCCTACCGCCGTTAAAATTCTTGTCGTACATAACCGGCCCAAACACAGTATAGGCAACGGTATCATAAACACCAGGCTTACCCGCTATTTTAATCTCTTCAATTCTAAAGCTGGTTTGTTTCCACTCATTGTTAAACCAATATTCCTTTCTGCTATCGTCCTTAAATTTTATTTCGTAATAATCCCTCACATCTCTCCCACCATTTGTAACGCCCCATGCGCAACTATCAGTAAAGCCAATTATAACACTTGGCGAGCCGGGGAACGTTGCACCATAGGCATTAAAACTCGGCGTAGATAATTGCATTTCGTACCAGATAGATGGCAGGTTTAAACCAAGATGCGGATCGCTGCAAAGAATAGGTGCGCCGCTTTTTGTTTTGGTACCATTTACAGCCCAGTTGTTGCTACCGTTTGCGGGATTGGGTTTTTCAAATTCTTCTGCAGTAACAAATCCTTTGTTTACATACAACGAATCTACATTTGGCGGTGCAACAGGTTGCATTGCCGGAGCAGGGTAAATTGTTCCTTTCGGGATGATGGGATCCAGCGAATCCTGAACCGATGGATAGAGTAAATCAAAATCAGCCTTTGTAAAAAACTGCTTTGCATTTGTCATTTCAAAATCAATATCATGTGCTGCAAGGTCGTTGCTCATCAATTTTAAAAATAAAGCAATTTTTAAATTACTCCATTTTTCAGGTTTTATACCAAGCAATTTATATTCTATTGGCAAGGTACTTTCTGTCAATGTCTTAATATAGGCATTTACTCCGGCTGTGTAAGCATCACAGCTGGATTTTGTCGATTCATTTTCCTCCATTTCTTTCAATGCAATTTCCGCAGCGTACACCATTCCAAGTCTTCTAAATTCACGGTCATGCTTCAAGGCAACTTCGCCCACCATTTCGGCGGCACGGCCAGCAGCTACATTGGTTTGTAACTCCATTTGAAACAATCTAAACTTTGCATGCAAGTATCCCTGTACAAAATACACATCGTTTTCCTGTTCTGCAAAAACGTGTGGCACCAATTTCTCATCAAAATAAACAGATACTTTGCCTTTAAGTTCAGGAAACACTAAGTCAGCCGAAAAATCTTTATCAGCAGGCTCAGCATTTTGCCACAACCCATGCTGTGGCGATAACAAAGCCCCCAATGGCGCCGGCGCTACAAGTTTAGTATTTAAAATAATTATAAGCACCGCGGTGGCTGCGACCGACAGTAGTAATGGTAATATCCGCATAACAAAAAAATTGTGTCCGTAATTTAAAGTTTTTTAAAATACAATGCCAAAACGTTTTTTGAACGACGGCAGGAATGCATGTTTCAACATTGGTCCCGCTTTACGCTATTACTCCGGCACAAACCCACGCACAAACCTTCACCGGGGTAGCCGCTGCAATCGGGCGTAGGTCTTCAACTTTATATCTTTTTTCGACATTTTTTACCATCGCCTCTCTGTTATCTTTGCAACATAATGAGTAATGTAATGGAGAACATAGATGTAAAGAATATTCTTGGTTTGCAATTGCCAACAGATCCACGCTGGGTAAACCTTGCCGAAATGCAGTTGGAAGAAATATTGACCGACCATGCTTACTGCGAACAAAAAGCAGCAACAACCTGCATTACGCTTATCCAAAAAAATTCAGAAAAAGAGTTGTTGGTAGAAGAATTAAGTCCGATCGTTACTGAAGAATGGGGACATTTTCGGCAGGTACTTGCCGAGCTTAAAAAGAGAGGACTTGTACTTGGGCGGCAGCGAAAAGATGTTTATGTAAATGAGCTTTTAAAATTTATAATAAAGGGCGGCAGCAGAGACCAGCATTTTCTTGATCAGATGCTTATTATGGCATTAATAGAAGCAAGAAGCTGCGAGCGTTTTAAAAGATTAAGCGAAGGTTTAGATGACGAATACATGCGCAAATTTTACAGGAAATTTATGGAAAGCGAGGCAGGCCATTACACCATGTTTATAAACCTTGCCGAACATTATTTACCAAAAGACATGGTGCGAAACAGATGGAAACAATGGCTGGCTTTTGAAAAAGATTTGATGAACAGCGTAGAAGTGAGAGGCGACAGAATTCATTAAAATAATTTTTGTGTATTTCATTAAAAATTCTTAATTAGTTTTATATTATAATGACACAAACAACTTGTACGTACCATTATTACTACCCGCAATTGCCGGGAAAATAGTATTTGTATAAACTATTATATTCTTAACCAGCCTCATTATAGGGCCGGTTTTTTTATGTACAAAAATTAGATCTTGATACAGCATTACCAAGGCTATACAGCCTAACAGCAATGGGTTCGGAAGGAATTGTTTACAAAACAACAAAATAATTTACTACAAAAAGGAACGGTACTGCACAACGACAGCACTACATTGCTGTTTGATATTTTTAATTCAGATGCTATACCAAATTTTGCAGATTTATCCGAAGCATTGTTAGAGCGTACCAGCTGGCAAATTCACATTGTAGAAGGTTTTATACCTGCTACAGAGTTTTTGAATCTGCTATTTGAAAAGAAATTTGCTGCAAGGGCATGGCTTCGTGAGCCCGAGCAATTAGATTATTTAGAAGTGCCCGATATGTTTCATGATGTGTTTGGACACTTGCCCATTTTATTCGATGAAAACTATGCAGCATTTGTAAGTAAAATTGGTTTGCTTGGAAAAAAATATTGGTTGTCGCCTGAGTGTGTCGATTTAATAGAACGCTTTTGCTGGTATAGCATTGACCTTGGACTTGTAAGGGAACATGATGTAGTCAAAATCTTTTGTGCGGGTATTATTTCTTCTTTTAGTGAAACCAATAGAATATTTTAAGATGCATCTGTGGACATAAACGAATTTAATCTAGAAGAAATTCTTTATTTGCCTTTTGATAAAAGCAGTTTACAACCTACTTATTGTGTGGCCAATCGTTTTAATGAATTATATAAGTCAGTGAATGAATTTCAAAACATTCTCGAAAAATCTGTAGAGGAGGAAAGCATTTTAATTTGTTGATTCATCAAAAAATTGGAGTTCCTTTGAAAAATCGAGGTAAGAATATTTTTGAGAAAGTGCAACAACTTTCTCAAAATTTGTTTGTAAAAACTTTTTGTGTGATACTGACGTCGGGTTGAAGGGTTTGTGACTTATCGCTGCATTTATTTCATTTATTTCCGTCATTATAATTTGCGATGCCTCGTCTATAACAGCAGGCGTAAATTTTTCCCAAACATAATTGGTGGCTGCATAGTTAGGATGCACAAGGTCTTCAGCAAAAAAACGGTAATCTCTTAGATCATCTATTACAAGTTCGTATGCAGGAAAATAAAAACTATTACTGTCGTTTGTTAGCTCATGTACGGCCTGTATAAGCACAGCTTTACTTCTATTGTTTTCTATAAAACCTTCTCTTAAATGCCTAACAGGGCTTATCGTAAAAATAAATTTTGCGGTTGGGTTTTGGGAAAGTACCGTCTCCTGCATTTTTTTTAACGAAGTCATAATTTCTGAAGAGCCTAGCAGCCTACGATTAAATTTATCAGTAGGAATTTTATGGCAATTGGCAGCAACGTTTTCGTAATCATTTTTTGGGTCAATATCTTTCCACTCATATACAAAAGCAGAACCAAGCGTAATTAAAATCCAATCAGCCTTTTTAATAAAATCTGTTGCAGCTTTGTGCTCTGTGTTTATATTTTGTAAAGCCTGTAACTTTTCAGGATGAGAAAACCTTGTATGGTGCGCTCTGCTTGCCCACAATTCGTTGGAAAAAAATAAATCGTCTTCCTTAAAAACCGTTTCGTTTGTATAACTTTTTATTGCTCTCGCAATACTTATGGGGTTAAATAAAATACCATTGGGGTTTTCAATGGTTTTAAATTTGTGGGCCGCGAGTTTTTTTCCAATTTGCTCGGTAAAGCAGGAACCGACCAATAGCAGCGAATCTGATAATTTTATTTTTACCGGAAAAGGCTTGGGTTTAAACTCTGAGCGGAATTGCATATCTAAAGTCGTTTTAATCACATAAAATTAGAGAGTAAGTTGGGCTAAATAAAAATGTCACCTGCCAGTCTATTGCATTGTTGCAAAGCTACATCATCGAAATGCAGTTGTTCGCCTCTCTCTTTAAAATAACGAAGCATTACCTCTGTATCCATATTACCAACAAGATCATTGCCCGCCATTGGGCAACCACCAATCCCTTTTAATGCGGAGTCAAAACGCTTACATCCGGCATTTAAAGCAGCTTCCAATTTTGCAATTCGGTTTTCAGGTGCAGAATGCAAATGAACACCAAGTTCAATATTTTTAAACATTGGCATCATCTTTCCCATCAACATACTTACCTCATTGGCAGTTGCTAAACCAACCGTATCGGCAATGGAGATGATTTTTACACCAAGTTCTTCAATTTGTTTTGTTCGCTTTGTTACAATTTCTTCATTGTATTCATCACCATAAGGATTACCAAACCCCATAGAAATATAAACTACCAATTCTTTATTGTTTTGCACACAAAGATTTTGAATAGTTGCTACCCTGTTTAATGACTCATCTACCGACGAGTTTGTGTTTCGTTGCTGAAATGTTTCTGAAATGGAAAACGGAAATCCTAAGTATGAAATTTTATCAAATGTTACGGCATCATTAGCGCCACGTTCATTTGCAATAATGGCAAGTAGTTTTGTTGTTGTGCCCTGCATTTCCAGGTTATTGATCACATCTTTTGTATCAGCCATTTGAGGAATGGCCATTGGCGATACAAAGCTTCCAAAATCCAACGTATCAAATCCAACTTTTAATAAACTATTTAGGTAGCCAATTTTTTTATCAGTCGGTATAAAATGCGCCCAGCCTTGCATCGCATCACGAGGGCATTCAATTAATTTTAGCTGGTTGGCTGTGGTGGACTTAGTTGTCATTTCTTAACCGAAGTTCTAATTATTTAACTCGTAGCTGCAGGTTTGGGAGTCTGTTTTCTAACCAAACTATCTGCCGGGTATTGTGCTTTTATAGAATCTCTTAAACTGTTTACCCAGGCTTTTATTCCGGCTTTTTGTAGCTCGGTCAGTTTTGCGTCGCCATGAATAAAAGTATAAGATTCAATTGGCATTTCTTCGTCCTGCACTTCGCCATTTATTTCTTCGAGTTTTCTGTACTGCTTGCCAATTTTATAAGATGCAAATTCATTAAAATTTAATTCTTTTTTTGCCTCTTTTACATGGTCTGCCAAAAACCACGCAACAGGTTGTATGTTATTGTACCAAGGGTATTTTGTGTTGTTGCTGTGGCAATCGTAGCAACTTGCTTTTAAAGTAGCTTGCACATCTGCCGGTATTGCATATTTAGTAGAAATATCATTTGGTTGGGCAGCGTCCGATATATTTTTAGCAGGGCGTATAAATTGGATTGCTATAAATGCGATAAGTAAAATTATCAGCAATCTTTTAAAAAATATTTTCATTTTGAGGCTATTTTAAAACTGTAAGATATTGCAATTTTATCTGTTTTCAATTGGTGTCACCGTATAACCTTCTTTTCTCAACAAAACAACCAATCCATCTTTCCCAAATAAATGTGCAGCCCCAACACCCATAAAAATATTATTGTCTTTTAAAATTTTATTTAACTGGTTTACCCAGTTTGTATTTCTGTTTTTTAACAACACATCATCATTTTCTCCGCCGCTAAACGTTGTATCAGCAATCAATTGCGCAAGTTTGGCTGTCTCTTGGTTTTTATAAATATCTACCATTTTATTAAAATACACTTTGTATTTTTCTGTACTGTCTATATCTTTTAAAAGTGCTTTTGCCTGCACATCATAAGGTATGCTGTCAAAAACAGATGATTGAAATTCGATTGTTTCAAAACCTTTAATTTCCTTCTTTTCTTTTTTTGCAACCAGCATCAGTTCCATTTCTACACCACTTGGTGTTTTGCAGGGCATCATGCGTGGGTAAAGCAACGCTTCCAGCATCATTGGCTTCATTCTATTAAAAAAACCAAGGTTCATTTTTAACGAGTCTTTAAAAAACCTGCTTACTTTTTCAAGTTCTTCAGCTGTGTAAAGATCTTTTAATGTTTTGCTTTTCATGTTCATAAAAAACATACCGCCCAATGTATTTGCAGGGTCATCAAGGTCCATTTCAAAATAAACTTCTTTCGATTCCTTAATCGCAGTTTGCAGGTTTGTACTAAACTTAATATCATCTTTACACAACAAATGAAACGTGCCAAACATATAGCTCGGTTGTTTTAAACCTTTGCCTGATATTTCCCACAGCAGCGTATTGTCATCTTTACTTGAAGCAAGTTTTGTAAATTTTTGCGCAGTGCAACTTTTAATAAGAAATACTGTAACTAATAAATAAAATATTTTCATTTGCTTTTTTTAATTTTCACGGTAGAGAAATCAAGTTAAAAGAGGTTTCGCAGAGGTGTTGATTAGCAATTTAGCACATTAACAAATCAGCTAATTATTTTATAGTTTGCCAATACATCATCTACTCTCCTTTCAACTTTATCGTCAAGTACCAAAACAGGTGCGTTGTGCGGTTTTATTCTCGCATCAAATATTACGCTGCTGCAGCCCCAATGTTTGTTTTCAGTGAAAGGATTTACACCATAAATATCATGCGACGGATTACAACGAGTAAAAGCAACCCATAAAAAATTATTTAGTTTTTCGGAAGTAAATGTCGCATCATCACACAAAACAATTACCGGAAACTGGTCAAGTTCTTTTTCAAAAATTTTAAGTTTTTGGTTAACATCATCCAATTCTCTATGTGCATTTTCATAAGTTGTAAATGTATTTGTTTGAATTGCTACAACCCCCAGCATTACTAGTTTCCCACCTAAATCAGCAATACAATTCGGCAGCGATTTACCTAGTTCTCTTTTTACCACTCCATTGGCTGCAAATACAACTTTACTTCCGCTATTTATGGAGGTGCCCGAATAATCAAGGGTATCAATTGTAGTGTTGGTATAAAAATGTATATCTCTTTTTAAGTTTATCCGCTCCAGTAAAAACGTAAAATATTTTTCGATGTGATGCGTATCAATACTGTTGGAAGCATCTGCTGTAATAAATAAAAACTTCGCCAGACTCAATTGCCCGGTTCCCAAAATATGATTGGCGATTGTAAGAATCTCAGCAGGTTGTGTGGCAGGCGTATAAGGTGTGTAACGTTCGCTCCCAATAGCAAGCAGCAAAGGGTGTACACCCGCAGCATCTACAGCATTTACCTCTTTTAATCCAGGTATTTCATTTTGCAAAGCACTTCCTGTTATAGCGTGTATCAGTTGCCCAAAGCTGGTATCTTCCTGTGGCGGCCTGCCTACAACCGTAAATGGCCAAATAGCATTTTTACGGGCATACACTTTATGCACTTTCATGAGCGGAAAATCGTGTTGTAAACTATAATAACCCAAGTGGTCGCCAAACGGACCTTCGGGTTTATTCTGTTGCGGTTGCACCGTTCCGGTGATTACAAAATCTGCATCCGTACTCACACAAAAACCATCTTTGTAGGTATAGCGAAAACGCCTACCACCCAATGCACCCGCAAAAGTTGCTTCACCCAAACCTTCGGGCAGCGGCATAACTGCAGCAACAGAATGCGATGGTGGGCCACCTGCAAATACACTCACTTTTAACGCCTCCCCTTTTGCATTTGCCTTTGTTTGGTGCACACCAATGCCTCTATGTAATTGGTAATGCAAACCTATTTCTTCATCTTTTATATAATCATTTCCTGAAAGCTGTATCCGATACATTCCAAGGTTGCCATTCATTATTCCTGGCTTATCAATATCTTCTGTGTACACCTGCGGCAGCGTTACATAGGCACCGCCATCCATTGGCCAGTGTATGATTTGTGGAATATCACTCACCGAAATTTCTTCGTACAACACCGGCTTTTGTGCAGGATTTTTTAACGGCAACGCTTTAAAACCGGCCGCAAGTGTAGCCAAGTTTTTAAGAGGCTTTTTTATCGCCGCCATCGGATCATTTTTCAGGTCAATTAAATTGCGCACATACCCGAGTGTTTTTCTAAAAATAAATTCGCTACGCTCGAGGGTACCAAAAATATTAGAAGCCGCTCTGTATTTGGACCCCTTCACTTTTTCAAATAAAATCGCCGGACCACCCGCTGCATACACTCGCAAATGTATTGATGCCATTTCCAGATAAGGATCTACTTCTTCTTTTATGCGAAGCAGTTGTCCGTTTTTTTCAAGATCCAATAAACATTCTTCTAGCGAGCTGTATGCCATTTGTTGCAATTAAGATGCAAACTTAATTGATATAACTTTTTTATATCGTGCTAACCGCAAAAGCCATTTACCAATTAAGAACTATTTTGTTTTGGGGCTATTATACTTCCGCATTGGTGTTGAGCAGTTGTACCAGATAAGTTTCCATTTCATGTGCGCAAAACAAAGAACTGCCGATGAAATCTTGCTAGGCTAAAATATAAATAATATGATTAGGAGAAATAGAGATTTAACCTAAAAAAACGAGAAAAAATTTCAAGATCCCTATTCTTAAAATAATAGCTTTAATCACCCATGGCTGCCTGTTTCATTTTATGAGCAGTTTCTGCACCAAGGTAATTGTCCATACGGTTTTCCATAAGATAAATAACCGGGGTGAGAATAACAGCCATAAAAGATTTGTATGCATAATTTACCAGGCAGATAGCAAGCACTTTTTGCATGGTCCAGCCCTGCCCTAAATAAAAAGCTATATACAGCACGATAAAACTATCTACAAGTTGCGATACAAGCGTAGAGCCGGTTGCACGAAGCCATACTTTCTTTTCGCCTGTTGCCTTTTTTATTTTGTGAAATACAAATACATCTACGAGCTGGCTCACAAAAAAAGCAACAATACTCCCAAGAATAATCCACATACCCTGCCCAAAGACAGCATTAAAAGCAAGTCCCATATCAGGTACGCCTTCTTTCACTTTTGTACCGTACCAAAAATCAGCACCAGGCACTTTCATGGCTAGGTAAAACATTAAAAAAGCATAAGTAATAAGTGCAACGGCAATGTAGGATATGCGCCGCACTGCTTTTGGGCCGTAGTATTCATTCACAATATCCGTAATAATAAACTCTAGCGGCCACAATAAAACACCACAGGTAAGGCTTAGAGCCAAACCACTTTCGCCTAAAAGTGAAAAATTAAAAGGCGTGATACCAAATACTTTTTCTAATGAAAATATTTTACCACCAATACATTCTGCAATGAGTGCATTGGCAACAAAAAAAGCAGTAATGCTTAAAAAGAGTTTTGTGGGTTTGTCTTTTAGAATACTTTTAATCATACAATAAATTTACGGGTAATGCAAATCATTAATAACAGGCATTCTAGATAAAGAATGATTTTTTAATAAATTTTAATGGCTTACGAAGAAGGAGTACCATATTTCTACAGGCAAAAGAAGCAGGTTAAACCACAAAATAAAATTGTTTACAGGAATCGGCTTTCTGATAGATTTTCTAAATAATACAATAAAAACAAACGCTGCATTTAATAAAATGGCTACAATGAAGCCAAGTACTACAATTGTACCTTCAACTGCCTGTAATGGAATTACCGCATTGTTATTTCCACCCTTACGCATGCCGTACTCTACCAGCCTCATTATTGTAGAAATAATAAAACAGATATTACAGATGAATACTATTTTAGAAAAAAAACGCACGTATTAAATTATAATGATAAGTTATTAATTATGGGTACCGAATTGGTGAATATTCATTAGGTAGGTGTGGATCACTAAATGTCTCGTGTCTTAAATCTAATGTCTCATATCTAACATCTCACATCTTATTTCCCTCTCCCCCAGCCTAACCAATCATTTCCATTCGCATACAGCATCAGAGACAGTAGAATAATCATTCCTGCTATTTGGGCATATTCCAAAAACTTCTCACTTGGCTTTCTACCAGTCACCATTTCTATTAAAGTAAATAACACATGCCCACCATCCAAGGCAGGAATAGGTAGTAAATTCATAAATGCAAGTACGATGGAAAAGAAGGCTGTAATATTCCAAAACTGTTCCCAATCCCATGAATTACCAGAGAAAACGGAACCCATAGATTTAAAGCCTCCCACACCTTTATAGGCACCAGTTGAAGGTTGAAATATCAATTTGAACTGTTGAATATATTCGCCTAATTTTACGTATGCCAATCTTACGCCAGCAGGAAAAGCTTTAAAAAATGAATAATTTGTCGTTTCTATTTTAAAGTATCCCAGACTGTCCATTTGTTTACCTAGTAAAATTGGTGTACCAATTTTACCATCTTCATTTACATTTACCGGCATATTTATTAAATTCCCGTTTCTCTGAACAGTAAGGGATACCTTTTTGTTTTTATGTTGTGAAAAGTAGGAAGCTGCTTCATCAAGAAAGATAACCTCGGAGGAATCTACTTTCACGATTTTATCCCAATACTGAAGCCCGGCTTTTTTGGCGGGTGAAGTATCCTTATCGTTGAACTGACCAATAATAGTTGGTAGCCTCTGCAGTAACAGCGGTGTCTTTGATCTCTTTTTCTCAACTAGCTGACCTATAAGACTTACAGGAATGGTAATATTTGTAGGCTGTTCATTTCTTATAACTTCAATATTGCCACCACCACTAAACAGTACTTTTTTAGCCACATCATCAAAATACTTAATAGAATCGCCATTTACAGAAACTATTTTATCGCCACTACGCAACCCAATTTCATACATTAAAGAATCACTTACCCATACGCCATTTTTTAAAGATGAATTTGGTATTTTTTCTTCGCCCCAATGCATTAAAATACCTGCATATATCACAAACGCAAGCAAAACATTTACGGTAACACCGCCAAGCATAATAATGAGTCTTTGCCAGGCCGGTTTACTTCTAAATTCCCAAGGTTGAGCGGGTTTGTTTAACTGTTCCTTATCCATACTCTCATCTACCATTCCTGCTATTTTAACATACCCACCAAGTGGCAACCAGCCAATACCGTATTCGGTATCACCTATTTTCTTTTTAAATATTGAAAACCATGGATCGAAAAAAAGATAGAATTTTTCTACCCTACATTTAAACCATTTTGCAGTTATATAATGACCAAACTCGTGGAGTACAACAAGTATTGAAAGTGATAAAAGTAATTGGGCTGCCTTTAATCCTACACTGCCCCAGTTAATTGCTAAAAGTATCATTTATTGGTTGATTAGTTATTCGTTGATTTGTTATTGGTTGATTTGTTATTGGTTGCGAGTTAAGGGTGAAGCACAATCAATGATCGAAATTGCCTCATTTCACCGTTCACTACTCACCATTCACAACTTCATTATGCTCGCTGCGAAGTTACGTGCCTCACCATCGCTTTCAAAATATTGATCAAGCGTTGGCTTAGCTACAAATGGTATTTTTTCCATTGTTTTTTCTACCACAGCAGTAATATCTAAAAAGCCGATGCGGTTTTTTAAAAATGCCCATACTGCTATTTCATTTGCTGCATTGAGCACACATGCTTTATTGCCGCCTGCTTTTAACGCTTCAATAGCAAGTCCAAGGTTTTTAAAGGTTTTATAATCTGGTTCTTCAAAAGTAAGGTTGGGGTATTTTTTAAAACTGAACCTTGGAAAATCGTTTTTTAAACGTTCAGGAAAACCAAGCGCATATTGTATCGGGAGTTTCATATCAGGCAAACCCATTTGTGCTTTTAAACTTCCATCTTCAAACTGTACCATACTATGTACAATACTTTGTGGATGTACTACTACTTCAATTTGCTCAGGTTGCAAATTAAACAACCATTTTGCTTCTATCATCTCCAAGCCTTTGTTCATAAGGGTTGCAGAGTCTATAGATATTTTTGCACCCATGCTCCAGTTTGGATGCTGCAATGCATGGTCTCTTTTTACATTCACCAAAAAATTGGGTTTCTTGCCTAAAAATGGGCCGCCACTTGCCGTAAGTATTATTTTTTCAATGGGGTTTCTGGCTTCGCCTACAAGGCACTGAAATATGGCTGAATGTTCACTATCTACAGGAATAATGGGCGATCTGTTTTCCAATGCCTGTTGCATTACAATATCACCTGCCACTACCAGTGTTTCTTTATTGGCAAGTGCAATAACTTTTCCTTTTTTAACTGCGACCAGGGTCGATTTCAACCCGGCAAAACCAACGATGGCCGTTAGAATTACATCGTATGTATCAAAATCTGCAACTTCTTCCAATGCATCTTCTCCTCCGAAAACTTTTATACCTGTATTTGATAAAGCTTGCTTTACTTGTTGGTATTTTGTTTTGTCTCCAATTACAACCGCATTTGGCAAAAATTCCAAGGCTTGTTTAATAAGTAGTTCCGAATTGGTTTGAGCCGTTAAAATTTCTGCTTCCAATAAATCTTTGTGTGTACGTATAACTTCGAGGGCTTGTGTACCAATTGATCCAGTAGATCCGAAAATTGCAATGCGCCTTTTTTGCCCTTTTTCCACCATAAGGTTATTCTTGTTGTTTGTAAAGTTAAGTGGGCAATTTAGTCATTTATCAATTGCAACATAGCTTATCGGTCTTAAAGTAAACTTAAAGGTATTTTATGAAATTAAATGTTTGTTACTCTTTGGTTGCCGCCAGGCTTCAATGCCTGTGGCGATGCTTCTATCGTTACTCAATTTAGGTACTTTATTTTGTCCACCAAGTTTGCCTACACTTTTCATATAATTTTTAAATCCATCTTTTTGGATGGGTGTAATTTTCAACACATCTAATACATTCCCTTTTACCAAATCGTCGTAATAGGCATTTTTTGTACGAAGGTTATCATCCAATTTTTGGGCAAACTCCTTTAAGTTAGCAGGTTCTTCTTCAAATTCAATAAACCACTCGTGGTAGCTTCTACCTTTATCAGGTGCTACAAATGGAGCTACCGAAAATTCATTTATACGCACATTTTCATCGGTCGTTGTTTTTAAAATTGCGTGCTCTGCTTCCTCTACAATTACATGTTCGCCAAAGGCAGAAATAAAATGTTTGATCCTTCCCGTCACAACAATTCTGTACGGGTTTACAGATGCGAATTTTATTGTATCGCCAATATTGTAGGCCCATAGCCCTGCATTAGTTGTTATAATAAGCGCATAATTCTCGCCAACTTTTACATCTCTTAAAGTAAGCCGCTTCGGGTTTTCTTTTGACAGTTCTTCTACTGGCACAAATTCGAAGAAAATGCCACTACAGGTATTCAGCAACATTCCTTTTTCTTTTTGCGAATCCTGAAATGCAAAAAAACCTTCACTTGCAGGATACAGCTCAATGGTGTCTAT
This sequence comes from Ferruginibacter sp., assembly GCA_046153805.1. Lineage (GTDB taxonomy): Bacteria > Bacteroidota > Bacteroidia > Chitinophagales > Chitinophagaceae > Ferruginibacter. The sequence goes on along the minus strand of JBJXGJ010000075.1, from coordinate 8,192 downwards.
AGCTCGGCCAATACTTTTCATTAGTTTAGCCTTATATGGCTCATAGTTTACACCACCCTGCACCATCACGCTAAAGTTTGGAAAAAGTTCACCTATTTTTTTACCTGATCGCTCTTCCAGTTTATCAAAATACATTTGCACCCAAGGTGGAATACCACTGATGAGTGTCATGTTTTCATCAATGGTTTCATTTACAATCTTCTCCAATTTCTCTTCCCAGTCTTCTATACAATTGGTTTCATATTTAGGGAGTTGGTTGCTTCTTAAATACATAGGCACATGGTGGTTCGCTATGCCACTAAGCCGCCCAGTAGGTATGCCGCCTATCCGCTCAAGTTCAGGCGAGCCACTTAAAAAAATTACTTTTCCATTCGCAAATTTTGTATTGCCTGTCTCTGTCATATAACACAACAAAGCATTGCGAGCGGTGTTAATATGGTTTGGTATTGAATCTTTTGTTATTGGAATGTATTTTACACCACTTGTTGTGCCACTTGTTTTGGCAAAATAAATAGGCAATCCTTTCCATAAAATATTGTGCTTACCTTCTTTTATTTTTTCTATATAAGGCTTAAAAGCCTCGTAATCCCTTATAGGAATCAGTTTTACAAAATCTTCGTGGGTTTTTATATCAGCAAAATGATGGTCTTTGCCAAACATTGTTTTACCTGCTGTTTTTATTAAGTTCGCCATCAGTTGTTCTTGGTCTGCAACGGCCGTGGTCATCCCTTTTTTTATTTGCTTTTGTATATAATTTGCAAAGGGTTTTGCCAGTAAAGATTTAATTTTCATGATTAGAATTTCTACCTTTTTTTTGAATTTTTTTTGATTAAACCGCACATCAGAAAGCCTTTAAACACATTTTGATTTTGTCTTGTTTCTTACGTACTGTCCATTACTCATTACAACTGAATTTTCTGAGGTTTATATCTGTTTAATATTAGTTGTACTGGCATTTATTTACAATCGCTGCAAGGCCAGTCTTTATCTAAATCTATAGCCGTCACTACTACAATCTCGTTTTCTTTTGGGGCAAATACAATGCGAACATGCTGCCCATCGTGTGTTGTACCTTCCAGCGGCAGGGTAATTCCTTTTTCTGTTGTTTCTTGTTTGTTGTAATTGATCTCTCCTTTCTGCAGTATTTCTTTCACCTCGCTGTCGTCAATATTTCTACACTCCATTCTGCACTTTGCATGCCTACTGTACTCAATTGTTTTGTTGCCGCTTCGCAGCGCATAATAATCATCCTTAACGGCATCAACAGTTATGCGTCCAGGTTGTCTGCCCCGCTGGTTTTTCTTTACCCAAAAAAACAATAAAGCAGCGGCAATTAAAATTAGAAATGGATAACCCTTACTTTTCACTTTTGCAAGTTAGTAATTTACTAGATGAGGTATGGAACTAAATGATATATGGGAATAAAAAAACTTTTTTACTACGGTTGCAATAATACAAAGTCGAGTAAGCAGGCTCTTCTTTTTTAAACGTTTAGAGTTCTTTGAAAAACCTTATACCCATAAGTAAATAAATTTTGTGGGGTTATGATAGATTGTTTGGGTATCAGCGTTTGTCTTAAAGAGCATGAGTACACCGTTAAGTTTAATGGATGCGGTATAAACATTTAGCCGCCCGTAGCAAAAGCAGTAAAGCAGTAGCCACCTTATCGCAGATAGATAAGTTAGTTAATGGGCAAGCCTTGGTAAACATTGTGCATGGATTAGATAAAACACAGCCAGGCAAAGGAGGGTGACCACCAATTGCCTTTGAAATAAAACTAAAAATGCTTTTTTTACAACACACATTTAATTTAAGTGATGAATAGTTGGAAGACCAATTAATAGACTGATTGAACTTTCGGCAATTTGTAGGCTTACGTTCTGAGCAAGAGATACCAGATTTTACCACCATCTGAAAGTTTAAAGAAGCCTTGTTACACAATAAATTAATTTACAGAATATTCAGCAGCCTCATAGTACAAATAGAATTGGAACAAAAACCAAGTAAACAAATAGACACCGAAGCACAAAGCACAGAAAAGCATGGTAAAAAATATATTGGTTACAAAGGGTATATAGGCGTAGATGTAGAAAGTAAAATCATTCGCAAAAGAACCTTTACGCCCGCTAATGTGCTCGACAGTCAAGAGATGGGAAATGTATTAAATGGAGATGAAAAAAGTATATGGATAGACAAAGTGCAGGTATGGCAAGTGGTATCCTGCAGTGTAGCGAAGTGGAACGAGGAGTAGAGTAAAAATTTCTTTGTCGTCATTAATTAGTAGTTGCCTGAGGGCGGGCCTTTCTGTTGTTAATGTTGGGAAAGGTGTAAAATGTTTGTTTAGCATTATTATTTATGTGGCGATTGTAGCGCACCTTGAATAGGACCAGATGCTTACATTTTTAAAAATTCGTACTCATAAATTTTAGGTGTTATTTTGCCTCCAAGTGAATTAAGTTGTAACCGTAAATCAGCAATAAGCCGAGTGTATGTTTCGTCAGCACTTCTTCCATTCATCCTTCCTTTTTCATTACGTCCTTGAAAATATTCTTTAATATCGTATAAACCAGCGTTCACATTTACATCATGTTGAGAATGATAATATTTCCATAGTTCACGGCCTGCGTTGAATACCTCTATGGCTTCCTCTGAAAATTGAAGTGGTAAACCATCACTTTTCAATCCATCGCTTTCTTTAAAAAGCAATTCATCTAAATTATTAACAGACTTAACCTTTCCTTGAAGAAATTCGCTCATAAAATTACTGGCAAACTTTTCACCTGCGTTCACTTCTTGTTCGGTAAAGGGGATCCAGTGATTTATACCAAATTTTGATTGAATGTTGTTGTTAAACAGTGTGAATACTAAGCAATCATTCTGAAATTCAAAATCTGTTTTCCAATTTATAACAGGATTTAGGAATTGGTCTCTGTCATTTAGCCAATTTGCAACTAAAACTTTTCGAACCGCAAAATAAATTGAAACAGGAATTAAATTGTTTTTATTAATCCAAATACCCCGTGGGTTAGGCAACTGCTCTTTTGTGTTCAATACATAGACAATATTATTATGCTGAAAGTCATTTCCATTAATGCCATCCATGTACCCAATATTGTTTAAATCCGAACTCTTATAAAGAGAAATGAATTTATTAATGTATTCGCTTTTATCTACTGCATAAATTCCCTTATTACCAATAAAATTGGCGCTCTTATCATAAACATCGGCGCTCACTTTTAAAAAAATTTCTTTCTTGTTCGTGTTCCAAATTTTGAAACCAATTGGAAATTGACCTTTTACATTGTCAAAGGTATCGGCGGGTGCTAAAAAAATTTTTTCAAGCTTCGCTTGAAAGAATTTTTTTAGATTGATGAACGCTGATCCTTGCAGAATTTTCAACTTTGAAAATTCTGCAAGGATCACTCCATTAAACTCAGCGTAAATTCTAACTAAGAATTGGGCAAATAATTCTCGTCCTGCAGTACCTAATATACTAGAATATTTGGAGTGTGATAGTGTCAGATTAACCCCAACTTTACCTTTTTCCGCTTTACTTGAAACTTCCGCATATGGGGGATTAATATAAATTATAAGTTTCTTCCGTTTATTTTCGTCGTTAATAATGTCTTGTAAAGCTTGAGGAAGTTTAGAAAACTCGTCATTCAAAAAGTCAAACTGAAAAACGTGATTTTTTAAAAGATTCGCTCCATGTTCAATGCGGTCATGCATCACATTCACGTCTGACTGATCTAAAGTACTTGCCCAGATATTATACTTGTTAGTTAAACCTGCCAGTAAATTACCTGTTCCCGCCGCACAATCCCATATAAAATATTCTTCTTGCCAGTTTTCTCCTAAAGCATCAGCTAGGTATTTCTGTGAAAGTTCTACCCATTTAAATGGAGTAAAAAAAGCACCCTTTCTCTCTCTGATATCTTGTGGTACAAGTAAATCTTTGCGTTCAATGATGTAATCTTGAAATTGTTTAATTGGCGGTCGCTTATACCGTTTCCAAAACTGTTGATAAGCGTCCTTATTTTTAATATTTATTGTAGCATCAAACATCTGCCTGATGTCTTCTTTTCTTATCTTATACCCTTGATTTAAAAAAATTACAAAAAGATTATTCTTTACGGTATAATCATCATCGATTTTTTGGGTGTCTTTATCATCTACAAAAAGATCTGCCAAATAAAAATCACTATCAAAAATATTAGCCATTTTCAGTTCGTCCCAGTTTACATCAATATTTGGTTTTACTATTTCAAGCCACCTGATGTATATGGGAATAAAATTATTTTTATCAATTTTTATTTTGTTTGCCTCTGTGGCTTTTGAAATATTGTTTGCAATAAAAATTTGTAAATCTTTTTCATCTTGTTGATAATCGTAAACGTAAGTATTTGCTTTAAGAACTTTCTCTATACGATCCTTTATAAGTTTAAACTCCTTCGTTTCATGATTACTGGCCGCAACATTCCAATTAAAGTCGTTCATATAAAAAATATCCTGAACGTTTATGTAAGAGACAAAAGCAATTTTTTTAAAATCAAAAGCTCCTAAAAAAGCCGGAGGTAAAGTTTTATCAAATGTTCTAGCTTTACCAATAGTGAGTATTAGCTGTACGAACATTGTTGAAATATCAAAATTACCTGTTTTAGCTTCAGCCCAAAGAAGCGGTATTTTTCCAAAAAGATTGTCTTGTTTAGGAAAAACAGTAAAATCGATGTTTCCTAAAATCTCGGTTGTATCAAAGTTTTTAAACCAGTCAGCCCCAACTTTGTTCTTTAGTTCTTCCTCTCTTATATTTTTATATTTCATTCGTCCGCTAAAATAGCAAAATTAATTAGTTAAACATATCTGCGTACCTGCCAGCAAAATGAGTCTTCAGCCAAGATGCCTTTTCTCCTATCTTAATCTTAGAATTAGAAGAGCAAAAATTTCTCGATAAAAGCTGATGTTATGAAATAATAAATGCCAACACTATAATCGTTAGTGTTAAGCGAAGCGTCTCAACAGACAGCAACATAAAAGAGAGATTCCGGCTTAATACCTGATAAAAACAAATCCAGCGCAAAAAAAGATTAACCTTCAAATTAATGCTGAAAAAGATAAAATGCCCAAAGGCGCAGGGCTGCGCTGTAGTTGCTTATGCACAAAGAAAATTTTAATCATAATTGTACCTTTATGCATGGCCAATACAGACAGCCTGTTCCCCTCAGTTGAACAATGCTTTTTGCTCACCGCCCCAACAACCCTTAAATTTGCGCTTCAAAATAACTGTATGAGCGAAGAGAAAAGCCTCAATTTTTTAGAAGATATTATTGAAAATGATTTGGCGGATGGGAAATACACATCGATCGTTACAAGGTTTCCGCCGGAGCCGAATGGTTACCTGCACATGGGGCATGCTACGAGTATTTGTTTAAATTTTGGACTCACAAAAAAATACCCGGGCTACACCAACCTGCGGTTTGACGATACCAACCCCGTTACAGAAGATACCGAATTTGTAGAGAGTATAAAAGAAGATATTAAGTGGCTCGGCTTTGAGTGGAAGCATGAACTGTATGCATCTGACTATTTTGATACGATGTACGAATACGCTGTAACGCTTATCAACAAAGGGCTTGCGTATGTAGAAGACGCAAGTGCAGAAGAAATAGCAAAACTAAAAGGCACACCAACCGAACCTGGCAAAGAAAGTGCCGCACGCAGCAGGTCGGTTGCTGAAAACCTTGATCTTTTTACAAGAATGAAGAATGGTGAATTTGCCGATGGCACAAAAACCCTGAGAGCAAAAATAGATATGGCGCACACAAATATGTTGATGCGTGACCCGTTGATTTACCGCATTAAACATGCGCACCACCACCGCACCGGCGACAAATGGTGCATTTACCCAATGTACGATTTTGCACATGGGCAAAGTGATTCTATCGAAAACATTACGCATTCTATTTGCACGCTGGAGTTTATTCCGCACCGAGAATTATACGATTGGTTTATTGAAAAATTAGAAATTTATCCATCGCACCAATACGAATTTGCCCGCCGCAATTTGAGTTATACGGTAATGAGCAAACGAAAATTAAAGCAACTGGTAGAAGAAAACCACGTGGCAGGTTGGGACGACCCTCGTATGCCAACGATCAGTGGAATGCGCCGCCGTGGCTTTACGCCGCAGAGCATTCGCACATTTTGCGATAAAGTAGGCATTGCAAAAAGAGAAAATATTATTGATTTTAGTTTGTTGGAATTTTGCCTGCGGGAAGATCTGAACAACACCGCCCTGCGTGCCATGGCAGTGCTTGATCCGCTAAAATTAATCATCACCAATTATGAAGATGGTAAGACCGAAGATCTGCAAAGTGAGAACGGTCCGGACGAAGCGTATGGCACACGTACGATTCCTTTCAGCAAAGAACTTTGGATAGAGCGGGAAGACTTTATGGAAGTGCCCGCAAAGAAATGGTTTAGGTTTGCACCGGGTGCAAGTGTGCGCCTCAAAAGTGCGTACATACTGCGTTGCGATACATTTGATAAAGATGAAAACGGCAAAGTAACAGCCATACATTGCACCTATTTCCCCGAAAGTAAAAGCGGCAGCGATACGAGTGGCATAGCCGTAAAAGGCACCATACATTGGGTGAGTTCGGCCCATGCAGCTACTGCACAGGTGAACATGTACGACAGACTTTTTAAAGTAGAAAACCCTGGCAGTGAAGAAGGTGATTTTAAAGATTACATAAACCCAGATTCGTTGCATGTTGTGCCAGCATACATTGAGCCATCTTTATTGAAAGCTACTGCTACAGATAGGTTTCAGTTTTTGCGCAAAGGGTATTTTTGTTTAGATAAAGAGAGCACGGCGGAGAATATTATTTTTAATAGAACGGTAACGTTGAAGGATAGTATGCCCCCGAAGGAAAGCCCCCTCGGTCCCCCGAAGGGGAAAGTTGGTCTTTAATACTTTGAACATTTTTTAAATTAGTTGAGGTTGGCTCGTCTTGTTTGGAGAGGCGGGGGTGAGGTTCTGAGGCTGTGATCTGAAGGTCTGTATTGATCATTTTTTTGGGCTGTCTGTAGTAGCCTGCCTGCAGGCAAAGGCAGGTGCCGCAGCGTTGTGAGTTGTAATTTGTAGTTTATTATTGCAGCAGCTACTACTGCCCATCCCGCGCCGTGTCCCGATAATTTTGTCGGGAGCCGTTTAGAATTTTATCTTTTTACAACTGGCTGGTTACATGACTATATTCTCATTTAGCTTTATCGTTTATCGAATGAAAATTGATACAAAACATATTTTGCATAACGTAATTTTTAAGATTCATCTATAAATAAACTTTCAAAATGAAACATCTTGCATTTTTCATATTCATTTTATTCTCAAGCATCACTGCTATTGGTCAAATCGATAAATTTAAAAATGATCAATTTAACCCAGCCTTGTCTACGCTTTTAGATTCGATTCATTTTAAGGATCAGCATTTAAGATTACAACTAGATTCATTTGAGAGAATATATAATTTTCAATCCCCAGAAATGCAATCGTTATATAATAAGATGGCTGTTGAAGATTCAGAAAACCTGAAGACTGTAAAATATATTTTAGATAATTATGGATGGTTAGGAGCTAACGTAGTTGGTAAACAAGGAAATAATACGATTTTTTTAGTAATTCAGCATGCGGATCAAACTACGCAAGAGGCATATTTGCCTATGATGCGAGAATCTGTAAAAAATGGCAACGCCCAAAAAAGTGCTTTGGCATTATTAGAAGATAGGGTGAATATTGGTCAGGGTAAAAGACAAATCTATGGAAGTCAGGTAGCCATGTATTTTGAGGACAATAAATACTATTTGCGGCCACTCTCCGACCCTGATAACGTAGATAAAAGAAGGGCAGAAGCCAATCTTCAACCACTAGCAGCTTATTTAAGTAGGTGGGGAATAGTTTGGAATGCTGAGCAGTATAAGAAGGATTTACCAATTATTGAAGCTAAAGAAAAAGCAAAAGCAGCAAATAATTAATCAAACACCTTTCACCTATGATGCATATTTTCATACAATATCATTTACTAAAAACTTTCTTCCTTTTTCAAATACGGAAACACGCTGCAAATAACCATTACAAAAGATAATAGAACAATCAAATAAATACCTGCAAGTTTTGTAACCTCCCCATCAAAGAG
>JBJXGJ010000069.1:0-12025 GCA_046153805.1 Ferruginibacter sp. | reverse complement strand
ATCTTTGGTTTGTTTTCAGTACTCATATTTTATATGTATAAATGGACCGCAAAATTATGCGTATTTTTTATTTTTTTGCAGTTTTTACTTAGCATGCATAATTCTTTATAAAATATATAGGTGAAATGCTTTGGGTGTCCTTTTTAAATGCTGCTGGTTTGAAATAGCTGGGGCTTTTTTATTGTATTTTTGCCACATGTACAGGTTAAAGAAATCGCTGGGGCAACATTTTTTGAAAGATGAACTGATAATCAAAAAAATTGCAGACACACTCAACGAACATTCATTTACAAATTTATTGGAGGTAGGCCCAGGCGGTGGTGCTCTCACCAAAGAATTAATAAAAATTGAAAATGTAGATTTTAAAGCCGTAGAACTGGATGATGAAAAAGTACCATTGTTAAAAAAGCGGTATCCGGTTTTACAAGATAGGATTATACACAAAGATTTTTTAACGATTGAAAAGCCTTTCGAGGAAAAATTTACCATCATTGGTAATTTTCCCTATAATATTTCAACAGAAATTTTATTTAAAATACTTGATTGGAAAGATGAGGTTCCTGTAATTATTGGGATGTTTCAAAAAGAAGTTGCACTTAGAGTAGCAGCCAAGCCAGGCAGTAAAATTTACGGTGTTACAAGTGCTTTGTTGCAACCTTTTTACGATATTGAATATTTGTTTGATGTGCCACCCGAAAGTTTTACACCGCCGCCAAAAGTGATGAGTGCCGTAGTAAGATTGACGAGAAGAAAGAAGCCATTGGTTGTACATTCAGAGAAGGCTTATAAAATGCTGGTAAAAATGGCTTTCAACCAACGAAGAAAAATGCTTCGCAATGCAGTAAAGCCGCTGTTTACAGAAGAATTTTTACAGGATGAAATTTTTAATAAACGTGCAGAGGCATTAAGTATGGAAGATTTTGCAGATCTAACTTTTAAAATGCAGGGAGGAGTCCCTCCTAACCTTCCCGAAGGGGGAGAACTATCTTAACGGAGGGAGATACTTGAAAGGGTTTTTATAAGTGGAAATTGTTTGAGTCACGTTGAATAAAGATAGAATGTACAAGAGTGCGACGCCAATGCAGTTGAATATTGCTGCTGCCTTTGTTCACTAAAAACCGACAAAAAAGCCGAAGGCTTTAAAATACAAATTGAATATGAGTTTACAAAACGAAACGAAAGTAAGACTTGTTACCGCTGCGGCATTATTTGACGGCCACGATGCAGCCATAAATATCATGCGCAGAATTTTGCAAAGCAAAGGTGCGGAAATTATTCACCTTGGTCATAACCGAAGCGTGGCAGATATCGTAGAATGTGCCATTGAGGAAGATGTGCAGGGCATTGCAATTACCAGTTACCAGGGTGGACATGTAGAGTTTTTTAAATACATGAAAGACCTATTGGTACAAAACGGTTGCGAACATATAAAAATATTCGGCGGTGGCGGTGGTACTATTTTGCCAAGCGAAATCGAAGAATTACATAATTACGGCATCACAAGAATTTATAGCCCGGATGATGGTCGTAGAATGGGTTTGGATGGAATGATACAGGATGTGATTGACAAATGCGGCCCCCTGACCTCTGAAGGGGGAACTAAGGACTTTTCCACTTTTAAAAATGGAAAATATGCGCTTGGGGAATGGAAAGATATTATTAAGATAGCTCAAGCTATTACGGCAGCCGAGAATGGTCAGTATAAAAAGTCAATCTCGGAGTCAATCTCCCAATCGGTAGAACCCCCCTTCGGGGGGCAGGAGGGCTGTGTACTCGGCATTACTGGCACAGGCGGTGCAGGAAAGTCTTCCGTAACAGATGAAATCGTTCGCCGCTTTTTAAATAATTATACCGATAAAACAATCGCAGTAATATCGGTTGACCCAAGCAAAAAGAAAACCGGTGGCGCTTTATTGGGCGATAGAATACGAATGAATTCCATTTCATCGCCACGGGCATACATGCGCAGCCTTGCTACACGAGAAAGTGATAAAGCATTGAGCCAATACGTAGCAGAAGCATTGCAAATTTGTAAAGACGCAGGGTTCGATTTAATCATTTTAGAAAGTGCAGGTGTTGGCCAAAGCGATGCATCTATTTTGGAGCATTGCGATGTAAGCATGTATGTAATGACACCGGAATATGGCGCACCATCTCAGCTGGAAAAAATAAATATGCTGGATTATGCAGATGTAATTTGTCTGAACAAATTTGACAAGGCAGGTGCGCTCGATGCGTTGCACGATGTGCGCAAACAATACAAACGCAACTATAATTTGTGGGATGCAAAAGATGAGGAACTGCCTGTTGTAGGAACGATTGCCGCACAGTTTAACGATGCTGGTGTAAATAACTTATTTGATAAGTTGATAAAAGTAATTGCTGAAAAAACGGGTAACGATTTTGGCTCACACGAAGCTTTTGCAAAAAGCGGCGGTATGGATGGTTCAATTATTCCGCCGAAAAGAGTTCGCTACCTGGCAGAAATTTCTGAAACCATTGCAGAGTACGATTTGTGGGTGAAGGAACAAAGTGCATTGGCAACACAATTGTATCAGATAGAAGGGGTTTTAAAAACAGTAACTGTTACAGAAAGCGTTAATGAACTAAATAAAATAAAAGCCAATATCGAAGAAGGTTTAACTCCATCAAACAAAAAATTACTTGCCAACTGGGGTACACTTATAGAAAGTTACAAACAGGATTTTTACGAATTTAAAGTAAGAGATAAATTAATAAAACAACCGCTTACTTTTTCCAGTTTATCAGGTACAAAAATTGCAAAAGTTATTTTACCAAAGTACAAAGACTGGGGAGATATTTTAACCTGGCAATTACAAGAAAATGTACCTGGTGAATTTCCATTCACCGCAGGTGTATTTCCTTTAAAGAGAGAAGGAGAAGACCCTACAAGAATGTTTGCAGGAGAAGGCGGCCCTGAAAGAACCAATCGCCGTTTTCATTACGTAAGTGTTGGGCAGCCTGCAAAGCGCCTCAGTACTGCATTTGATAGTGTTACCTTGTATGGCGAAGACCCTGCTCACCGTCCCGATATTTATGGAAAAGTAGGAAACAGTGGTGTGAGTATTGCAACAGTAGATGATGCAAAAAAACTGTACAGCGGTTTTGATTTGTGCGATCCAAAAACTTCTGTGAGCATGACAATCAATGGTCCGGCACCAATGCTCCTAGCATTTTTTATGAATGCTGCTATTGATCAAATGTGCGAAAAATACATCATCGAAAATAATTTAAGAGAAGATGTAAATAAAATTATTGAGGCGAAATACAATATTGAAAATTTGCCTAAATACATTGGTGGAGATGGCAAAGCGGTAACACCAGCACTAGGGAATTTTTCAGGTGCATTGCCTGAAGGAAACAACGGTTTAGGTTTGCGCTTGCTCGGATTAAGCGGTGCTGATGTTTTACCTGCTGATGTTTATGCAAGCATAAAAGCAAAAGCTTTATCCTCCGTTCGTGGTACCGTACAGGCAGATATTTTAAAAGAAGACCAGGCTCAAAACACTTGTATTTTTTCTACAGAGTTTGCGCTAAAATTAATGGGCGATGTACAGGAGTATTTTATTACCAACAAGGTTCAAAACTTTTACAGTGTAAGTATCAGCGGCTACCATATTGCTGAAGCCGGCGCCAATCCTATAACACAGCTTGCGTTTACATTATCAAACGGATTTACTTATGTAGAATATTACCTCTGCCGTGGAATGAATATTGATGATTTTGCACCCAACCTTTCTTTCTTTTTCAGTAATGGAATGGACCCTGAATATTCCGTTATAGGAAGAGTTGCCCGCCGCATTTGGGCAAAGGCAATGAAGTATAAATACAAAGCAAATGACCGTAGCCAAAAATTAAAATACCATATACAGACAAGTGGCAGAAGTTTGCATGCACAGGAAATTGATTTTAATGATATCCGCACAACATTGCAGGCATTGTATGCTATTTATGACAACTGCAATTCGTTGCACACAAATGCATACGACGAAGCAATTACAACACCAACAGAAGAAAGTGTGCGCCGTGCAATGGCTATTCAATTAATTATAAACAGAGAGCTGGGTACTGCTAAAAATGAAAATCCAAACCAGGGGTCTTTTTTGATTGAAGAAATGACTGACCTTGTAGAACAGGCTGTGCTGGCGGAGTTTGAAAGAATTACGGAACGGGGCGGCGTGCTTGGTGCAATGGAAAGAATGTACCAGCGCAACAAAATACAGGAAGAAAGTTTGTACTACGAAACATTAAAACACACAGGTGAATTTCCGATTGTTGGTGTAAATACTTTCTTAAATAAAAACGGTTCACCTACCATTTTACCGGCAGAAGTTATACGATCAACCACTGAAGAAAAAGAATTGCAGATCACTATGCTCAATGCATTCAAAGAAAGACACAAAGAAAATAGTGCGGCTATGTTGGTGCGTTTGCAGGAAGTTGCCATTGCCAACGGCAATCTTTTTGAAGAGTTAATGGAAACAGTAAAGCATTGTTCGCTCGGTGAGATAACCAATGCTTTGTACAGTGTAGGGGGACAATATCGGAGGAATATGTAATTGTGTTTTTAGAAGCATGGGCACATGAAAACGTACTTCAACATTTGTTTCCAGCTTTCCCCGCCCGAATGAAGTTCAATCGGGCGGGTGTAGTATCCATGCATCTAACTAGTTTTATAAAACAACGATTATTTGTTTATGGGCTACCACTGCTCATGGGAGCTAGGCTCATCAGTAGTAACTTTTTCAACCTTAACTATTTATTAGATACACAATTAGAAACGTTTATTTATCCTTCTTTTAGTTTCCATTGTCTTGCTATTTTAAAATATAGGGTTCAAACGATATGCCGCAATTGGCATGATTTTAAAGCATATTCATGGTAAATTTTAACAATGAAGACATTTTACCTGTTCTTTTCGGCGGCCGCTTTTTGCTTTTCCTGTACACAATCTGTTAGGGAGAATACAGTAATTGATGAAGATGTAAAAACAAATTCAAACAGCGATGCTACAACTGGATCTTTAATCGGATGTTACCAAATGGTAATAGACGGTGATACTGCTTTTATGGAATTAGACCAAACCAGCGATTCTCTGTATGGCACTTTGTTGTACAAAAGAAAAACAGGGAGTTTAGATGATGGGGCAATAAATTTAAAAACAACCGCAGGCAGAGCAGAAGGATTTTATAGTTTTAAAGCAGAAGGAAAGATTGCTGTAAGGCAGATGGTCTTCAAAATAAAAGAAAATGCTCTGGCAGAAGGGTACGGCGATGTAAAAATGCAGAATGATACCGCAGTTTTAAAGTATCCTCATGCAATTAATTTTGAAGAAAAGCATTCCTTTAATAAAGTAAATTGTAAATAGAGATGTCCAATAGGTTACTTGGTATGTATACCATTTTGTTGAGTTGCATTTTGTATTCCTGTGCGCCCAAGCCATACAGCAGTACCAATAAAATCTATAAACAGCAGACGGCCGCCTTTGCAAAAAAAATAAAGCAAATGCCTGTATTGGCAGATACGCTAAACCCCTCGTCGCTTAACGCATACACAACCAATTTTGGCATGCGTAAACCCAACATGGTTGTCATACATTATACGGCACAAAACAGCTGTGAGCAGACATTAAAAACTTTTACAAAGCCGGCCACGCAGGTGAGTGCGCATTATGTAATTTGTAAAGATGGTACACTTCATCACATGCTGAATGACTACCTCAGAGCATGGCATGCCGGCATTGGAAAATGGGGGAATAATACAGATGTAAATTCCGGCTCTATCGGTATTGAAATAGACAACAATGGCGTTGACAGTTTTTCGACAATGCAGTTAAATACTTTATTTTCACTTTTATCATTTCTAAAAAAAGAATATAACATACCCGCGGCAAATTTTATTGGCCACGGCGATATTGCACCAGGGCGCAAGGTAGATCCGGGTATTTTTTTTCCATGGAAAGCATTGTCAGATAAGGGTTACGGGTTATGGTACAACGATACCACATCCGTTTTCTTACCGGTGGACTTTAATGTAGCGCAGGCATTAAAAATTATTGGATACGATGTAAAAAATGTACAAAACGCCATTGGTGCTTTTAAACTGCATTATTTAAAAACAACATCAAATACAGCATTGACAAAAGACGAAGAAAAAGTTTTGTATGCGGTCATGCTCAGGTTTTTAAATTAAAGATCGAGCATAAGGTCTTCTATTAATTTCTCTTCAAGTATTTTTTTTACAGGTGTACTGCTGGCATCTGTCCATTTAATAAATTTTATGTAGCTATCTGCAATTTCAATTCCTGTAATATCGCCATCATCAAAACAGCAGCAACCGATATTGAAATAAGAAGGCTTAATTGAATGTTGCTCCTTGCCTGAAATTTTATTGGAAGGGTGGTTGTAATACCTGCCTGATGCAAACACAGGTACATGTGTGTGACCAGTTATAAGCAATAAATTTTGTTGTGCTCCACTCTATTCACTCATCATAATATTATGTTTGTTGCGTAGAGAAAAATCGTTGCTTGGTGTATCTATATTGATGTTTAAATGGCGTTGCAGCGGTAGCCAGATATGCGCCACTAGCCACGTACTGAGTGCATTGTTATCGCTCATGGTATCGCCTTGGTGGCCATGCGTTATAAATATTTTTAACTCGTCGCTTTCTGTTATTAATTTTAGCACAATGCCTTCATGAATGGGCAGCGGCATGGCAAAATTTTTTCGGAGCCATAAAAAAACATCTGCCAAGTTTTTCCATATCAGATTGTGGTTACCAAATGTTTTATAAAATCGGTCAGGCTGAAAAGCTGCTTCCTTTGCCAATACTGTTTTGTTTGCAGGCAATAATTTATCAGCACTAAACTTCCATAGTTCTTTGCTATCTCCCAAAGTAATAAATGTAAAGCCGTTTTGCAGATAATGATCTAATGCTGCGGAATAGTTAAGTTCTGCATTTCTAAAATCATCTGCTGCACTTCTGTCGCCCTTGTGCTGGTCGCTAAAAATAATAAACTTTGCTTCTGTTGAGGTTGTTTGTAAGAATTTTACTTTTTCATCACTTTCATTTTCAGCAGTTGCAAACAAATCTGACAATGATTTAAATACAATTGTTTTTTGTGGTGCAGATGAATACCTCTCAGCAATCCACAGCAAAGGACGCCGCAAAATGTATAAGAGAATTTTACGCACCCGCGCTCAATTTTTTCGGCACAAAGTATTTTCCTACAACTGGCAACCTTGCAAAGTCTTTTTGTTCCACCAATGCTAAAAACTTGCAATAAATAGATAACAATGCAATCGCCAGCCCGAAACTAAAATAGTCGTTCGTATAAAAAGTAGTGGCTCCCTTATGAATTAAAAATAATACCGTTACTATTACGAGATAAGCTATTAATTTTTTCCATGCATATGGAATTCGATAATATTTTTGACCAAAATAATTAGACAAGATCAGCATAGAACCATAAGCGGCAAACGTTCCCCAAGCACAGGCCACAAGCCCAAAACGTGGAATAAAAATATAATTTATCAGTACAGAAAATGCAGAACCTATCAAAGTGATATAAGCGCCATAAATAGTTTTATTACTCAGTTTATACCAAACAGTAAGGTTGTAGTAGATACCTAAAAATATATTTGCCATCAACAATATAGGAACTACACCAAGACCTTCCCAATATTTTGGCCCTATAAAATATTTCCATAAAGGAATAAACAAACTCACCACAAGGAACATCACTGAAAGTATAATTATAAAAAACTTCATGATCCTTGCATAAACTTTTTGCGGGTTTCCAGCTTCAGCTTGCTTAAAGAAAAATGGTTCAGCACTCATTTTAAATGCTTGTACAAATAGAGATATCAAAATGGCAAGTTTAGCACATGCACTAAATATTCCTATCTGCGATTCTCTATAGACTTCTGTACCGGAAAGCCACCATCGGAGCATAATGCGGTTCATCGTATCATTAACGACACCACCCAATCCAACTAAAATAAGTGGCATGGCAAATAGCATCATCTGCTTCCACAAAACAGTATTAAAGGAAAAGCGAATTTGTAAAATTTCTCTAAACAAAAATAATAATGTGATGATAGATTGGATCAAATTTGCAAATACAACATAAGTTACAGGATTAATTGAGGGATCATAAACTGTAGATACCCACTTTTGGGTTTTATAATGGTCCGGACAATATTTTATAAAAAAATATGTCAATATTATATTTGCAACAATGCCTACGATTTTTGCGGCAGCATATTTTATGGGTCTACTCTCCTGCCTCAACTTTGCAAATGGAATAGCAGCCAGCGTATCTATTGCTATAATTAAAATCATCAACTTAATGATGGTGGGAAATTCCTCAAGTCCAATTGTTTTTCCGATGAAATGTTGGTTTAACCAAAGTATTCCGGTAAACAATAATGTAGAAAAAAATAAAGAAATGGTTGCAGTACTGTATATATTTTTATTGTCCTTGTTGCCGGCAAATCTAAAATAGGCTGTTTCAAAACCGTAGGTAAACAACACATTAAAAATTGGTATAAGTGAATATATTAAACCAATCTTTCCATAGTCGCTTCTCTCAGCTAGGTTATAAGTCAAAAAAGGTGTGAGCAAATAATTTAAAAACCGTGCAGCAATTGTACTACCTCCATACCATATGGTTTCTCCCGCCAATTTTTTTATGCTGCTCAAAGGTTATTTATTTTTTTCAAAAGTAAGGAATACAATTTGCACCGGTTGCAATGGAAATTGTAATTATGTATCAAGGGGTAAAGTGTTTATTTTTTGTAAAACTTGTATCGGTAAGGGTATATAAAAAAAGGACAAGTTGCTTTTTTTCTTTATCTGTCAGCCGAATTTTTTTTCTAAGCAAAGGATCAAGGTTTGTAAGTGTAGTATCCAAGCCTGTATAGTGAGAAATTACATTGTCTAAACTGTTTGTACGACCATCGTGCATGTATGGCAGCGTTAATGCTACATTACGAAGCGTTGGCACTTTAAATTTTAAAGAGTCTTTGTTATCCTGCGTTATGGCCTGCCTGCCCACATCTGCAAATCGATTTAAGGTAATGGCATTATTGCGAAAACTATTATCTGTAAACAGTGGTTCTTTATGGCAACTGTTGCAGGTTGCTTTAAAAATTTCGTATCCTTTTTGTTCGGGCAATATAAAGCTGGCTTCTCCTCTTTTTACCTGATCGTATTTGCTGTTATCACTCACAAGACTGCCCGTAAACTGTGCAAAAGCTTTTAGCATACGTTCTGTGGTGATTCGTGCATCTCCAAAAGCTGCCTTGTACATTCTTGCGTAAGCAGTATCTTGTTTTAATTTTAGTAATACGGTGTCCAGTTTTTCACCCATTTCGTTGGCTGCACTCAAAGGGGATAATGGTTGCATTTCCAAATGGTTGATGCCACCATCCCAGTGCCACTCTTTCATCCATGCAAGGTTAATAAGTGCAGGTGCATTGCGGTTGCTAAAACTATTGTTTACCCCATGGCTAAGATCGTGGTCGTAAGTGGCGAAAGAGGCAAATGGCTGGTGGCAACTGCCGCAGCTTATCTCTCCACCCTTGCTGAGTCTTGCATCGTAAAACATTTTTTTACCAAGTGCAAATCCTTCTACGGTGAGTTTGTTATTGGCAAAAATATTTACTGTAGGCGTGGGGAAGCCCGCCGGTATTTTAAATGGTAGGGGCGTAGGTGCAACTCCTTTTTTTGCTGCACTGATAAACAACAGGGCAGCTGCAAAAAATAAAAAAATAGTGGATAATATTTTAATTTTTAAGCTCAATATAGTTCGTTTTCTTTTATTGAAAATGATGCGGCTACCTGATCTGCAGCATTTCTTGCCGCGGCACTGGGCAGGGTTATCAGCGGTGTTTCCTTTATTAAAATGTTATTTGTGTTTTGCCAGTATTTATTAACGTCGAGTTGTACGGTAAGTGTTTTTGTCTTTAACCATGATTTGTTATTAATCGGTAAAAAAACTTCTCTCATGGTTTTATTATCTCCTTTATAGCCACCAATATGGTGCTCTATTCTTTGCAAGTCTGCGGTAGATGATGGTGATGTTCCTTCCAGTTTAAAAACAATATAACCGTTGTTCCATGTCCAAAACATATCATTCAAAGGATCTAACGCGCCACTTTGCGCACCACTGCAGTTTAAGAGACTATCCATGCCAAGTAGAAATGAAAAACCTGTTGTATTTTCATCTGGCAAAGAAATACTAATGCGATTTTTTTTTGATGCGTCTATCAAATAAACAGCAGCATCATTTTTTTGTTTTAATCTACTTGAAAAATTTACGTGGCTGATATAATATTTTAACTTGGTTATGGTGTAAGTTTCTCCAAAGTTGTTAGTGAGCTTGTTGTTCAAAACATTGCTGTCTTCTTTACAAACAAACTCAAAAGTTATAGCAACAGTTTCTTGTTTCTTTTGGGCCATACAGCAGTTAGCTGCTAGGAAACAGAGCAGAATTATAATAACTTTATTCATCACCGCTTATTTTCTTTCTTCCTTTTTTAATAATGCCATCTTTCTTTTTGGTTTCGAGTCTTTTTTTTACCACCGCTTTTGGTATTTTAGTCGGCCTCCTTTTTTTAGGAACGATCAAGGCCTTTGTAACGAGTGCTATTATTTTTTTCTGAACTTCGGCTTTGTTGGCAAGTTGTGTTCTGGCAGTTTGGCTCTTAACGAGTAAAAGGCCCTCGCTGTTTATTTTATTTGCCAGCTTCTCATATATCAGTACTTTTTCCTCATCTGTAACGTATGATGATGTTTGTATATTCCAATAGCCTTCCACCATGGTTTCTACCTTGTTTACATTTTGGCCACCTTTGCCACCACTTCGGGCTGTTTTGTATTTTATTTCGTAAATAATGTCAGCTACCATAGCTCTCAAATTTACTCAATAATAAGCAGTAACTTGAGAGGATGGTATTATTTATGTGGTTAATATTTCCATAATAAGAAAAAAACAAGCATTTTTGCACCAAACCTACACCGTTTTATGTTTAATAAAATTTATCAGTCACTAACAGATCGTAAAAGCCATAGCAAAAAATCATTTGCTGTACTTATAGATCCTGACAAAGTAAATGATAGCAGCGTAGAAGAATTAATACAGTTGTCGTTGGATGCGCAGGTTGATTATTTTTTAGTAGGTGGTAGCCTTGTAATATCCAATTATATAGATGATTGTGTGCAGTTAATTAAACGCAGTTGTACTATTCCGGTTATACTTTTTCCGGGCAGCCCATCGCAGGTAAGTAAATATGCCGATGCGCTTTTATATTTAAGTTTAATTAGTGGCCGCAATCCTGAATTGCTTATTGGGCAACATGTGGTATCTGCGCCGGTCGTAAAAAAAAGTGGGTTGGAAATAATGTCCACAGGTTATATGGTAATTGACGGCGGTGCACCTACAACCGTTTCCTACATAAGCAATGCATCTCCTTTGCCGGCCGATAAAAATGAAATTGCCATGTGTACCGCTATGGCAGGCGAAATGCTCGGAATGAAATTAGTTTATATGGATGCCGGCAGTGGTGCAAAAAAAGCCATTTCGGAGTCAATGATACAGAGTGTAGCATCTTGCATTGAAGTGCCACTTATTATTGGCGGCGGTATTACCACCGCAGAAAAAGCCTATTTAAACTGCAAAGCTGGTGCAGATGTAATTGTGGTGGGTAACGCCATTGAAAAAAACGCAGGCCTTATTAAAGAAATTTCTTCTGCTATTCACAGTATACCAATGAAGGTGATTGTATAATTCGTAAAAATTTTCTTTTAAAAATATCTTACAAAAAAGCTGTTGGGAGTTTTCACTCGGAACAGCTTTTTTACTTTAAACAGTTTTAATGACTATCCGCAATTAGGAGCAAGGTTTATACCATGCCTCGGCGATAGCCGCCACCATTAACCTATCAAATAATTTTATACCAAAATACCTCCGATTAAATTTGTAGCAAAATTCATTGAG
>JBJXGJ010000066.1:0-7744 GCA_046153805.1 Ferruginibacter sp. | reverse complement strand
GCAAAAACTCGATTATGCAGCAGAGGCTGGTATAGGTTTTCACATTTATTTTCCGGTTTTTGTTCTTACGCCCGAGCTTAAAATAAGTTACGGGCTTAAAAATGTTTTAGCAAGAAACGACGTACTCAAATACGCCAATACCATTGAGAAAATAAACTCAAGGTCTCTTACTTTTTCTTTGACGGTTGAATAGAGTAATAATTTGTTGAGCAATTTTACATGCAAGCACTTTGGCTCAATTTTTATTTCTATTCCGAAAAAATAATATTTCAATTTTTCGCCTCTTTTGGTCAGCTATTAAAATTAAACGTTTATACATTCCAGTATAATTGAAAAAATTGAATACGGTAGGGTTAAAAGACCGCACTCATCCATAACGTATCAGCATAAAAAAAGAGGCAACCGTATTAAACAATTGCCTCTTATTTTAATTTTTTTTTATTTAAAAATCATATACCCTCTTAAACATATTTAACCTTATACCTACCGTTACCAAAGTGGTATTACTCTGTCCCGTTTGGCCTTCTATATTGTATGTTCTGTGTTGAAAAGAAGCATCTAAAAATAAATTTTGCTTAAGCTCATACGATATAAGCATCGTACCATTAAAACAGTTGGCTTTTGCACCACTGGCTACATTGTAACCCAAGTCGCCCACTCTTGATGTAGAGCTTTTAAAAATATTACCGCCAAAGTTTTTACCTGAACTATCAAGCCCCTGCTGAAAATAAATAGCCCTCGCATCTATTGTCCACTTTGGTGCTGGCTGGTAATGGGCTATGCCAATAAACTCCTGAAAGTTTGCGCCAAGTGGGTGTGCCAATGGTTGGTTATAATGTGAATAATTAGCAATACTGCTGTAATGAGAATAAGTGAATGGCCTTACCCTGTTTAATTCTCCCTGTAGATCTAAGTTTTTAACCCCAAAGGCATCAACATATTTTACACCTGCCTGTATGGCAAATTTATTTACCCAGCTTGTAGGATTATTTCTTACCTGTGATAGAATAAACTCATCAAGCAAAAACTGTCCGTAAAACTGCAACCTATGTGCAACGTTGGCTTTAAAATCTAAACCGGCAAGTGCATTATCGGGGCTGCCAATGGTGCCTTCAATATGCCTGTAAAATATAACGGGATTTAAATATTGAAAATCAAATCTGTTCTTTCTTCCAAACACAGCACCCTCAAATAAACCAATAGTCAACCATTTTGTAACATTTATACTTAGATGGTGAATAGCTGCATACTTTCTGTCAAGCAACGTATCCCCCATTTTTGTGAACTGTGGCATCAATTCCATAAAAATATTTTGGTAATTAAATTTCCATACCTTGGTGTTTATTTTTGCAAACAAATAACTGTTGCCCCAGTCGCTTAAAAATAAACTTCTGTATCCATTGCCTATAAAGTTCTTGTCGTACCCTATTTGAAAGTCTATAAACTTTGCGGCATTAAACGTGAAATATCCTCTTGCATCAAAATAATCGACACCTGTTTTTTTAAATGCTTTATAAAAACCATTACCTGGCACTGCACGAAAATTATTTACCTGTTGCTGAAAAAACCTTGGCCCTCTTTCCTGGTTATCTGTAATATAAGAAGAAAAACCTACTTTTTTACCGATAAGCCCCCGCACATTTACACCACGGGAGTTTAAGAAAATACCTTCATCGTAGCCCGGTTCTACTGCCTGGTGTATTTGCAACACAGGGTTAACCGCAAGAAAAAGATCTTTGTTGTTTACCTCTAAAAAATTAGCCTTTGTTTTATAGAAAGCATTGAGCAATGGCTTTTTGCTTAAAAAATCTTCTTTAGGTGTAGTAACCCATTCGCTGTTGTTCATCAGCAAGCTTTGCAGGTTATATTCATCCACCTCTGTTAGGCCGAGGTCAGTCCACTCTTTGTATTTATCTACCCCTGTAGAATCTTGGTAACCCAAGCGTGCACTATCAAGAAACGTTGCTTCTCTTACAATATATTTACGGTTAAATGGGCGCAGGGTGGAAAAATTAAGGTCGGTATTTGTCTGCTGCTTAATCTCCAGCCTATCTATAAAACGAGCCTCTTTTGCACCCTGATTCAAGTATGTAGACTGAGCTACTGCACCAAGCGGGCAAACAAAAATAATCAGTTTGAAAAAGCTTTTAATAATTTGCATTTAAAATTGGATTTTTTTAATTTATACTTTAACGAATAACCGAATGCAAAAGTATCTTTTTAAAGACATACTTGTCGTAAATGAAGGAAAAATAGCCCACACCGACTTGTTAGTGGTAAATGAAAGGATTGAAAAAATTTCTCCATCCATAAATTTAAAAGAAAAAGTAATAGAAATACACGGCGAAAATAAGCATCTTTTTCCAGGGGTGATAGATGACCAAGTGCATTTTAGAGAACCAGGCCTCACCCATAAAGCTACCATTGCTACAGAAAGTGCAGCGGCCGTTGCAGGTGGTACAACCAGTTTTATGGAAATGCCCAATACGTTGCCGAATGTATTAACGTTGCCTTTGCTGCAGGATAAGTACGACATTGCCGAGCACAGTTCTGCCGCCAATTACTCCTTTTTTATGGGCGTAAGCAACGATAATGCGGAGCAGGCATTACGGGCAAATGAATTAAAAAGCGAAATAGCTGGGCTTAAAATTTTTATGGGAAGCAGTACCGGCAACATGCTGGTAAACAATCATACCACCCTTGATAAAATATTTGGTGGCAGCGAATTGTTGATAGCTACGCATTGCGAAGATGAGCGGATCATACAGCAACAGTATGAAAACATTAAAAGCATAAAGCCTAATTTAGAACCACCAGATCATCCATTGATTCGCAATGAAGAAGCCTGTTATGAGTCGTCGTTAACTGCCATACAATTTGCGAAAAAATACAACAGCCGTTTGCACATTTTGCATATTTCTACCGAGAAGGAACTACAACTTTTTGGCAATATGTTTCCATTAAAAGAAAAAAGAATAACTGCCGAGGTTTGTGTACACCACCTTCACTTTACAGCAGACGATTATGAAAGCTTGGGCTATAAAATAAAATGCAACCCAGCGATAAAGGCTGCTTTTAATAAAAAGGCTTTGTGGGAAGCGCTGCTCGATGACAGACTTGACGTGATTGCAACCGACCATGCACCACATTTACTTTTAGAAAAAGACGGGCCTTATGAGCATGCACATGCGGGATTACCACTCGTGCAACACGGGCTACAATTAATGTTGCACCATTATAAAGAAGGAAAAATAAGCCTCGAAAAAATTGCTGAAAAAATGAGCCATGCAGTTGCCGATTGCTTTATGATAAAGGATCGTGGCTATATAAGGGAAGGCTATTTTGCAGATTTGGTAATGGTAGATTTGAATAAAAAGTACAGTGTTACAAAAGAAAATATTCTGTACAAATGTGGCTGGAGCCCATTAGAACATTTCACTTTCCCTGCCACAATTGAAAAAGCGATGGTCAATGGGCATTTCGTTTATGAAAACGCAGTAGTAAATGCATCACATAAAGGAAAAAGAATTTTGTTTGAAAGATAGACGAGAGATATTAGACACAAGATACAAGAGAACTTAAATTTTAGCTCTCATGTGACTTGTCTTGCATCTTGATTCTTATGTCTTAAATCTAAACTATGGAGATAGATAAAACAACGCTGGCTGACCTTGTAATCTTTGATAAAGAGGAAGAATTTTCTATTTTCAATAAAATAAATTTTACCACTACAAGCCGCGGTAAAGAACAACTAAAGAAAAATATACTTTCACCACTGGCGAGTATTAGTGCTATTAATGACGTTCAGCAAACACTGCTTTATATACTAGGTAAAAAAGAAAAATGGCCAAGCATTATAAGTAATGGAACCATCTTAATGGTAGAGCGTTTTTTTGAATCCAACATTAATCCTATTCCGGCAAGACCGACTGCACTAAGTGCTTTTTATTATAAACTATTAAACAGCCACGACTACTCCCTGGTGAAATATTCTGTGAGGCATTGCTTTGATTTTATAAAGGGAATGAAACAAGCCATCGCTTTTTTTTTACAGAACGACACACCGCAACTTTTAAAAAAACAACTGGAAGAGGCGAAAAAAATGTTGGAAAAAGATGCTCTAAATATTATTACAGAAAATAAAATAGCCTCGGATTTATCACCCGCTCAGATGCTGGAGCTTGCACATTTTATTAGGTATAAGTACAAAAGCAATTGTATGGATGTGCTCCATATTTTTGGCAAATTAGATGCATGGTACGGCATGGCAATAGCAACAGATAAATACAACCTAACTATGCCAGCTTTTGTAGAAGACGACCTCCCCTATTTTGAAGCAAATGAATTATATCATTTAATGCTGCAACAGCCTGTTTCGTACAATGTAAATTTAAATAAGGCTACAAACTTTCTTTTTCTTACAGGTGCAAATATGGCGGGTAAAAGTACCTTTATAAAAGCATGCGGAACTGCCGTATACCTTGCACACACCGGCATGGGTGTGCCTGCACAACAAATGAAACTCAGTTTTTTTGATGGTATACTCAGCAACATAAATGTTATAGATAATATTGCTAAAGGAGAAAGTTATTTTTTTAACGAAGTGCAACGCATAAAAGCCACGGTGCAAAAAGTGAGCGATGGAAGAAAATGGCTCATATTAATAGACGAACTTTTTAAAGGTACCAATGTACAGGACGCCATGAAATGCAGCAGTGCTGTAATTGAAGGGCTACTCAAAATAAAAAATTCTATTTTCATCCTGTCAACCCATCTCTACGAAATTGGAGATGATTTAAAAAAACACCCCAATATTGCTTTCAATTATTTTGAAACAGCTGTAGAAGATGACCAGCTGAGTTTTAGTTACCAATTAAAAGATGGCATAAGCAACGACAGGTTGGGTTATTTAATTTTAAAAAAAGAAGGTGTGGTGAAGATGCTGGAGGCTATTTAATTATTCAATTTCTTTTGTTAAATGTAAAAACTTGCCATCCTTCGTCATTCCTTCCACAACAATATTGTATTTTTTTGCTTTATCAGAATTAAAAAAAGAAAAGCTAACCTTTTTACTTTTTCCATCTGATGTTAAATTTGGATTCCAATAAAGCGTTGTTCTCTCATCTTTTATAATTGATGCATCTTCTTCAAGTAAATAATTAGGTGCATAAAATTGCTTAACAGGACTGTAACCTGCTACAGGCATCATTTCATCTTTCCCTAACGCTGTTTTATCCTCTCTATCGGCTTGTTGTTTTGTGTAAAAAACCAATGCCCCACCTGCACCTGCACGTACATTAGAACTGTAAAGTTGCACAAGTGCGATGTCATTAATAGAATAGTTAGAAGCCTGGTCAGGATTAGCCGGTACACCGTCAATAAAAACACTTACGTCAGGTACTGCGCCTGACAAGGAAATCACTGTTCTTAATTGAATTGCATAAGTTCCCGGTCTGCCTGAAATATTTACGCCAGGCAATCTACTTTTCAAATATTCCAAAATATTTAATCCTCCAGATCTTGGTGGGTATTTAATAAAATCTAATGTTGTATTGGCCATTCCGCCTATCGAACCGCTTGCATATCTTTCTTCGGTTTTTAAAGCTACTTTTTTAGTGAAGGTCTTTAAAAAAACAGTATTCAGTGTTATACCATTTTCAAATTCAGGCAGGTTTGAACTTCCCAAAACAGCCGGTATATTATTGAATTTAGAAGGTTTAAGTTGGTAATTATTTTCAAATATTTTACCCTGCAAATATGTTGGTTTTAATTCTACTTTTAAAGGCACACCATTAGGGAAACTATTTACAAAAGAAAACTTTGCGGTATCTTCAAAAATAAGTGACGGTATTGTAAAGCTGCCATCATCTAAACTTTTTATACTCACAAAATCCATAAATTTCGCATCGCCCTTTTTAGTTTTTATTATTGCGGTAACTTCTGTATTCCCCATCATCACCCCTGTTGTTTTGTTTTTTACTGTTCCATTCAATGAAATAAAATTACTTTCAATATAAGATACCTTAGGTAATTTGTTATTTAAAATCTCACTCCAGCTATACCTTCTCCATCCATTAGTCAACATGACCAAATCAAGATTTCCTGTATGTACTTCATCATTTTGCTCTAGATAGTAAGCTGCATTGTGTATATACCCTTTCAATTGGTTATTAATTAAAAAACGAGATAAAATATTCTCGCCGCTATTATTTTCTTTATAAATTTCCCCATCAGTAACCGCCACAGAATAACTTCCCTGTAAAGTATCAGGTAAAACAAAAGAAAATTCATTTTTCTGTCTTGCTGACAAATTTTTAATAACAGACTCAAACTCTGCTGCTATTTGAAAGTCCTGCTTATTTATAAAAACCAATCTTTCTGCCAAAGGCTGGTGCATTTTATTGAAGACGGTGAGTTGTAATATTCCTGTTTCTAAATTTTCTAAAGGCACTGCACCTTTTACCACAGAAGCACTGCTTGTAAGAGGCGCTTTTAAAGCAATACTATTTTCCTCTACCCCCAATAAATATTCAGGTATATATTTCTCATTGGTAACTGTTGACTTATCAACCTCAAAATATAATTTTCCATCTTTTCGTTTTACATTCAGTTTAATACCTTCAGACTGAACAAAAGGCAGTGAGATATTTTTTTGTATACCATTAGTTAGAATACAGTTCGCAATGTATTTTTCTCCGGCTACCGGTAAAATTTCGAAAACACCCATACCATCATGTGTGGTCTTAAATGTTGCTATACTTTTACCCTGCGCATCGGTAACTGTCCCTGTCATTTCAAGCGGATAACCCCATCTATCAGCGCATTTAAAAGCAACATTATTTAAAATACCGGCTACAAAATTTCCCCCTTCAGGTAAAAAATCAATCAATGCATCATCCTTCACTACATCTGTAGATTTTAAAGATTTGGAGTTATGGACATTAATTGAATGGGTATAAAAATTTTCTGGTCCGTAGTTTTTCATGTGAACTGTATTGGCCACTACCGTGTAAGAACCTGCTGGTAAGGTTGGAGATAAATTAAAATTTCCATTACTCAAAGCACCGCCCGCAATTGGCAAGATTTTATTGTCTATTAACTTACCTGAATCATTAAGAAGTGAAACATTCAACGTGGTGCTGATGGTACCAGGAAGAAAGCCCTGCATTACATATGCCTTAAACCATATTGTTTCACCTGCTTTGTAATATTGCTTATCATAGTGTAAATAAATTTTTTCAACTGTATGATTCTTACTTACCTCTTCCATTAAATCTTCGGGAAGTTGTGCAAAACCTTTTACTACAAAAAAAGCTAAGACAATAACAAGTAACTTTTTTTTCATGATGTATAATTTTTTCAACAAAAAAGAAAAATATATTTAGATAGATTGATCTCAGTTTAAAAGTTCTTCTCAAATAAGTCTTATTCAAGAACCTTTTCAATGTGTAAAAACTTTCCATCCTCCTGGATACCTTCAACAACAACCTTAAACTTTTTAGCATTGTCGTTGTTGTAAAATGAGAAAATTACTTTCTTGTTTTCCTTATCAGAATTTAAATATGGGTTCCAGTAAAGAGTTGTTCTTGTATCAGCTAAAATATCATTGTTCTTTTCGGTTCTTCGGTAAAGATAGTGGAAATGTAAATTTTCAATAAATTGTATTTTTGTAAAAAAAGCGATGGATTTTACGGCTGCACTATCAACCATTTTAGAAATAAAGTCACCATGGTTTATAAAAGAA
>JBJXGJ010000062.1:0-5004 GCA_046153805.1 Ferruginibacter sp. | reverse complement strand
CATTTACTGTTGCAGTTGGGTTAACCGTAATTGTGAATGACGTTGGTGTGCCTACACAATTTACTAAGCCAACTGTATAGGTTGGAGTAACTGTTATAGTTGCAGTAACAGGCGCTGTACCTGCATTAAATGCTGCAAACGCTGCTATATTTCCGATACCACTTGCTGCAAGACCAATGGATGGAGTATTATTTGTCCATGCATAGGTTACCGTACCACCTGTTGCAGGTGAACTAAAATTAACAGCTGTTGTATTGGCACCAGCACAAACTATCTGGTTATATACTGCACTTACTGTAGCTGTTGGGTAAACTGTTATGGTAAACGTAGTTGAAGTACCTGCACAATTATCTGGCGTAGCCGATGTAACTGTTATGGTAGCCAGTATGGGTGCACTAGTAGTATTGGTAGTTGTAAAAGAAGGTAAATCACCTGTACCACTTGCTGCAAGGCCAATGGCCGTATTGTCATTTGACCAACTGAATACGGTACCTGTAACCGGGCCTGTAAATACTTCCGGAGAAGTAACCGTTCCTGCACAATACACTTTATTGGTTACAGCAGTTACAGATGTAGTTGGATTAACGGTAATGGTAAATGTTGTTGCAGTACCCACACAAGTTACTGTGCCATCAGTAAACGTTGGTGTAACTGTTATGGTTGCAACGATTGGTGCGGTAGTGGTATTTGTTGTTGTAAAAGAAGGAATATTACCTGTTCCGCTGGCGGCAAGGCCGATAGCAGTGTTGCTGTTTGTCCAGGCATAGGTAACTGTACCACCCGTAGCTGGGCTGGTAAAGTTAACCGTAGATGTGGCTACTCCACGGCAATGCGTTTGATTACTGATTGGTGTAACCGTTGCCGTTGGGTGAACTGTAATTGTAAATGTGCTGGGTAAACCTATACAGCTTACACCCTGGTAAGTAAATGTAGGTGTAACGGTAACTGTTGCTACAACTGGTGCATTAGTAGTATTTGTTGCAGCAAAAGAAGGTATATTGCCACTACCGCTGGCTGCCAGGCCAATGGATGGGTCGTTGTTAGTCCAGTTATATACAATAGTACTTGCCGGTACAACAGTGGTGCTGCTAAAATTTATTGGAGTAGTAGCTGCTCCATTACATAATACCTGTGGTGTAACTGGATTAACTACTGTAGAAGGATACACAACTATTCTAAATGAGGTGGGGGTTCCTGTACAGGTAAACCCGTTTGCTGTAAAGGAAGGTGTTACGGTAATAGTAGCCGTATCAGGCAAGGGG
Organism: Ferruginibacter sp.; assembly: GCA_046153805.1. GTDB lineage: Bacteria > Bacteroidota > Bacteroidia > Chitinophagales > Chitinophagaceae > Ferruginibacter. The sequence goes on along the minus strand of JBJXGJ010000062.1, from coordinate 3,742 downwards.
CCAGAATTTGTTGCGTTAAACGGTGCAATATTTCCTGTTCCGTTTGCACCCAATCCTATATTAGTATTATTGTTTGTCCAACTGTAAACCGTACCGGCTGTTGAGCCTGTGAAATTAACCGCATTCGTAACAGCATTATTGCATAAAACTTGATCAGGCACAGAATTTACGGTCGGCGTTGGATTTACACCTACTGTTATAGAAGTTCTTGGAGTTTCACCTCCTACGCAGCCCGCATTTTGTTCCGCAACATAATAAGTACCTGTTGTTAAAGCAGTGGTTGATGCCAGGGCAGATCCCCCAGTTGGCACATTATACCAGTTTAAAGTACCACCAGCTCCGGTGGCTACAAGATTGGACACTCTAGCTGTGAAAGAAGGTGTATTGCAAAAATTTTGATTAGAAGCCGTTGGAGGATTAGGACAAGAAGATGTAATACTTAGAAAGAAATCTCCTTCCATGCCAATTTCTTGGCCTTCTACTACCACGTAAACGAATGGGTCTGAACCAGGGACAGTGAAATTAGTAATTACACCAAGAATTCCGGAACAGCTTCCTCCATCTAATGCTAATACTGTTGAACCATCATCATCAACTATAAAAATCTCATCGTCAAAATTGGTAGCCCCACCGCAAGTACTAACAGTAATTGTTCTGTTAGGAGGTAAGGTTACCCTAAACCATCTATCTCTTGAATCGCTGAAAGGTACACCAGTAATACTGTTTGCAGTACCGTTACTCGGTAAGTTATCATAAACTCCCGTAGATGGAATTACATTGATTGGGATGGCACTGCCAGGTCCCGTTCTGCCGTTTTGTGCATTAGTAAAGAAAAATGAAAATACAAAAAGGCATAACAAGATGAGCCTTTGTTGGAATTGCTGATTCATGAATATTGATTTAGATTGTGAAAAAAGATATTTTAGTATTACTAAAATATTTTTTTTAACAGTTTGAGGTTGAAGCACCTTTTTTTGAGGTTGAAAGGCCATTATTGATGAGAATGCTTGTGAATCTTTTAGATTTATAGCCATGTGATTGTTACGCCATAAATTGCTTAACTACTGTAATAGGTTACTTCATACTTTCTTTAAATGCAAAAAAAGGTTACATTGAAATACACTTCTGTTTTAAAACCTATACCTATGAAAAATCTGTGCGTATGTAGCATGTATGTTGGGTTGGAGGCAAGGATTGTGTCTGAAATTATTTTTTTTGAGGTTACATACTTATACAACAAAAAAAGCGGTATAAAAATACCGCCCGTTTTTTCACCCTTTCATAAAATTATCTTAAGAAAGTTTAAATATATTTCGTCAGCATGCTTGTAAAATAATGATTGAGTGTGAAATGCCTTTTTTTGAGGTCAGGCCGATTAATTAAGCATTTTTGCAGATTATCTTTGTAAAAAAACAGACATTGAATTTACGAATCTATATATACAGTTTATTGATTGGCATATTAGCAGCATGTAATACTGCTGACAAAAAAGTAAGTCCTCAAGATTTTAGGCAGGACTCAGCTTTGGTGATACAGCTTATTAAGAAAGGTGATAGCATTTATGCTAAAAAAGCTAACTACGCTACATTTTCTCAAAGCCTTGATTTGTATGATAGTGCCTGGCAAATAGCGCAGCAAACATCCGATAACAACTTAATTGCAACGGCTATTTTTGCAAAAGGACGTGCTTTTGATGCTCTTAATAGTAATCCCCAAAAAACAATTGATTATTATTCAGAGGCTGCAGCGCTTTTTGCTACAATGCCCAATAAAGAGATAAAAGCTCTGTACATTAAACACCTGTTGGCACATAGTTACGATAAAGTGATGGATAGCATTCACTGTATAAAAGTACTACATGAACTTTATGATGAAATATTGCCAAAACCAGATACAATAAAACAGCAAATGCGGTTTATCGCCGAAATGGCTTTAATAAGTACCGAAGTAAGAAATTATGTATTAGCAGACAGCATCCTGAAATATTTAATCAAAAGAGCATGGATAAAAAATGATAGCACCGAATATGATTATTTAAACCATTACTACCTTACCAAAGCCAGAATTGCAGCCTTTGCCAATAATAATGCTGCTTCTCCTTTTTTAGATTCGTTGGAAACTGTATTTAATACCTGCCAAAATCTAAGTGACAGCATGTATTACAGCAGGCAATTGTATAATATATCTAAACACTTAAAAAATAGAGAAAAAGAGAGTTATTATTTGCACATGAATAATACCGTATATAATACATTTAATCCACCGGATGTATTAAGGGAAACACAAAGCAAGCTGGCTAAGATGGAAGTAGCAGCAGTTGAAGCCAGGCAAAAAGCAGAGTTGGAAAAGCAGCATATACGCAAAATATATTTTTATGCTTTAGTGGCTCTTTTAGCAGTTATATCTATACTGGCTTTATTTTTAATTAATAGAAATAGGGTTATAAAGCGTAAGCAAAAAGAAGTGCTTTCTAAAAATGAACAATTAGCACAAAAGAATTTGCAAAATGAATTACTAAATAAAGAAATACACCACAGGGTAAAAAACAACCTGCAAATGATCATGAGCCTGGTAAATATGCAGGAAAATAATACCCATACCGAAGAAGTAAAAGAGAATATGCAGGCCATTAGCCTGCGAATAGAAAGCATTGCCAAATTGCACCAACAATTAATGGAACATACCGATGAAGTGGATTTAAAAAAATATGTACAACATCTGGTTAATAATTTATCTAGTGTATTGGGCGATGGAAAAAAAATAATAACACACCTGCAAATTGCCCCAATTAAAGTGCCTCAAAAAATAAGTTTTCCATTGGGTTTAATAATAAATGAATGGATAACCAACTCTGTAAAATATGCCCAGCTGGAAAAAGGTCCTTTAGAAATAAAAATAGAAATTAAGACCAGTAATGAAAATGTAGAAATAAATTATTCAGATAATGGTAAAGCACAAGTTGCCAAACCTGAAAAAAAATCACTGGGTTTGGATATCGTGGATATACTTACACAGCAACTGGAAGGCACTTTAGAAACCCAAGCGCAAAATATTTTTAATTATAAACTAACCATACCGCTGAATAATGGAGAGTGAAATAAGCATACTGATTATTGAAGACGAAGCATTGATTGCACAAAATATTAAAATGCAGTTGGAAAATTTTGGGTATAAGATAGCAGGGGTCTGCTATAAATATACCACCGCTCTGCAAGCCATAAATGAAAAACCATACGATGTAGTAATAACGGATATAAACCTGGGCAATGGCATTGATGAAAAAAGCGGCTTACAAATAGCACAACAGGTAAAACAAATAAAAAACTGCCCCCTTATTTTTCTTACTGCCTTTAGTGATAAAGGCACTGTAAAAAAAGCCACAGCATTAGCCCCATCGGCATACCTGGTAAAACCTGTGACTGCGGCTAATCTTTTTGCTACCGTACAATTGGCTGTAGATAATTTTAATACTAAAACAACTGCTGCTCCCGATGGAAATGAAACTCCTGATTATTTTTTTGTAAAAAATGGCAATAAATTAATAAAGGTATCCTGGAAAGATGTTCATCACCTTGAAGCTGTAAAAAATTATGTAATAGTTAAAACAAAAGAATACAGTAGCGGCCTGTTACTCAGAGGTTCTTTACATGATGTTTTACAAAATAGAATGACGCCTGTTATTAAGGAAGATTTTGTTAAAATAAACAGGGCAGAGGCTGTGAATAAAAACAGCATAAAAGAA
>JBJXGJ010000061.1:0-2831 GCA_046153805.1 Ferruginibacter sp. | reverse complement strand
GAGAAGAATAAAGAAACGACCACAAGTGCAAAATCATTGAGGAAAACACTTTCTCTTGCTGCATCTCCAAAGCCTAATAAATTTCTTTTAGGGCAACCATACAAAGTTTGGTTTTGGTATAAAATAGGCGAGCCCAAAAGAGAGAAAGGATTAAAAGCCTTTTTAAGAAACAGGTTGGGTGAGCCGCCAGTTTTAAGCAGCAGGGTAAATGCAAAAGCCACCGCAGAAAACATGGCTTCTCTTATGAATAACCTGGGTTATTTTCAAACAACTGTACAAGGAGATACGGTAAATACCGGTAGTTATTCTGTAAAAGCAACTTACAAGGCGCAGGTGCAGCCACAATATAGCATTGGCCAGATAAAATGGGTTGGCGACAGCACGCCGTTATTAAAATTGTTTGAAAGAAACTCCACAAGAAATGGCATTATTAAGGTTGGAAGCCCTTACAGACTAAGTGATATTTCTGCGGAGAGAGACAGGCTGGATCTTGTTTTAAAACAGAGGGGCTATTATTATTTTAATCCGGATTATTTAATGGCTTATGCCGACAGTACTGCCGGGCAAAGAAAAGTAAACCTCTTTTTTAATATTAAAGCCACCACGCCTGAAGATGCAAAATTTCCATATAAAATAAACAGTATAACCATCTTTCCTAATTACACATTGGCATCTGCCCACTTAGATACAGTAAAAAGTGGAGTAGAAATGTACGACAGTCTACAAATAAAAGATACCGAACACAAGTTTAAGAAAAGGCTTTTTGCACAAATGATAACTTATCGCCCGGGCAGCATTTACAGCAGCAGGCAACAGAATTCAACCCTGAACAGGTTGATAAACCTCGGCGCATTTAAATTTGTAAAAAACAGGTTTGAAGCCATTAAAGATTCTACAAAAAAGGACACTTCGCACCGCATGAATGTGTATTATTATCTCACACCCGCAAAGCAAAAATCTATACAGGGCGAGATTGATGGCTTTACAAAAGAAAATAATTTTTTAGGAACACAACTGAGTGTAAACTGGAAAAACAGAAACGCTTTTGGTGGTGCAGAGCAACTAGCCGTAAAAGTTTATGGTGGCTTCGAAACCACTTCAGGCGACTCAGTAAAAAATAATAATTATAGAATAGGAACCGAGGCTACTTTAAAATTTCCACGTTATGCCATTCCTTTTATAAGAATAAAGGAGAATAATTTTTACCCACCAAATACGAGTTTGTTATTAGGTTACGAGCTTTTTAAAAAAGACATTTTCTATACAAAAAATCTTTTCCGTTTTCAATATGAGTTTACTTGGAAACCAAATTTGCAAACACAATATACTGTTGCACCGATATCGCTCAGTTACCTACAAGCCGCCAACATTACAGATTCATTTCAAAAAGAAATAGCGGCATCGCCATCTTTGCTTCTGTCGGTATATTCAGAAGCCGTATTGGGTACATTTGCATCATACACTTACAACTCAGGTTTTAGGAGCAAAAGAAATAAAATATATTTTAATACAAGTGTAGAGTTATCGGGTAATATTGCTGGGCTTGCTGCAGGCGCAAAAGAGTACCGTTCAAAAAATATTTTCGGAGTACCATTTGCCCAATATGTAAAACTAGATGCAGACTATCATTTCACAAGAAAATTAACCAACAATTTTGACTGGGCAACAAGGTTGCAGATTGGCGTTGGCTTACCATATAACAATTCAAAACTTTTACCTTTTAATAAATTATATACAATCGGCGGCTCCAGCTCTATCAGAGGCTTTAGAACAAGAACACTTGGCCCAGGAACTTATAAGCCAACACCAGATGACCAGCGTTTTTTTCAAATTATAGGAGGTGATTATAAATTGCTTGCCAATACAGAATTACGCATACCATTTACACCACAACTAAGCGGAGCATTGTTTGTAGATGCAGGTAATATTTGGACTCAAGACACTTTGCTTTTTGGTGCAGCAGGAAAACTAAGCAAGAATTTTTACAAGGAAATTGCAGTTGCATCCGGTTTTGGAGTAAGATTCGATGCTACTGTTTTACTCATTCGTGCAGACCTTGGCGTACCGCTCAGAAAGCCATTTTTGCCCGATGGCAGGCGTTGGGTATTTGATAAATTTGATTTTGGAAGTGCCGCCTGGCGCAAAGAGAATTTAATTTTAAATATTGCGATTGGGTTGCCGTTTTAGGTTTTCAACTAATGATGGTAAAATGTCAGATAAGCTGTTTCTTAAAAACCTTTCTTGGTATTTTTTTGCTTACTGTTATAATTATCAATTATTGGTGAGGCATTTGCAATACTATTCCAAAAATTGAATAAGTGAAAAATATTTATAAATACATATTAGCAATACTGTTCGTTGCTTTGGTCGGTGGTATAATATGGTGGCAATACAATAAGAAGGCTATCGTAAAAAATGAGATAGAAAAAGCAGTTGTAGAAGGAACAGACAGTACCTACTACATTCATTACGACAGCAGCAGAATAGATGCGATAGCTGGTAATGCAACCTTTTTTAATATCGTATTACAGTCAGATTCTTTACAAAAAGAATTGTTTACAGATGACACAAGCAATTTTCCTAAAACGATTTTTAACGTACATATTGAAAGGCTTAGTATAAGCGGTGCAAACATTCCATCCTTCCTACAGAAAAATAAAATTGAAGCAAACAGTATTGAGCTTGTGCGCCCAGTTATTACAATTATAAACCCAGATTTTGCAATAGAACTTCCGATATCCTAACCGGTAAGACTTAATGGCAGTTGAATATTTTCCATTTCTCTAAAAATACCATCGTACCACTGCCTTCTTTTGAGCGGTACCGACATT
>JBJXGJ010000053.1:0-12153 GCA_046153805.1 Ferruginibacter sp. | reverse complement strand
TCGCCATTAATTTATCAAGAATTGTATCTAGAAATGCTCTTCTATTAAATCTAAAATGAAATTCATCCATGTAATTTTGTAGCCTATTGCCTTTACATTTGTGATGAATATCCGTCAACCAATTTTTTATGTTCATAATATGAGTGTATAGTTCTGGAAAACCTTTGCCTTTTGCGCTTAAGATTTTTTCTATTTTCCATTCTTTTTTTAAAGGCCAATAGCCACGCCATCCGTCAGTTGCTATTTCACTTTCAAGTTTTATTTTTTGTTCGAAAAATGGTTTTAATTGCTCCGTTGACACATTCTCTATCACCTTAGCGTATGCCCTTCCAATGGTTATTTTTCCTTTGTTGTCGGTTACTTTTCTACAGCCAATACTACTAACTGTTTGCTCTTTAAGCTAAGTCCACGAGCCTTTTCATCAAAACCCATCTCAAAGACCCTGAGTAAGCCAAGCTTACATTTATGAAACAATGTACTAACTGTTACTGACTCATCGTAACCACAATTTTTACATCTCTGGTAAAACCATTGCCGCCCTTTTCCATATTCTTTTTCACCGCACTTTATACATTTGTATCCTTTTCCCCATTTTATCTCAATCAAATAATTTAAACAATCCTCCTCTGTTTTAAAGCGAGTACAAAATTCTTGTATTGATAATGTGTTTACCATGACTAATATATTTAGTGTACAAATACTCAATATATTGGCAATAATACACTTCTGCGCACTAAATAATTAATCCTATAAATAAATTTTTAAAACTAAATAATTAATGGATAAGGATACCTTTAAACCCAAAAAATTACAAATGTGCGTAACAAATAGATTTTGAAAAATTAGGGCTAATTTTCAGCCTGAATAGTTACGCTTTATGAAATCCGTTAAAAAAAATACGCCTAAACAACATGTGAAGAAAAAAGGAGTTAATTTAGATTTTTATAAATAGATCCAATCTGTTTAAGTGTTACATAAATGCCTTTATTTTATTTTTATTAGTTAACTCATGATGGAAAAATTTTTAGCTTTTTTATTCCCTGTAATTACCTATGGCTTAATTTTTATACTTAATGCTTTATTGCCCGGCCGCTGGGTAATTGGTTATGCCACCAAGGCATACTCAAACGAAAAACTTCACTACCGTTTAAATGGCTTACTGGTTTTATTTACTGTAGTATTTTGCTGGACTATTTTATGTTATACTGGAGTAATGCGGTGGGATTGGCTTTATCAATACCGATGGTATGGTTTGGCTGGAGCAATCAGCATGGGGCTTATTTTTTCATTCGCCATTGTACTACCTTATCCTCCAGTTAAAAAATCTTTTTTAGCTGATTTTTATTTGGGAAGGCTGGAAAATCCGCAACTGTGGGGTGGAAAAATTGATGCAAAAATGTGGTTGTATTTAGTTGGGGCAACTATGCTGGAATTAAACATCCTCAGTTTTGCTTCACATCATTACATTCAGTTTGGTCTGGAAGCATCTTATGGTATTTTATTATCAACCGCATTACTTAGTTTTTTTGTTGTGGACTACTTTACTTTTGAAGAAATACATTTATACACCTATGATTTATTTGCCGAGAAGGTAGGTTTTAAATTGGGCTGGGGCTGCATTGCTTTTTATCCTTATTTTTATTCTATCCCATTGTGGTCAACCGTACATTTACCAGGAGCAAATACGCCAGGTTATATATTGGCATTATTTGCCTTTATTTTTTTTACTGGCTGGTGTATTTCACGAGGTGCTAATTTGCAGAAATATTTTTTTAAGAAAAACCCTGCAAAAGTTTTTCTTGGCATTACACCACAAACCATTACCGATGGCAATAAAACTTTATTGGTTAATGGCTTTTGGGGGCTTAGCAGGCACATTAATTATCTGGGAGAAATTGTAATGGCCATCGGTATTGTACTTTGTGTAGGGCAGCCATATATGATATGGCCTTGGTTGTATCCTTTGTATTATGTTGTGCTGTTTATTCCTCGCCAAATTGATGATGATAAAAGATGTGCTGAAAAATATGGTGCATTATGGCAGCAATATGTAAAAAAAGTGCCTTATAAAATTATTCCTTATATCTATTAAGAATTTAAAGCCGATACATTTTACGGGTGGTATTACCCATAATGTTGATAGCCATCTTTCTTGGCATCAATTTCATTATTAAGCTGGCGATTTTGTTGCCTTTGCCTGTAACGAACGATGGCGTTTTCCCTAATTTTTTAAAACATTCGGCCACCACTTCATCCGGGCTTTGTACACGAGGAGCAAAAAAATCAGCTTTTTCTGGTTTCGTTTTAATAAAATTAGGAGTTGAAGTAGCCCCTGCACAGCAGGCAATAATATCAACGCCTCTGTTTTTCCATTCGTACCAAAGGCTTTCTGCCAATACTCGGTTAAAAGCCTTACTGGCAGCATAAGCAGCTAAAAAGCCACTACCCTGAAAACCTGCGAGAGAAGCCATTATTATAATGGCACCCTTTTGTCTTTTTAACATTTGTTCCCCAAAAACTTGAACAAGGTTCATGGGGGTAACCATATTAGCCTTTGCAAGAGCATTGTGATGCAACAAACTGTTTTTTTCAAATGGTCCTATATAAGACAAAGCAGCATTGTACACTAAAAAATCAATTTGTTTGCCACCAACAGCTTGCTCTAATTGCTGAGTAGCATCATCATTTGCCAGGTCGCAGCAAATGCAACTCACTATAATTTTATAGCGGTTAATCAATTCATTACCCAATAGCTCCAACGGCTCTTTTCTGCGTGCTACCAAAATTAGATTTATACCTGAAGATGCCAGATAAGTTGCATAAGCTGCACCTATTCCTTCTGAAGCTCCTGCTACCATTGCAAGCGATCCATATTTTTCTTTTAATGTCATTTTTACTTGTTACTTTAAATTTACAATTTATAATTATTCGCATTAAGTTTGCTCCTATTCTACATTATTAACTTTTGTCTTTTTTTATTAGCTATTTTGTTGCTGAATTCAAGTAGCAAGTGCGACATTATGGTTTAAAAGTAAGTATTTAGTGCCTGCTCAACAACTCAGCCAAAATTTTGAAAAATATTTTTTACCTAAAATCAACTTTTTTTAACCCAATTATGTCATTTTCATTTGAAATAACCTGAAAAATAGCACAAATTGTAGCCTGTATTTTTGGGCAAAATATTTTATATCTAAATGGTGCAAGGGTATCGAGCAGTATATCAAAATATCCTTGCGCCTAATTTATCCCAAATCCGTAAATTTTGCCACTTTTAAGTCCAAAACTTATTAAAATGAGTTTTTGAGCGGACCTTAAATAGAAAGTAAAATTTCGGTAATGGCCCGGTTTTCCTCATAAAAATTTTCAAGTTAAAAAAATCCCTCCTTGAAACCCCCACACAAAATGAAAATTTGGGTATTATACAACCATTGTACTAATTATAAAAAGAAGGTTGAGTTTAAGATGCTTCGGGGTTAATTAAGGCGTAGGGGTTGCGCACAATATTTGTAATGCCTTGGTAATTATGCTTGCCAAAACCCAGCCAGTGCAGAACTGGCGAAAGCCCCAAAGTGTATTCAATAAAAAAATCCCATTCTAAAAAAAAGAACGGGATTTTTTTATAAAGCATTTTATGTCTTAAAAAATATACCTTAAACCAAATTGCATTTGCCATCTCGAAATAAGATCTGGACTTGCGGTAAAAGTACTTTTGATAGATGGATCAAAATTAAACTGTGGTTTGCCTCCTGCCGAAAAAGGTGTATTAGCATCCAAAGAAATTGGCTGGTAAAAACCGGAGTTGGTTGCAAGGTTTCTTACACCCCAATTATTGTTCAATAAATTTCCAACGTTTTGAATATCTAAACTAAACTGTACAGTATTAATTTTCTTTCCATTTTTAAAATTAAAATCCTGTAAAATTCTAATGTCGGCTTGACCAAACCATGGCGTAGAACCTGCATATTTTTCTGTAAACTGCCCACGGCGGCTGTTTAAATATTTATCTGACGCAATGTAATTTTTAAATGCCGCTTGTTGAGTAGCCGGTGATTGTGTCACACCAAGTGCATCTAAGTAATTTGTAAAAGTCATGTTGTTAATTTCCGCATCGGTAGGTACATACAATAAATCATTTGTACCCGTACCGTCATTATTTATATCACCACCATACACATAAGCAAAACGGTCACCACTTGTCCAGCTACTAAACAATGACACTGTTGTAGCGTACATTTTGTCTTTTCCGTATTCAAACTTTTTTATACCTGCCAATACAAAACGATGTTTGTTACCGTATAGAGAAGTAGAGTTTCTAGCTTCGTTTGCATTGTTTAAAATCGGGTTTCTATCAAAAGCATCGCTTGAAATTTCTGCTGAAATAGAACTTGCATCTTCTGCTATTAAAAAGTTGTAAGATGCTTGCAAATACAATCCATTTTTAAACGATTGTACTGCCAGCAAACTTGTGTTAAACTGATAGCCTGTATTTTTTGCGTTGGTAAAAACGTATGTATTGTTGGTAGTAAACGGACCATCAGTGCCTTTATCACTAGCTTTATATATCTTTCTGTTATCACCGTTGCCTGAGTTTAATACGCCTGTAGGTGTACCTAAATTATAATTTCGCACCATCATAGCCCTAGTATCTTTTGTGTAAGCTACATCTGCTGAAAGAATGGTTCCGGTTTTTAATTTATAATCAAATCCTAGATTGTTTCTCCATACTTGTGGCCATTGAAAATTTCTATCTGTAGCATTATAAAAACCAGTGTAAGGGTTTGCCTGTTGGTTGCCCAGCCATACAAAAGGAAAACGGCCTGTAAATAAACCAGATCCTCCTCTTAATACAGCAGTTCTATCACCATTTGCATCCCAGTTAAAACCGATTCGTGGAGAAAACAATGGTTTCTTGGTAGGAAACCTTGTATTGTCTAAGTCTTTGCCCACCCCATTGGTAACTCTGTTGCCATTTGCATCATATAAAACTTGGGGATCGTTGTTAGGAATTGTAGGAGATCCTTCTTGAAAAGTTCCTTTAAAAGTTCCGTCGTTATTAAAGTTTGGATTCTTAAAACTCGCATTATTGTAAGATGGAGCATCTACTCTTAAGCCATAGGTTAATTTAAAATTTTTAGAGACTTTCCATTCATCTTGTAAATAGGCCGATGCTTGTGCAACGGTTAAATAGTAAAATGTCCATTGGTTTGCCGCGGCTCTGTTTTTTGCATAAGCTACATCAACATCTAAAGGATATGCGCCAAATACATAAGCACCACTTACAGGTACACTGTCTTTAAAAGTTTTTATATCTGAACTGCTGAATAAAGCGGGGCCGTAACCTGTCAAGTTAAATGAATTTGCAAATTTAAATGACTCATAAGCCAGACCTGCTGTAATAGTATGCTTAGGTAAAATAATATTGAAATTATCTGTTGCCTGAAAAGCATCTTGGTTTAAAATATTGTTGATGGAAAATGGTTCGTGCCCTGCAATAATATACCGAACATTATTTTTGGTAATATTAACAACAGGGAAAGGAGTGGATAGTGCATCTCTATTATCTCTGAAAGTTGTATAAACCAATCTTAATTTATTAGCGAATTTGCTACCAAAACTTGATTTTAATTCACTACCAAAAGATTGTAATTTATTGTTTATTCTATAACCTGAATTGCGAAATTGTAAGGTTGTAAAATCAGGCCCACGGCGACCAATAGCACTTGGGTGGGCAGGTTTTTCTTTTGAAGCATCTAAACCGTTGTAGGTAAATGAAAGACTGTTATTGTTGTTAATAACCCAATCTAATTTTGCAAGCCATTTGCTGCTATTTTGTTTGTAGTTAAACCCCTGGTAATCGCCTGTTTCGTAGCCAAATTTATTTTTAAGAATGGTTCTTACATCTATTAAATCTTGCTCTAATACCCTTGAGGCATTGCTTTTACTTCCGTTGTTTGCATTGCGCCCAACAAAAGCGGTAGGTGCATCTTGTCTTTGCTCGGTTTCAAAATTTACAAAATAAAATAATTTATTCTTTTTTATTGCGCCGCCTAATGCAAAACCAGTTTGGTACTGGTCTAATTTTGGAACAACTATTTTATTGCCATTTATTTTTTTACCAGTAAGTCCTTCATTTCTATAAAAGCCATATACTGTACCTGCAAAGCTGTTGGTACCACTTTTGGTAACCGTATTTACACCGGCACCTGTAAAGCCCGCCTGTGTTACATCGTAAGGTGCAATGTTTACCTGTATCTGGTCAATTGCATCTAATGAAACTGGTTGAGAACTTGTTTGCCCGCCGGGTGTAGGTGAATCTAGCCCAAAAGGGTTATTAAAAACTGCACCATCTAGTGAATAGTTATTAAACTGACCGTTTTTACCTGCAAACGAAGTTCCGTTTATGGTGGCCGATGCAGAAGGTGTCAGTCTTGTAAAATCATCTGCCGACCGAGAAATAGTTGGTAACTGTTTAATTTGACGAGAGCTTATATTAGTAGATGCTCCGGTACGTTGGTTATCAAATATTTTTGATTTTGCTACTACGGTCACTGCTGAAAGACTTACCGAAGTAGTTTGCATTTTAAAATCTATCGCAGTGTTCTGTCCTAGCTCCAAAGTAATGTTTGATTCTGTTTTTTCCTGAAAACCGGTATATGAAACGGTTACATTGTATGGGCCTCCTACTCTTAAGTTTGGTACTACATACGAACCGTTACGTTGGGTAACGGTAGTTTTATTTATTCCTGCATTGCTGTAAGAAATTTTTACTGTAGCCCCTGAAAGAGCTTTCCCTTCTGCATTTGTTACGTTTCCGCTAAGGGTTGCTGTAGTTACCTGTGCATGTGTGCAATAGGTTATGCCTGTCGCACAAATACCTAACACTAGTCTTAAAAACTGTTGATATCTCATAATATTGTTAATGGTTTAACAACAAAATTATAACAATAAAATAACCTTTAATAATATTTTTTAAAGTTGTTGATAGAATGTGGCTAACTCTAAAAAAGATTATAACTAGGATAAATGGAAGATGCAATTATGATGTTCGGGGATGTTAGTTTTTAAGTATATTTTCATCCTTTTGTTTTATGCATCATATCATAAAATGACGTTTTGGGTAAACCTACAACCTAACAAAAGTTAATCCTGCCGGCAGGCAGGAAAAGATAAAATGATGGTGGGCTACCGACAAAATTATCGGGACACGGTGGCGGGTGGGCAGTAGTAGTTGATACAAAATAAAACATGCAGTACAATAACTTTTGTGGCGGTAACGGCCTCCCGAACATGTACGATAAAGCCCACAGCCCCCCAAAAAAATCGGGACAGGCTAAGCAAATGCACATTAGTGTAATTATGCACAAAGTGCCAAAAAGCACCTAAAAAAATCCCGAAAAAATAATTTTGAGGAAGTGTTTGTAAAATTTATTGAAGCCTATTGCTTGGTTTCCATTTTTTTACCTTTTGCTTCCATCATCCTCATGGTCTTTGCATCCTGTAAAAATTCTGATGCGAAAATAAACTCGTTCAGTTGTTTATTATCACTAAAAATAATATCCTTGCTGTTGCCTGTCCATTCTTTTTTACCATTTACCATGTATAAAATATTATCGCCAATTTCCATCACACTGTTCATATCGTGTGTGTTTATAATGGTAGTGATATTGTATTCAATCGTAAGTTCTTTAATTAGCTTATCAATGATCATAGATGTTACAGGATCAAGGCCTGAGTTTGGTTCATCACAAAAAAGATATTTTGGGTTTAGCACAATGGCTCTTGCAATACCAACACGCTTTTTCATGCCACCGCTTATTTCTGATGGGAATTTTTTGTTGGCATCTTTTAAATTTACCCTATCTAATACCTCATTTACCCTTTGAAGCTTTTTTGAGTTGCTGTCCTGTGTAAACATGTTTAGAGGGAACTTAATATTTTCTTCTACCGTCATACTATCAAAAAGTGCAGAGCCTTGAAAGAGCATGCCAATCTCTCTCCTCAGGATGGTCCGCTCTTCCTGTGTCATATCTGTAAAGCTTTTACCGTCGTAAATAATCTCGCCTTCATCGGGCTCAAATAAACCCACAACGCATTTTTGCAAAACTGTTTTACCACTTCCGCTGGTGCCGATAATTAAATTTGTTTTCCCTGTTTCCATTACATGGCTCACACCATCAAGCACCACTTTATCGCCAAAAGATTTTTTAATATTTTTAAACTCAATCATATTAAGGAGAGGTAGCTTTTTATTGTTAAAGTAAGAGTGCAGCAAGTGCATAATCGGCAAGTAGAATCATAATACAACTTACCACAACGGCCTTGGTACTGGATCTGCCTATTTCCAACGCACCGCCTGTAACATGGTAGCCATAATACGCTGGTATAGAGCTGATAATGAAAGCAAATGTGTATGCTTTAATTAATGCAAACCATACATTGAATGCAGCAAAATTTTGCATTAACCCACGGTCAAATGTTTGGTTAGATAATATTCCAGATGCATTACCGGCAAACCTTCCGCCGAAAATACCCAATACCATAGATATTATTACTAGAAGTGGAATCATAATTAAAGCTGCGGCTATTTTTGGCATTATGAGATACGTTTTTGTATTAATGCCCATAATTTCCAGTGCATCTATTTGCTCACTCACACGCATATTACCTAGCTCACTTGCAATTTTACTGCCTACAACTCCTGCAAGAACTATGCCCACAAGCGTTGGCGAAAATTCAAGTATTACAGTATCTCTTACAATTTGTGCAATGGTAGTTGTAGGAATAAGAGGGCTTATGAGCTGATAAGCAGTTTGCACGGCACTAACCGCACCCATAAAAACAGAAACGATAGATACAATGCCGATGGATCCAATACCAATATCGTTGCATTGTAACATAAACTCCTTCCAGTAAACTTTTGCATTTTCAGGTTTTGCAATCATACCTTTTAGCATGAGTGTATACCGACCTAAGTGTGTAATAAAATTCATTAAAACAGTTGTTGTTTAATATTTTGTTGCTTTATTTTTTACCATTAATTATGCCGAAGTTTTTGTTCGGCTTTTCCACCATTTACTTCTTTTCAGTTCATCCTGCGTTGCGGGTGTAGTTGCTGTTCTGTTTTTACTTTTTGATTGTGCATCTACTACAGCAATAACCACCATATTAAAAATGCTGCGAATGCTGCTTCCCAGCTGTAATACGTGTACTGGCTTTTTTAACCCAAGCAATATTGGGCCTATACTGTCTGCGCCGCCAACCTCCTGTAAAAGATTATAAGCAATGTTTCCTGCTGCCAAGTTGGGGAAAATTAGCGTATTTACTTCCCCGTTTATTAATTCAGAAAATGGATAGTTTTCTTTTAAAATCTCTTTATTAAATGCAAGAATACCCTGCATTTCTCCGTCACAAATTAAATGGGGGTCTTTTTCCTTTACAATTTCGTGAGCTCTTTGTACAAGCCTTGCTTCCGGCGAATCGCTGCTGCCAAAGTTGGAGTAAGACAGCATCGCTACCTTGGGCACTACATTAAATTGCTTCACTTCTCTGGCAACTAATAAAGTTATTTCTGCAAGTTCTTCTGCAGTTGGGTTAAAGTTTACAGTGGTATCGGCCAAAAACAGCGGACCTCTTTTGGTAAACAACAAATACATTCCAGCGATTTTTTTTACGCCGGGCTCGGTACCTATAATTTGCAAAGCAGGCTTAATAGTATCTGGATAGTTTCTGCTTAAGCCGCTTATCATACAGTCTGCAACGCCTGTTTCTACCATCATACAGCCAAAATGATTGCGCTCCTTCATGGCTTTGCTGGCCTCGTACCTGTTTATTCCTTTGCGGTGTCTTTTTTCAAAAAATATCTCTCCAAAAGATTTTCTCATTTCTTCTGTATCATCATCTTTCGGGTTAATGATTGGCATACCTTCCAGGTCTACAGAGTTATCAGCTGCAATTTTTCGTATCTTTTTTTCATCTCCCAACAAAATAGGATAGCCTATTTTTTCTTCCAGCACCAGTTGCGCTGTTTTTAAAACCTTTGAGTTTTCTGCATCTGCAAAAACAACACGTTTAGGGTTTTGCCTTGCTTTGTTTCCAATGGCACGGCTAAGCTGGTTGTCTAAGCCAAGCCTGTTGTTCATTTCTATTTTATAGGCATCCCAGTTTGTAATTTCTTTGCGGGCAACACCACTGTCAATGGCTGCTTTTGCCACCGCAGGTGCAATGGCTGCAAGTAGGCGTGGGTCTAAGGGTTTTGGTATGATGTAATCTTCGCCGAATGAAAGATTTTTTTCGTTGTAGGCTAGGTTTACAATATCGGGTACCGGCGTTTTGGCAAGTTCTGCCAAAGCCTTTACTGCGGCAAGTTTCATTGCTTCGTTAATGCCGGTTGCTCTTACATCTAATGCGCCTCTGAAAATGTATGGGAAACCGAGTACATTGTTCACCTGGTTCGGCGTATCACTTCTGCCGGTGGCCATAATAAGATCTTTGCGGCTGTTCTTTGCAAGATCATACATGATCTCAGGCTCGGGGTTTGCCATGGCAAATACTATTGGGTTTTTTGCCATCGATTTTACCATATCAGGTGTTACAACATTGCCAACACTCAATCCTAAAAATACATCGGCATCTTTCATTGCTTTGCTAAGGTCCCAACCGCTAAATTTTATATCTCGTGTAAAAGGTATTTGCACTTCGGGTATATCCGTACGACCATTGTGAAGGATCCCGTCTTTATCAAAAACAAAAAAGTTTTCGGGCCTTGCCCCAAGCGATGCGTACAAACGCATACAGGCTGTTGCTGCTGCTCCTGCTCCGTTCACAACAAAATGTACTTTTTCAATTTTCTTTTTTTGAATTTCAAGCGCATTTAATAATGCAGCAGCAGAAATAATTGCTGTGCCATGCTGGTCATCGTGCATGACAGGTATTTTGCAACGTTTTTTAAGTTCCTGTTCTATAAAAAAACATTCAGGTGCTTTAATATCTTCTAAATTAATACCGCCAAATGTAGGCTCTAAAGCAGCAACAATATCTACAAATCTTTGCGGGTCTGTTTCGTTTATTTCAATATCAAAAACATCAATATCTGCAAATATTTTAAATAGAACCGCCTTGCCTTCCATCACAGGTTTACTGGCTTCTGGGCCAATGTTCCCAAGGCCTAAAACCGCAGTGCCATTGGTTATTACGCCAACTAAATTTCCCTTAGCAGTATATTTAAAAACATCATCAGGGTTGTTTACAATTTCTTTGCAGGGTTCTGCAACACCGGGGGAATAGGCTAGCGATAAATCTCTCTGGGTTTTTGCTTCTTTGGTAGGTATTACTTCAATTTTTCCGGGTCTTCCTTTGGAATGGTATTCTAATGCTAATTGTTTTCGAAGTTCTTTTGCCATAATTTGTCCTGTTACGATCTTTAAGTAAAATGATGTTCATTTTACTTAAAATTGAGTTTTGCAGAGGGTTATGCTCTGTAGCTGTTCAATTTTTAGTGACCAATTATTTGCAATTTACACAATTAAAAACAAGCACTATTTTTATGGCTAAACTTTAGCTGCTTTTACTTTAAATGACCAGGTTATTATAAACTCCGCAATTGTGTCTCCAGCTTTGTCTTTCCCTGTTGAGTAGGCGTTTACTGATGTACTTTTGCCCGATGCCATTGCCTCCCGTACCATAGCAGCTATTCTTCGTCCATCTTCTGAAATAAAGGTAACAGTGCCGGTGGCTTTCTTAAAAAAATTGCCTTCCATTTTTGTTACGAGCATGCTTACTTCGGGCATTTTTTTATAAATATGGCCCATGGCAAGTACGCCTGTGCTCATTTCTGCAGCCATAGAGAGGCAGGCAAAATAAGTACTTCTAAATGGGTTTTTGTTAAGCCATTTAAATGGCACAGTTACGGCGCATTTATCTGCGTCAGTGTACCTCACTCTTACACCACAAAAAAAGGCAGCCGGCAATTTCATTAGCAGAAACAAACGAAACCCAATAGGGCTGTTTATCTTGCTAGCAAACTTATCAAATATTATATTGGATTCTTTTGTGATAATGGTTGGTTTTAGTTTCTGCTTAAAAGGAGAGTGATATATTATTATTTTAATATAAAACGGGTCTTTGTAATCGTTTCCTGCTAATAATACGGTAAAC
>JBJXGJ010000051.1:0-12251 GCA_046153805.1 Ferruginibacter sp. | reverse complement strand
AATGTCTCCTTTTACAATTACGCACCCAAATGGCCCACCTTCGCTGTTATTCATTCCATTTTGTGACAGCTTCACAGCTTCCAGCATAAACTTTTCTTCTCTTGTCATATTTGGTAAAAATAAATAATTGCTCCGCAATTAATGCTTAGGTTAATAACTTCTGCAATGCGCAAACTTTCATTGATTTTTTAGGATGAGTTTTTGTATTTTTACACTATCAATCGTTAGTTTCGCAAAGAGCAAGATGAATCTTAAAAGAAACCAACACAAAAAATTATTATGAGTATTCTTAAACAAGTAGGTCAATATTTATTTTTGGTAAAAAAAGATCCTAATGATAAGTCTACACAGTGGATGAAGTATATGCATGGCATAAACCGACTATCTATTTTTATGTTTATTGTTTGTATGGTCATTCTCGCTTTTAAATTACTAAGGCATTAATTTTTTATTAAATTATATATTTTTTCTGCTGCGTTAGAAGATGCATGCCCTCCTGCATGTAAAAGTTGGGTTAACGAACTGTAGTCGGCTTGCAAATTGTCTATTTTATCATCATCTGTTAGAAGTTTTTTCAATTCTGAGCATAAATTCTCTACATTTAAATCATCTTGAATAAGTTCTTTTACAACTTCTTTATTCATTATAAGGTTTACAAGCCCTATGTATTTTATTTTAATAAGACGTTTGGCAATTTCGTAAGATATTCTTCCACCTTTATAACAGATAATTTCAGGTACTTTAAATAGTGCTGTTTCTAACGTGGCCGTCCCGCTTGTAACTAGTGCAGCTTTTGCTTTTGCAAGTAACTCATAGGTTTGGTTTGCCACAGCAGCAACGTTGTGATAAGGTGCTAAAAGATTTTCATAAAAACCATCATCCAAGCCGGGCGCTTTTGCAACAATGAATTTATAGGAAGGAAAGTAATTTGCAACCTTTAACATGATAGGCAGCTTAATTAAAATTTCCTGTTTACGGCTACCCGGCAGCAGTGCAACTATGTTTTCTTTTTTTATGTGTTGGTTGTTGTTGTTAAAGTCACTGATAACTTCTACGAGCGGGTGGCCAACATACTCGACCGAAACATTAAATTTTTTATAGAAATCTGTTTCAAATGGCAATATGACCAGCATTTTATCAACATCTCTTTTAATGGCATAAACACGTTTTTCTTTCCATGCCCAAATTTGTGGAGAAATATAATATACGACTTTCTTTTTTTGAAGATGTGCCCATTTTGCTATGCGCATATTAAAACCAGGATAATCAATTAGAATAATCACGTCAGGCCCAAAAGACGCTATATCTTTTCTACAAAATGCAATGTTTTTAAATATCGTAGGTAAATTTTTGATTACTTCTGTAAACCCCATAAAGGCTAAATCTCTGTAATGCTTTTCAACTGTTGCACCTGTAGCTTCCATTTTATCTCCTCCCCAGCACCTTATAACGGCAGCATTGTCTCTTTTTTTAAGTTCCTTTATTAAATTGCTGCCGTGCAAATCGCCACTCGCTTCGCCAGCAATGATGTAATATTTCATGTAAGAAAAATAATGTTTTATTGTAAATCCTTCATTTGTCATACAAATTTAGTTTAGAAAAACTACCTTTAAAATATAATTCTAAACCCATGTTGCGCCACATAAAACGTTTTTTTTTAGTGGTTTTTCTTTTGCTATTTTGCCTTTTGTCGTGCAGGAGCAAAAAGAGTTTAGCAGATAATGATATGGCTCTCCATCCTTCAGAAATGAACGAAAAAGTAAGTGCAAATGTGCAAGACATTCTAAATGCAGCCGCTTCTAATAAAAACCGTGTTTCAGATTCTACTCTACTTATTTATTATAAGGTACTTAGACAGTGCTACAGCAAAAATGGCCATGCCGCTTATTGGAGCAATGAAGAAAAATGGACACCAAACGCAGATTTACTTATTAGATTTTTACACGACGCTGCCTTAAACGGATTATATAAAGAGGATTATCATTTTGAAAAAATAGTGAGCATTAAAAAAGAGCTAGACGGAGATTCAGTAAAAAGAACAAATACCGTATTGTGGGCTAACGCAGATGTTATATTTAGCGATGCCTATGCAGGCATATTAAAAGACCTTGCCCAAGGTAGGCTTGTAAAAGACAGTACCTCTTATAAAAATGACACGGCTAAATACAGAACTTTTTTTGAACCTAGTTTTGAACAAATAAACAAAGGTGAAAACGTTAATAATATTTTAGCGATGGTTCAACCAAAGTATCGGGAATATCTTTCTTTAAAGAGTGCTATTAAAAATTTTACAGATAGCATGGATAATCGCAACTATACTTATTTAAATTATCCATTTAAAGATTCAGCTTCATTTATTAAAACATTTAAAAAAAGAATGGCTGAAGAAGGTATTACGATTGCTGCTAATGCCGATAGTACCCAGCTTGCAGTATCAATAAAAAAATACCAGAAGTTAAAGAATTTGGTGGTTGATGGAAAAATAGGAAACAGTGTGGTTAAGCGTTTGAATTTTACTGACAAACAAAAATTTAATGTAATTGCCATCACACTGGATAAATATAAATTGCTGCCACGTGAAATGCCTTTAAAATATATTTGGGTAAACCTTCCTTCTTACAATTTAAAATTGTGGAGCAATGATACGGTTGCAGTTGAATCGAAGATAATTTGTGGTAAACCGGCCACCCCTACACCTAATATTACCAGCGCTATAGACAATATAGTTTTATACCCTACTTGGACGGTGCCTACCAGCATTATTGCAAAAGATATGTTGCCGGGCTTAAAAAGAAGCTCAAACTACCTTGCCCGCAAAGGCTTGTACTTGCTAAACGCAAAAGGAGAAAGAATAAATGCCGCTGCCATAAACTGGGGAAAATACAAAAATGGAATTCCATACCGTGTACAGCAGGGTAGTGGAGATAATAATGCGATGGGCGTTATAAAATTTAATTTTGAAAATCCGTTCTCCGTTTACCTGCACGATACCAACCAACGTTATCTCTTTAAAAACGGAGTGCGCTGCTTGAGCCATGGTTGCGTGCGTGTGCAGGAGTGGCAGCAACTTGCCAATTATATTGTACGCAACGACAGCATGAGTTTAAAAAAAACTGATACACTTTCTTACAACACAGATTCTATTTCTAGCTGGATAGCCCAAAAACAAAAACACAGTTTGAAGGTAAAAAACAAAATGCCGTTATTTATTAGGTACATTACCTGTGAGACAATAAACGGGTATATTAAATTTTATGACGATATTTATGGTGAAGACAAAGTTTTAAAACAACAGTTTTTCCCCGCAAAATAATTTTTTACTAAAATTAATGCATGCAAATATTTAAAACACTAGCTGTTTTTGCCGCTGTGGTTATCACTTTATTTTTATTTAACAGCGATGCTTTTGCCCAAACGAAAGAAGAAGTTAAAAAAATAGTAGCCAAACACAGTACAAAGAATATTAAGACGCTCTACGGTCAGGCAAGCTTCTATTCAGCAAAGTTTGAAGGACGAAAGACAGCCTCTGGCCAAAAATTTAGCCATAAAAAATTTACTGCTGCCTGCAATTCATTGCCGCTAGGTACCTATATAAAGGTAACCAATTTAAGAAACGGTAAATCTGTTGTTGTACAAACAAATGATAGATTACATAAGAATACGAAGCGGTTGGTAGATTTAACGATGTCTGCCGCTAAAAAACTGGACTTTATTTCCACTGGCCTAACAAGAGTAAAAGTGGAAATTCTTGGTAAAAGGAATTAACAAATGAAATGACCGAATTTCTTGCTATAAAAAACTCTGGCCTAATAATATGTAATTTATTTTAGAATTAAAAAATAAGACTCTACTTTTGTGCAGTTTACGAAAAAAAAAATCACTATTTATGAAGAAAATTATATTCCTATTCTTAGCCATAGCAGCCGGTGCAACAACTTTTGCACAATCTGATTACAAAAAGCGCCCTTCCCTAGCTATTCATTTTAGTTTGATAGATTACAAATCGGCGGTGGATGTACGTACTAAAAGCCTTGAAAGCGTAATAAACGAAAAGCAATTTTTTAAATTTAAAAGGATGGACCCAGCTCTATCTATCAGTTATTTAGAAGGATTTACTGATCACATAGATTTTGCAGCTACACTTACAGCGGCTATTTTAAAACATCCGGTATCAGATGCAGTAAAGAACATTGACGGTGGCGACCACCTTTTAGCAGAATTGGCAGCTACAGCAAATATTAAGTTACTCACAGATCGATACATATTTACACCATTTGTAAGCGTAGGTTTTGGTGCAAGCCAATGGGCTGGTTATTACAGTGCCTTTACCCCAGTTGGCGTTGGAGTACAGTTGAAGGTATCGGGAGGAACTTTTCTGCTTCTTAACTCACAATACCGCATTCCAGTTACAGAAAACGGTGCATATCATTTTTATCACAGTTTAGGTTTTACAAGTTCTATTTCTGATAAAAAAGAAAGAGCGGTGGTATTGCCGCCAGCGCCACCTGTGGTTTTGGATCGTGATGGTGATGGCGTGTTAGATGCAGATGATAAATGCCCGGATGTAGTCGGTTTATCTGCATTGCAAGGTTGCCCTGACAGAGACGGTGATGGCATTACAGATTTAGACGACAAATGCCCTGATGTAGCGGGTCTTGCAAAATACCAAGGTTGCCCAATACCAGATACTGACGGTGATGGAATAAATGATGAGCAGGACAAATGCGCAACTGTTAAAGGACTTGCCCGTTACCAAGGTTGCCCAATACCTGATACTGATGGTGATGGTGTTAACGATGAGGAGGATAAATGTCCAACAAGAGTAGGACCTGCAAGTAATCAGGGTTGCCCGATAATTGCCAAGGAAGTAATTGAGAAAATTAACTTCGCTGCAAAAAATGTATTCTTTGCAACAGGCAGTTTTAAATTATTGCCAAAATCGTTTAAATCGCTTGATGAAGTTGCAAAACTTTTACAAGCAGACGAAACGTTAATGATAGATGTTGATGGGCACACAGATGCACAGGGTACTGGTGAAAGCAACCAGGTTCTTTCTGATAACCGTGCTGGTGCAGTGAAAAACTATTTGGTGGGTAAAGGTATTTCTGAAACTCGTTTAAAATCTGCTGGATACGGAGAAACAAAACCAATTGCTGACAATACCACTGCAGCAGGTCGTGCAAAAAACAGAAGAACAGAAATGACAGTGAGGAATTTTTAAGTTTGATTGATTGATGAAGCATAAATAAAAACCCCGTTCATTTAATTGAGAGGGGTTTTTTATTGGTTGTAAAAACAATACTTTTTGTAATTGATCATCAATATAAAAAATCCCATTCCCGCAATAACAGGATTTTAATTCTGCAAAGTAAAAATTATTTTCTACCCGGATAAACTTTCAGTGCTTCTTTTAAACATTCTACAGCTTGCGCAATTGCATTTGCATTCAGCACATAAGCTAGTCTCACTTCATCTTTACCAAAACCGGGCGTTGCATAAAAACCTGTAGCAGGCGCCATCATCACGGTATTACCATTGTAAGAAAATTCTTCCAGCAACCACTGGCAAAACCTATCGCAATCATCAATTGGTAATTTAGCCATCACATAAAATGCACCGCCAGGGTTGGGGCAAAAAACACCATCAATTTTATTTAAAGACTTCACCAGTGTATCTCTGCGTAGTTTGTATTCTGCTTTTGTAGTATCAAAATAATTATCCGGTAAATCGACTGCTGCCTCGCCCAAAACCTGTGCATAGTATGGAGGACTTAGTCTTGCCTGTGCTAACTTCATTGCTACATTAATTACTTCTTTATTCTTGGTAATGAAAGCGCCAATTCTACCGCCACATGCACTGTATCTTTTGCTGATGGTATCCATCAAAACAACATTTTGTTCTGCTCCTTTTAAGTGCATCGCACTAGTGTGAGAACCTTCATAACAAAATTCTCTGTATGCTTCATCTGCAAATAAGAATAGGTTGTGCTTTATTACAATTTCTTTCAGCGTTTCCATTTCGGCTGCACTGTATAAATAACCCGTTGGGTTGTTAGGGTTGCAAACTACAATTGCTTTTGTTTTTGGAGTAATAGCTTTTTCAAAATCTTCAATGGGAGGTAAGGCAAAACCGGTTTCAATACTGCTGCTTATCGGTACTACTTTTACAGCGGCCTGCACGGCAAAACCATTGTAGTTTGCATAAAAGGGTTCTGGAATAATTGCTTCATCGCCCGCATCTAGACATGCCATAAAACCAAAAAGAATTGCCTCGCTGCCACCGGTCGTTACAATAATTTCATCAGCTGTTACATCAATATTATTTTTTGCATAATATTCTACTAACTTTTTACGGTAGCTCTCATTACCTGCGCTGTGGCTGTATGCAAGTATGTGCACATCACAATTTTTTACAGCATCTATACAAACTTGTGGCGTTTCAATGTCTGGCTGACCAATGTTTAAATGAAACACTTTTGTCCCTCTTTTTTTTGCAGCTTCTGCAAATGGTACCAATTTTCTTATAGGAGAAGCAGGCATTTCGTGCCCACGGTTACTTATTTTTAGCATCTGGCAAAGATAAGAAAAGGGGAGACAAAACCTAGTTGGCTTTTACTACCTGTTGATACCGAAATAAGATAAATATTAATGTTTATTTACTATCTATTTAAGAGACCCGCAGCCCAATTTAAAGTGTAAGTAGCCTTTAATAGTTTTACCTGTAGTTCGATTATCTTTTGTTTTATTTCCAGCACTTTATTTTCTCGGGTGTTTACCAAAAACAAACTGCTTTCGCCATTGTTAAAACGAAGCAATTCATTTCTTAATAAAGAATTATAATTTTTGAGTGCGCTGTTTGCTGTAGTTATTTGTGTTTGCAAAATGGTTACTTTGTTGTAATAATCTTTTATTTTATTTTCTGTTTCAACAATTTTTTGTTTTAAGAGTAAATTATTTTCCTGCAACTTTAATTGTGCTATTTTATACTCTCCACGGCCTTGCCTAAAAAGTAATGGAACTTTTATACTTACGCCCCATCGGTTGTTATTTTCCAGCAAAGGAAGCCCCGCATTTTTTAGGGGATTAAAATCTCTATTAAGTATGTTAGCTTTTGCATTTACCTCGGGCAACAAATTTTGAAATTTTAATTTTCTCTCTACTTCCAAGCCTTCAATTTTATAACGGTATTGCAGTAAAAGAGGGTTTGTAGTATTGCTTTCTGCAATAATATTTAGCAATGCTTTCTGTAGTGTTATCGCATTTAACACAAGAGTATCTGGTACAACATTCTCGGCAATTTCTTGTGCCGTTTGTTTTTCATCCCATATAAAATTATTGAGTTGAAAAGTTGCCGTGTTTAAAGCCATAAAAGCTTCGTTTTGCAACAGCATAAAATTTTGCATTTGTATAAATGCTTCGGTTGTATCCATCGCTGCCCTATCGCCATTTACATAACCAATGTTTACGAGCTTAAGCCTGGCAGCACTTACAGCCACATATTCTGAAAATAAATTGTACAATTTAAACGTGCCTGCCCACTCATTGTAACTTGTGTAAGCATCCAACAGCAAATCGTTCATCATCATATTTCGCTGTTGCCTGTTTTCACTTAAGGCAATTTTTGCTTGTTGTAAAGCGGCTCTTCGTTTGTCTATTATAAACCCTTTAGCTAGTGGAATTTCTACGCCTGCATAACTGCTGCTTCCTCTGGTAACTTCGCTAAATAAAAATTGACCTTCGTTATTTTCTATACCGGTTTTAAAATCGCCAATGGGTAATGGTATTTTTATTTCTCCATTATTGTATCTGTAATAATTTTTACCGTCAAAAGTTTTGGCGTTGGCTTCTACATCTAAAACAGGGTCAAACGCACCCTTTGCAATTTGGATACCTGCAACAGCTTTTTCTTCTGTAATGGCTGCAACTGTTGCAAGCGGGTGATGTTGTTTTACTTTTGCAATAAAATCCTCTAGCGGCAATATGGTGTTGGTAGCTTGCTGCGAAAAAATTTTTGTAACACAAAAGAAAAATATTACCGATACCAAAACTGATCTTCTCATCGTTATTTTTTTTCTTTTTTGATATCGGTAGACTGATAAAAGTCCGGCGGAAAGCCATTTATATGTCGCCACAATTCGTAATAAATTGGTACATCTTTTAGCAATGCAATGCCCCGTGCACCACTCCCCACGCGTAATGTTTTTGGCCACTTTTTTTCGGAAGTGTCTTCAATAACCAATACCCTAAATTTTCCATTGTCGCTTACATTGGTTTCGGCAGCGCTAATGATGCCGCCAAATGTGCCAAAGCTGCCCTGCGGCCATCCACTAAAAACAATTGCGGGAATACCATCAAAAACAAAACGCACTTTTTGCCCCTTGTTTATTAGTGGTAGGTCCATTGGTTCTACATACATTTCTACTGCATAGTCAATTTTGTCAGGCACAATTTCGGCTATCATTTCTCCTTCTTTTAGTAGCTCACCTATACCAGCTTTTTTAGCCTTGGTTATTTGTCCGCTTTGCGATGCCGTTACATAATATAGTTTGTTTCTAATATCATAACTGCTCAACGTATTTTGCAGTTTACTTATTTCGGCTTCTGTTGTAGCAGCATTGGAAAGAGAGCCAAAACGGTCTCCATCTGCTTTGGCAATTTTGTCGTTGTATTCCATTACTGAAATATTTTGTTCGATACTTAGGTTGATAAGCTCCTGTTTGCTTTGCGATAATTTATTCTCTGCCATTATTTTTTTTGCAACGCCATTTTGATAATTTACTTTTCTTTTCTCAAACTCAATCAACGAAACTGCACCGCTGTCCAGCATAATTTTACCCGCATCTATCTGTCGTTTATAAACTGACAACTCATTGTTTATTGCTATCAAATCTGTTTCATCATTCTTTATTTTAAGTTTTTGCTGTTCAATTTTATTATCAACAGCACTCTGCTTTAATACACGTCCACTTGTCAATACATTCGTTTGTGTTTGCGCAGCAGCTGCTTTGTTTTCATAAGCAGCTGCACTGTTTCTTTTCGCATTAATTTGCTGCTGTGTTCGCTCCAAAAGCTTGGGGTCAAAATATTCCACCTTTACTTCTCCCAACTGTAAAATAGTATCTCCAACGTTTACATAATCACCTTCTTTTACAAACCACCGCACAATTTTACCTCCTATAACACTGTTAATTTCCTGGGGCCTTTGTTGTTGCTCAATAGATGTAATATTGCCACTCGCTTTTATATTTTGTGTCCATGGAAGAAAAAACGCAACAATAGTTAAGATAAAGATTCCCGATAGCCATTTTTTTAAATTGCTGGTTTTGCCAATTCGATATATGTTTTTGAAAGCCTGAATATTTTTGTGCGCATCCATATTATGTGGCGCAACATGCAAGTATTTATACGAGTTTTCCATGCTTTTTTAATTTTTTATTGTACCGTTTTCAATAGTAATAACAGCATCACTTAACTTGTGTATTATTTCATCGTTGCTTATTATTAGTGTTGTAGCATTGCTTTCATTTCTTATATAGTTCATTATATTTACTTTATGCTCCGGCAATAAATTTTTTAGTAAATCTTCCATTAAGAGTAAAGACGGTTTCCCCACCAAGGCCCTGATAAGTTTTACAGACTGGGTAAGGTGTTTGCTGATTTTTGAACCTGTGGGATCCAGCAGCATATTATAGCCCATTTTATTTGCAGTTACAAAATCAGTAAATCCTATTTTATCTGAGAGGTACATGATTTCATCCATAGAAATGTTGTCATTACCCATCGTTAAATTCTCCAATAAAGTTCCTTTAAAAATATCCTGTTCCGGCAACATAGCGCCAGTATTAAGCCTTAGTGAGGCCAGGTCATAATTTCCGATTGGGATATCATTTATTAAAATACCACCTGTAAAACTTGTGTACGACCCTGTAAGTAGCCGTAAAATTGTAGTGCGACCTGCGCCCGATTTGCCGGTTACACAGACAATTTGTTTATTTGGTATTGATAGGTTTACACTGTTTAGTGCAACACTGCCGTCAGGATATGTGTAACCAACATTTATAAATTTTATACTGCTTCCGGTATTTCCTGTAAATAAAAGGGCACCACTTACTTCTGATTTGCTGTCTATAATCTTACTCAATTTTTCTATGGCCGTTAGACTTTCATATACATTATCCATTACAGCTATCAGTTTTTCAACAGAACTTATTATGAGGATAATAATAATATCTGCAGCAATAAATTGCCCTACATTTATTTCCTGGTTAAGCAACAACCAAGTACCTGCTATTAACATAGACGATACTATTAAAATCTTAAAAACGATAAGGCTCCAATACTGAATAGTTAAAATCTTAAAATGGGCTGTTCTGCTGGTCAGGTAACCGCTTATTATTTTATCGCTTTTTTTCATGTGCAGAAAAGCATCTTTACTAAACTTAAATGTTTTTGCTGCCCGTGCCATTTCTTCCAGCCACCCTGCGGTTTCATATTTATAATCGCTGGATATGAAATTTGTTTCAAACCCTTTGGGAGATGTAATTCTGAGAATGAAGATCAAAGCAACAAAAACAAATATGCCAAACACAATAAAAACCGGATGATAAAAGGAAAGTAAAACTAATCCCAAAATTATTTGAATGACTGATGCAGGAATATCCAATAAAATTTTTTCAATACTTTTTGCCAGCGCAGGAATATCAAAAAAGCGGTTAACTACCTCCGGCAAGTAATAATTATCCATTGCTTCTGCATCTATTTTAGGTATCTGGTTACTAAATTCCAAAGAATATCTTGTAAAAATCTTTTGTCTTATACGCTCAATTACCTGTAGTTGCCTTACTTGTACAAATCCATTTAAAAAGACGCCGCCAATTACAATTATAATAAGTATAACAATTGATGTAGAAAGAGTTGCAGCCATTACAAAGCTTATTATTGTTTGAATGCCCAACGGTAATGTAAGGGAAATTAACCCGCCTGCAATGGCAAAGAAATATACGGCACTCACATCTTTTTTATCGGTCATTACCAACCTGTGTAATTTTATTAATGCTGATGATAGACTTGTTTGTTTTGCCATTTAACTTATTTGAAAATCAAAAGTAACGAAACTGTTTTAAATAATAGTAATACTATTATAAATAAATTAAAATGTTTTGTAAAAAATATTTTACTATTATGTTTGATTGTTTATGTACTTTTGGCCAAACGGAAATTATGCAGGTAGATTTTAGAGTAAGAATGAATGAAAAGTTATTTCTTAGAGATCCTGAAGGAACTGACATAGGTAAGCAAATTATTAAAACCAGTGTTACGATGATGTCAGAAATTGGGTATGAGGTATTTACTTTTAAAAAACTTGCTATCGAAATTGGCAGTACCGAAGCTACCGTTTACCGGTATTTTGAAAACAAACATAAACTGCTTCATTATCTAGTAGATTGGTATTGGGCATTTGTTGAATTTCAGGTAATTTTTCAATTAAATAATGTTATAGACCCTGCAGAAAAAATAAGAAAACTGATAGATATACTTGTGTGGGAAGATAATGCCAGTTCAGTTTTTAGCGAGTTAGACCAAGAGGCACTTTATTATATTGCTATTGCAGAGGGTAGTAAAACATATTTAAGTAAAGAGGTTGATAACCATAACAAAGATTTTCTTTTTAAGCCTTATAAAGATTTGTGTGGTAGAATTGCTTTGTTGTTTAAAGAATACAATCCAAAATACAAATTTCCTGCATCGCTTGCCAGCACTTTGGTAGAGTCTGCCCACATGCAATATTATTTTATGCACCACTTACCGCGCCTCGGAGATTATAGTAAGAAAAAAAGCCCAAAAGAAATAGAAGCGTTTTTGGAGCAATTGGTTTTTGGGGTACTTGATGCTAGGTGAGCATTATTCACCAATAAACCATTGGGGATTTTTGATTAATTGTGCCGGATATTCCTCAGGCAGATATTCCCTCTCCAACACTTTTTTCAATATATCTTCTTTGGCTTTAACTAAAAATAAAATATGCTTTGCATTGTTTATAAGCGGAGCAGTAAAACTTACACGGTTCATTTTAATTTCATCTACATATACTTCTTTAACCAATGCATTTTGTTGGTGCAAAATAATTGTGTGCGGGAAGAGTGATGCGGTGTGGGCATTATCGCCCATACCCAATAAAGGGCATCTCTAAAAACCCTTTATTTTTTCTATAATTTTTTAAGTATTATTTTTTTTGATATTTTAAGTTTTGCT
>JBJXGJ010000046.1:0-11847 GCA_046153805.1 Ferruginibacter sp. | reverse complement strand
CTTTACGACGGGATTGTCCAATGCAGATGTTACACCACCGATTGTAGTTTCAACAGATCCACCAAATGCGGCCACGGGTGTAATTCTTTCAAAAATTATTGCTGCAACTTTTAGTGAAGCAATGAATCCAACAACAATTAATTCGTCTACATTTTTATTATCACAAGGTATTACGCCTGTTGCCGGTACAGTATCGTATTCGGGTACTACAGCGAGGTTTACACCTACTGCACTCCTAATACCTAACACCGTTTACACAGCAACTATAACTACTGGTGCAAAAGACTTTGCAGGTAACGCATTGGTGGCAAATTATACATGGACGTTTACAACAACAGGCACTACGTTTATTCCTCCCGTTTTAGGAAGTGTGGCGTTGTATGGTGCGTTTGGTGGTAATGCGGGCATTACAAACCAGGGGTTAAATACGGTTATCAATAATGGCAGCATAGGTACTACCGCCGCTTCTACTTTAATAACAGGTTTTCATGATGGTATCACAGGCGATGTGTACACAGAAACACCCTTAAACAAAGGTTTGGTTACAGGTAGAATTTACACAGCACCGCCTTTCCCGGGAACTGCTACTTCTGCTGCAATAGCTGCGCAGTGTTTAGCTGATGCTACCGTTTTATACAACAGCATTTCTCCCGCCGGTAGTCCAGGCGGTACTGATCCTGGCGCGGGCGAATTGGGCGGTTTAACATTGGCTCCAGGTACATACAAATCTGCAAGTGGTACTTTTAAAATTACCAATGGTAATTTAACCTTAGATGCACAAGGGAACCCAAATGCGGTATGGAAATTTCAAACGGCAGCAGGCTTAACAGTTGGTGTAGCAGGCCCTGCAGGCGCAAGAAGTGTTTTATTGATAAATGGTGGTTTGGCTAAAAACGTGTTTTGGTATGTAGGAAGTGCGGCAGTAATTAATGGAGCCGGTGGTGGCGTGATGTCCGGCAATATTGTTTCTTCTGCAGGTGTTACTTTTTCTACTGCTGGCAATGCAGTACAAACCGTTTTAAATGGTCGTGCCATTTCTTTAGTTGCATCGGTAACTATGGTTAATACAACTGTAAATGTTCCTTAATAAAAATAACACTACACATGCTGCCACTTGGTAGCGTGTGTTTTTCCTTTTCACATTTTTTTAAAAATTTAATTATGAAATACAATTATATAAAAAAACTTTCTTCGCTGGGTCTTATAGCGATATCCATATTAAGCATCCAAACATTGCAAGCACAAACTTTAAAAAGAGTAAAACCTGTATGGTGGCTTGGTGAATCTGCGGGAGCTAATTTTAATAAATACCGTGGTACCACGCAAAAATTAAACAATGAATTTACAACGCCAACCGCTTTTCACAAAGGTGAAGGCTATAGACCGTATGCGTCTTTATTACTAGAATATCGACCTGGTAGAATATTTGGTGGTATGCTTAACGTAGCTTATGATAACAGAGGTGGGGAGTTTGATGAAGTGCAAGCACCATGTGATTGCCCGGCAAATTTAAAAACCAATTTAAGTTATGTAACTATAGAACCAAGTTTAAGAATTACGCCATTTTCAATTCCATTTTACGTGTTTGCAGGTCCCGTAATTAGCTTTAATGTTACCAATAAATTTACTTACACGCAGGATAAACAAAATGATGTGAGGGAAGATTGGAGTGACATGCAAAAGCCTGTTTTTTCAGGACAGGTAGGCGCAGGTTTTGATATTCCCGTATCTGCAAAATCAAATCCTACTCAGTTTACCATTTCTCCTTTTGCATCCTTTCAAACAGACTTGGGCCGCAACCCGAGAGAGATAGAATCATGGTCTATTTATACAGTCCGTGCAGGTATTGCACTAAAGTTTGGTACCGGTAAAACAACAGCGCCTCAGGTTGCGCCAGCTCCTGCAGTTGTAGTTGTTCCTCCTGTTACTGACAGAGATGGTGATGGTATTCTTGATGTGGTGGACAAATGTCCAGATGTTCCGGGATTTGCAAAATACCAGGGTTGTCCGGTACCTGATACAGATGGCGACGGTATAAACGACGAGCTTGATAAGTGCCCTACTGTATTCGGTTTGGCACGTTACCAGGGTTGCCCGATACCAGATACCGATGGTGATGGTATAAATGATGAAGAAGATAAATGCCCTACACGTCAGGGTCCGGTAAGCAACAAAGGTTGTCCTGTAATTGCTAAAGAGGTAATTGAGAAAATTAACTTTGCAGCTAAAAATGTATTCTTTGCGACAGGTAGCTACAAATTACTTCCTAAGTCATTTAAATCTTTAGACGAGGTTGTTAAGATAATGAAAGCTGACAACTCTTTGATTATTGACATTGATGGCCATACCGATGCTCAGGGTTCTGACGAAAGTAACCAAGTACTATCTGATAACCGTGCAGGTGCCGTTAAGAATTATCTTACCGAAAAAGGAGTTGATGCTTCTAGTTTAAAATCTTCTGGTTTCGGAGAAACAAAACCCGTTGCAGATAACAAAACAGCAGCAGGCCGAGCTAAAAACAGAAGAACTGAAATGAGTGTTAGAAATTACTAAGCGTTCTCTTCCATAAAAAAAGCCCTGTTCATATTTTTTGAACGGGGCTTTTTTTGTATTAAAAACAAATCAGCGATTATTCATAAAATAGCCTAATTAATATAAGCCGTAGATTCTGTAAAATTCTTAGTTTTACAAATGTTACATTTTTTAAAACATGGTACATTTCACCAAAAATTAAGTTAACGTACCGCTACAAAATATCAGGTTATTGTATTCGGATATTAATTTGTTAATCGGGAATAGTTAAACACACCGTTATGAAAAGATATTTACTTCCCCTCTTTGCCATTGTAATTTTAGCTGCCTGCGGCAGCAGCAAAACCTATTTAGAAAGAAACGACGCAGACCGAGCCTTGCAAGATGCGGTGAAGAAACTTGCAAAAGACAAGAACAACGAAGAAGCACTTTCGGCTTTACCAATTTTATACAACAATATAAAACTGGAGCACCTGGCAAAAATAAAAAGCTACAACAAAATCAAAGACATCAGCCGTTTTGATTTACTCATAAAAGAATACCAAGCGTTGCAAAATGCTTACAACGCTATTTTAAACAACAGCGCTGCATTTAAAATTGTGAACCCTCAATATTTTGGTACCGAATTGTTGGAAACAAATGAGGCTGCCGCAGAGGCTACTTACAGCGTTGCAGAAAGTTATTTAGCAAAGCAAAACAAAGATGATGCTAAGCGTGCTTACATGCTGTTTCAGCGCACAGATAAATATGTACCCGGCTTTAAAGACAGCAAAACAAAAATGCAGGAGGCGTACGAATCTGCCATTGTAAATATTGTCATTAACCGGGTAGAAGACAACTCTTACTTTTTTAACAGCGGCTGGGGCAATACCGGTTACAATTACAGCAACCAGTATTTTCAGGAAAGTCTGGTGAGAGAACTGCAAAAAAACAACAGCTACAACCGCTATGCAGCAAGGTTTTATACAGATTGGGATGCCCGAAGAGATAATGTGGAGCCGGATTGGGTGGTAGATCTTAGGCTTCGGGATATCAACATTCCTTACCCGATAACGTCCAATTACCAGCGCCAGGTAAGCGCCAACGTGCAGGATGGAAGAGACACATCGGGCAAACTCATTTACAGAACTGTCTATGCAACACTTAACCTTACCCGCCAGAGTCTTGATGCAACTGCCGCCATGGAAATGAACATTAGAGATATACGCAGCAACCGCAGCATCAGCTATCGCAGTTTTAGCAAGAACTACCGTTGGCAGCAAGAAAGTGGCAGCTATACTGGCGATAGGCGAGCCCTCAGCAACAGCGACTGGGCCATTATAAACAACAACAATTACAACAGCCCCCGCAAAGAAGATGTGCTCGAAGACCTCTACAGAAAAATATACCCGCAGGTAAAAAATGAAATTACCAACCAGGTAGATTGGTAATTTATACATTGAAATTGAACAATTTTAAAAGCACGTAATGATGTTTTGGGTTTTTAACTTTTGAAGTTCTGCTAAGCATTTGTTCGGCCTTAGTTAATTTATCCCGCCTTTTGAGGGACTGTACCGTATGCCGCTAAGGAGCGGCACACACGGCTCCATTCACCCGTGCCCATGGGCGATTGGATTTTGATTTAGCTTTTACTGGCGGGAAGACCTAAGCCTCGTTGCGTGGGTCACGCAACGAGGCTTGGAGTTGTGGGAAAAGGGTTTGTTGAAGCGGATGTTTGTATAATATGGTTTACTCATACAATGTACAGCTTTGCAAAATACATATCATTGGTTTTTAATTGATTAAATGCATAATTCGGCATTAGGCATGTATTTTGTTATAATAAAGTATATACAAATGTTGCACAATATGCTACAAATGTTTCCTTTTTAAAGAGAAATGTATATACATTTGCAATTCAAAATTGTAATAATCTAACAATTTTACCGAACAATAAAAGGAGGAAAACGACATGAACAATTTTTTTGAAGACTTGAAGCAGTATTTAAATAATACGCCTCAGCATGTAATAGAAGAAACTTGGAGGAAAACAGAATCGCTTGATAAAGTAGGTCCAACTGTTGAAGAGTTTTTAAAAAATACCCAGCAGTATCTGATTCAAACAGATAATCCGCAAGAAGAATTTGAATACAACATTAATAATAATTTAAACCCGAACTTTGTTTCGGGTTTTATTTTACATACCAAAACCAACAATAATGCAAAAAGCAGTTTTTTCTCATTGCCAATTATTGTATTGGTTTCGTCATGTAATTCTCATGAACGACATTGCTTTGCAACAAAAATTAGCAACTGATTATGGCTAAGTATTCAGTGAGGAAATAATTAGTATTGATAGTAGTTTAGGATATATCGTAAACGGCTCAGGTCCCCTGCAACACCAAGATATTGCAGCCAGGTATAATGTCATGATTGCAAATGCACTTTTCAATTTTGCGCAGAAAAAAGGAATAATTGTCAGTTATAATTATTGTAAAGATTTAGCTTGGGAGGAAACATTTGACAGTAGAGCATTTTTAGCCCTTCCACAACCAAGAAAAGAAACTATTGTAAACAGAATTAATACTGAAAAAGATCCAAATGGTCACTCAATAAATATTGATCAAAATCCTTATTTTGGCAATAAATGTTTATAATCACATGAAAGTATTTCTATTTTGTTTACTCTTTTCAATAAGTAAAACTTGTTTAAGTCAGCAGATCAAATCTAAAATTATAGCTAATGAAATTTATGAAGGGCAACTTATTTATTCAAACAGTTATCATAAGGGATTTTATATTTTCAAAGAGAAAAATATTTTTTTTTACATTGAAATGCAAGACCGAGATTCAACTAAAATAAAAAAAATTGGTAAAGGAAAATGGAATTTCTCAGGCAACCAATTATCTCTAGGTTTCTTACATTTTCCTTTGGCAACAAATGATTCAAATCTAACTGATATAGGAAAATCAAAATCACCTTACGATAGTACAACGATAATGATTAAAGTTGTTAATCATAAAAATGAGCCACTTTCATTCGCCTCAGTGTTTTTTGGTCAGTTCAACAATGGTGGATTGACAGATTCCTTAGGACTTTACAATAGAGTATTCAACATAAGAGACAGTATAAAAAAAATTATCATCTCGAGTGTTGGCTATCTCCCAAAACAGATAACTGTATGCAATAGTTTTAATTTTCACCAATTAACAATAGTCTTATCGCCAGAGGAAAGTTTTGAAGTTGAATTAGTGAAACCAAGTGATAAAATTAATTTGAAACTACAAAAAGAAAAAGGTAAAACATTGTTATTTAGTAATGGGCAAACTCTAACTAAAAAAAAATCGTATTTGAAAATCCTTAAACAAACAATAAATAATTTTATGTCTGATGGTGGACCTCATGTGGTCTTACTTTCTGAGATTTTAACAAATCTCTCCGCCTCTGTCGGTCTTCGCTAAAATCTTCGCCCCCACTTGGTTTTTAACCAGCGGCGCATAGTTTTTATATTCCTTACATGGCATCAATTTCTTGGTAGTTGCAGAACGTAACGATTGGTGTTTACGTCGCGTTGTTGCTACCTCCCACCATTCTCCCACCCTCGCCTGCCTCGCACAAAATGCCTATCAACATCAAAGCCATAAAAAATAAATACAAATAACACCGTTGCCTAAATAGCCGAAAAAATCTTTTACATATAATACAAATTCAAATACATTTGTGCAATCAGTTTTTTGTCCACCGCCTTTGCAATTCTAAGAAAAATATTTTCCAAACAACGAACACCTGTCAACATGCAAACCTTATCACCAGTTCAAACCAATGAGAGAGAGATTTTTATGGATGTGCTTCGGGGATTTGCCATCCTCGGTATTTTTATAGCCAACCTAGGCAGCGGTTTTACCTGGTACAGAGAAAGCGCTCACTTAACTGGCCCATGGTTGTTACCCGCTCTGGATCATAAAATCTCTTTTCTTCACCAAATGCTTATTGAAGGAAAGTTTTATTCCATCTTTAGCTTACTCTTTGGCTGGGGCATTGCGCTGCAAGTAAAAAGAGGACTTGCAAAAGGTGTAGATGCAATACCCGTAATAAAAAGAAGATTGATGTTTATGCTTTTGCTCGGTGGCATTCATTTATTAATATGGCCTGGAGATATTGTTTTCTTTTATGCCCTGCTAGGTTTCTTACTATTGCCGTTTAGAAAGCTTTCCAACAAAACATTGCTTATTACAGGTGGCATGCTTGTGCTGCTACCCATCATGTTATATGCTGCAAAAATGCATTGGCCATGGCTAAATGCACCAGCAGGCATTTTGTTTGAAACAGGCGGTAAACTGGAGCAATCATTTTTTCAAAAAAACGCTGGGCAAGACATTACCAATGTTGTACAAACCGGTAACTGGTGGGATGTGTTTAAGAGTCATGTTGCCGGCTTTTTTTTCAGGTATGGCTATTTGTTTTTTGTAAGCAGAATACCAAAAGTACTCGGGATGTTTTTAATTGGTTACGCATTGGGCAGGTCAGATTTTTACAGAAACATTGTACACTATAAAAAATTATTGTATGGCATCATTGCAGTAGGCGTATGTATTGGGCTACCTGCAAATTATTTTTTGGCTCATTTTATGTCAACTGCCCAAGGCGATTATTTTGATTTGAAACCAAATGGCTTTTACCAAACGGTTGCGTATGCGTTGGGCGTTGTGCCGCTTGCACTCACTTATGTAGCCATCTTCATGCTTGCTTTTCAAACAGGTGTTGGCAAAAAGCTATTGTCTTTTTTTGCACCCGTAGGTAAAATGGCATTTACCAATTACATCACGCAATCACTCATTGGCAATTTTGTTTTTTTGGGCGCAGGGCTTGGCTACATGGGGCAGGTTGGGCCTTTCTATTATACTATTTTTGGCATTCTTGTTTTTACGGGGCAGGTAATTTTTAGCACAATATGGCTAAACTATTTTAATTATGGCCCGCTCGAATGGCTGTGGCGAAGCGGCACTTATAAAAAATGGCAAACCTTAAAACGGTAAGTTTTTTTCTAAGAGATTTTATCGCTTTCCATCTTTAAAAATGCCGTAAATATTTTAGAGATTTGGTAACTATTCTGTCTTCAACATAGGCTTAAATTAAACTTGTTTAACACGCCACTCCTACGGAGTTTTCTTACCAAATTCTCATTCTTTTCTACTGGCATGTCGCTCCGATGGTGGTCAAATCATAACTTTTTTAGCCTCGTTTGAGGCGATATGCCAGTAGAAATAAATTATCCAACATTATCAGAGCTCCAGAGCAGCGATATGTTTTTAAAAAATAGAGTAGTAATTGATTGCTAATGAAAAATGGAAGAAGTATGATATGTCAACCATTGTATTAGAGGACCACTACATTACGGCTGAATGGTTACCATATATTGAACCTGCGAAACCGCAGCCGAGCCGGAAAATACGTCATGCTAATAAAATTATATAAAACCAAAGTTTATTGGTTGTACTATTTTATACAAACTTTTCTAACCAATCGCTTCGCCTATAAGTGAGCATTTTAACTGTTGACCTATTTTTAAATACAAATGTCATCTCCAATTTACTCTTATCTATATCTTCTAAAGAGTGTGAGAAAATATAGCAAGACTTTGAGTAGAAAAGTGTTAGAATCAAATTTAGGTGCCGTACTCGCCGATAAGCGAAAAACACTTACAAAGTTTGAGCGAATAAAAATAAATAAAACACATTCCTTTAGTGAAGCTGCTAACGGGGTCTAAATAAGCCCCGCATTTGCAAGAATTATTGGTGTACGTAGCGCAGCTAGATTGCTGCCAAAGATGTAACGCAACAGTAAAAAATGAAACTTTTCTCCGCCACTTAGCCAAATAAAAAAAGGCTGTCCCATTATATTGAGACAGCCCACATTTAAAAACAAAAAAAACTAAGAAAAAAAAACAAAAAAAACGAATACTTGGGTAAAATGAAATCAATTACAACATTTAAATAAAAGCACCAACACTAACACTGACAAGCCTAAAGATATGCCAAATATTGGTAACAATAGCTTTATTTATAAACATGCCGCTTCCGTATTTCTTTAATGTATCTTAGTGTTAGGCTACCCTACATTTTTCAAACCAAAGCCCCAAACCTATATCTTTAATTATGTTGCCAGTTTAGTTTTGCGCTGGTACTATCCATCGCCACGGCCTTTGCTATCCTTTTGGCTTTTCAACACTCTTTTTTTGCTCTGGGTTTTCTGGTACCGTCGCCAAAAGTGCCTTTACCGTTTCTAAATTTTTTATTGCCATTGCATACGTATCATCTGTAGCCAAGGCTTGCTCAAATGCTTTTTGCGCTTCGGGTAGCTTTTTTAAATCGGCAAGAGCCATACCATACAGGTTGTAAATGGCTGCTTTTAAAGGCGTTTCTTTTCTTGTTTTACCATCTGTGCTGTAATACGCCACTATATTGCTGTCTATTCTATTTGCCTGCAATGTTTGCATGCCTACAGCGGCACACTCCAGCAGGCGCTGTGCGGTATATTGCAAATTCATCAGTTCGTAAGCATACACAGCACCGGGCTGCAACTTTAGCAACTCCGTATAAGCATCAATAGCCGGTATTGGGTTGTTGCCTTTTTTAAGGCAACTGGCTTTTACCTCTAGCATACTTATTTTGGCCGGCGATTGTCGCAAAATATCGCTTGCCCAATAAAAGGCTGCATTCAGGTTATTGGTATTGTAGTACAAAATAGCCAAGCTATCTCTATAACTACTTTTGCTATCGGCTGCCACTATATAATTTGCAGCTTGTATGGCCGTGGTTACATCTCCCGCCCGCAGGCTTTGCATAAAAACAGATTTGTGCGATGTTGGTAGTACTTGGGCTTTTGCAGCCCCAAAGCTGCATGCTATACCTAGCCCACAAATGGTTGCCTTTATTAGATACTTTGTTTTAATCATTGTTGGCACTTTTATTGTTTGAATAACTCAAATTTAATACCTTCTTTAAGGTTTAATAAGCCCTTTAACCGGCCGCACATTCCTACTATATTATTTTTATAATAAAATTAATTGAAATTACTTTCTATAAAACTTTATCTTAAACCCCTCTATTAGAGCAAAAACCCGAGTTGCGGGTATAAATAATTGCTCCATCACCTTCCGCATGCCTCCTTTCTTTTGTGTGTAAAGCAAATGTTAATTGGTCTTCTAGGGTTAATAGAAGGTGTCTATTTATTTTGGTACTATTTGCTGGCGATACTTACAAAAGCCTATTTGAAAAAACACGTTGGCTGAAACACCAGCAAAGATAGTGACT
This sequence comes from Ferruginibacter sp., assembly GCA_046153805.1. Lineage (GTDB taxonomy): Bacteria > Bacteroidota > Bacteroidia > Chitinophagales > Chitinophagaceae > Ferruginibacter. The sequence goes on along the minus strand of JBJXGJ010000046.1, from coordinate 2,022 downwards.
ATTCGTTACTTACAATTTTATTTTTGATAAAAAATTTTACATTCTATCCCGCGGCGGTGTCTGTCTCACAACGTTTGCTAAGCTCTCCCTATCAAGAAAAGGTCAATAAATTCTCTTTTACCTCCCAGGTCTCGCCCCCTCACGGACGGAGGTATTGGATTTGCTTGCCTCTTCGGCAAATATCTTTTTAAAACCAAAATCAGTAAATGGATTGATGTATATTGATTTCATTGCAAGCCTTTCTTTCAAAAATACAATTTAATTTGGCTGTACAATACCGCTTGTAAAACTTTTAAAAAAGGACGCCAACCTTCCCTATCCCGTAAATGCTATACTTAACCTGCCCAACCAAATTGTAGTATAAAACAAAACCTCTTGAAAAATCAAGAGGTTTTGCTTTATACCTATTATTATATTTTTACCCTTTACCACACCAAGACGATGCGGTAGCGGGGTTTATAAAACTCTAACATTATTACTTTAATTTAGCTCACGACTAACCACAATCCAACGGCTACTACTATTTACAAAAGTTGCTGATTGGTTACCATCAAGAGAAGTAAAAGCAGTACCATCAGGTAAAGTTACCGGCCCACCAAGGTTTAAAACATCATTATTTCCAGCAACCCTATTATTCAAATTAAGCACGTGTATAATCATCCCTTCATAACCAGCGACAGAAGGAAAATTTAGACTTGTTGTTCCACCACCACTACTCGTAAGTAGGTAAGTAGTTCTGGAACCATCAACTGAAACGCTACTACCATTAGCTATTCCACGGGTTGCGTATGCAGCTGATCCACCAAGTCTTAAACTTGCGCTAGTACCAGTACCAGTAGAACCAGAAGCGCCGCCAGTGCTGTAAATATTCACACTACCGGACTGACCATCTATCGCAAATCTTTCAACCGAGTTGGTCACTATTGCAATAGTTCCACTGCCCAAACCACTTGCTGAATAGAATCTTAACCCCGACCGCAAAAATACTGATCCACCTGGATTAACGAAAGATTGCCCAAAGTCAAAATTAGTTCGGATACCATTGGCACCAGTACCAACAATAGGCGCCCCAACAACTGAAGCAGTTCCTTGAATTAGTTGTAAGGCTATATCTTCCCCATCATCACTATAGAGGTCTCTACCAAAAATAGTTGACGCTTGTTGCGCAACCCCAGTACCTATATCCAATCTAGCTCCTGGTGTTGTAGTACCAATACCCACGTTACCCAATTGGTAAATATTTTGGGTGTTAGCCGTTGCACCAGTACCGGTAGCTTGGTTAAACCAAGGCTCGCTGGCTGCGCCAGAGGCACCTGTTGCACCTGTTGCACCTGTGGCACCCGTTAATCCTATTGGGCCTTGTGGGCCTGTAGCACCGGTCGCACCAGTTGGGCCTGTTAACCCTGTTGGGCCTTGTGATCCTGTAGCACCTGCTGGGCCTGTTAACCCAATTGGACCTTGTGGTCCTGTAGCGCCAGTCGCACCAGTTGGTCCGGCAGGTCCCGTTGGTCCTGGGACAGATGCGTCACCAACGCGTACCCAGCTACTACCATTATTGTAATAGCTGCCTGGCGTTACGTTGCCTGCAGTAGCAGTGTTGTACACCGTCATACCGGCAACATGGGCTGTTAATGGCGCAAAATTAGCTGTGCCGGTAAGTGCCACCCTAGGCAGCAATAACCCTCTGTTGGTACTTTCTATCTCTAATACGCTGTTGGTGTTTATAGTGGTAGGGTTGTTACCAATTTTTACCTGGGCAGTAGCACCAAATGCAAGTACTAGTAGCCCTGCTGTAAGTAAGTGTTTTGTTTTCATTTTATTTGTTTAAACTATTTATATTTTATTTGGTTGTTTTATGGTAAACCGCCCTTTTATATTTAAAAAGGGCGGTTGTTGGTTGTTATACTCTACCTTCTAATTTTGCCCCTTAAAACTGTTACTTGTTTTTCTGGCTTTTATAATTTAAGTAATTTAATGGTATTGCCTATTTTAGTGCCTGCGCTGGTGGTTAGCGTCATATAA